>NZ_JAPHEH010000001.1:0-277429 GCF_029607905.1 Thiovibrio frasassiensis
GACTTGCATGTGTTAAGCACGCCGCCAGCGTTCAATCTGAGCCAGGATCAAACTCTCCAGTTTAATATCTGAACAGGTTCCGAAGAACCCACTCTTCTTTATACCGAGATCTTGATCTCTTTAATGCAATAAAACTCCCCGAAGCCGAAGCTCCGGTTTCTTGGGGCCCATCTTTTACTTTCTTCACTATTCAGTTTTCAATGATCGCTGCGCCCCGGAAACCGAGGCTACCCAACGAGTGGGAAAAAAACAAGATAACCGAAACACCAGAGCCCGTCAAGATGTTTTATGACGTTTTTCTAACCCGCTCGTCTTGGTGTTGGGTTATCGTTCGGGGGCCAAAATAGCCGAAGAGCCACCCCTTGTCAACAGCAATAATGCGGAAATATTCAAAAAAACAAACACCCAGAGAACATGCGCCGTAACTCCTTGATTTTCTGCGACGCCACCAAAAGCAAGCCGCAGGTCCTGCCGGGATTCTGGATGGCTGCGCAGTTATTCAGGCACCCAGAATTCGGGTTATTGCCCAAAAAAAAGATCATACCCCCCCGGAGTGCCCGTTGATTTGCTTACTGATACGTGAGGCCATGCACGCAGCGCCAAAACCGTTATCAATATTAACAACCGCCACCCCAGGAGCACAGCTGTTGAGCATGCCCAAGAGCGCGGCAATACCTCCAAAACCTGTTCCATAGCCAACACTGGTGGGCACCGCGATAATGGGTTTATCCACCAGCCCCCCAACTACACTGGGAAGAGCTCCTTCCATGCCGGCGACAACGATCAATATTCCTGCCTTCTCGAGAAGGTCCCGCCGGGAAAGCAGCCGATGAATTCCGGCCACCCCGACATCATAGAACCGCTCAACCGTATTCCCCAAGCAACGCAAGGTTACATAGGCCTCTTCCGCCACAGGGATATCTGAGGTTCCGGCGGTAAGCACCAAAACCAGGCCTGCCCCCCCATCACCCTCCGGCGGTATTGCTGCCAACTGCGCAGTCAACATCCGAGCGGCTTCATGATACACAAGCCCAGGAAGCTCCAGGCAAACCGCCGCCCCCTTAGCATGACTCACCCGCGTTGCCATAACCGCAGGAGAAAACTGGAGCAGTTTTTTTAATATATCCGCGATCTGACTGGCGTTCTTATTTTCACCATAAACTACTTCCGGCACCCCTGTCCGCAACCGCCGATGATGATCGAGATGCGCACAGGAGAGCATCTCGGCAGGAAAATTCTTCAATTCCGCCAAGGCCTCGGCAACAGTGCTTCCCCCGCAACTCACCTTTTCAAGAAGTTCCTGTATCTTTTTTTCGTCCATCACGTCAAACCCGACACCTTATATAGATATGAAAGGGGCACAATCGTAATCCACGCCTGTACCGCAACTACCTCTTGCCTGAGCATACAGCATCCGGTACAGTAACGCACTTCGATACAGTCTCCGGCATATTTCCATACAATCGTCTATTCCCCATAGGATTCCTGATGCCAGCAAAAAAACAAGCACATACCCCCTTAAAATCCTGGATCCGAATCACCATCACCGCCAGCGAGACCATCTCAGACCCCATTGCCGATTTCATCTGCGAGCAGACCGGCGGAGTGGAGCAGATTCCCATCGCGGCAACCAATCCGGCCCAGGAACAGATTGTCGGCTATCTGGAAAATACCCCCCAAGCCACCGAGGTGCTGAAAACCATTACCGACTACCTCGCGGAACTCGCCTTCCTCAACCCTGGAGAGGAAAACACCCGCCTCGCGACAGAAATCGTTCCCGATGAAGACTGGAACAAAACCTGGAAGGAAGGCTTCAAACCCCTACCGATCACAGCCCACCTTGTCATCAAGCCCACCTGGGAATCATACCAGCCCGGCCCCGGCGAAAAGATTATCGAAATGGATCCGGGCATGGCCTTTGGCACCGGCCATCATGCCAGCACCAAGCTGGCCCTTGAATTCATCGAGGCGCTTTTTCACGGCCATGAAACCGCCCCGAAAACCGTTCTCGATGTCGGCACCGGCACGGGCATCCTGGCCATGGCCGCCGCTCTTTTTGGCGCCCAGGAGGTGTTGGCCATCGACAATGACCCGGAAGCCGTGGCGGTTGCGGAGGAAAACATCCTCCGCAACAACCTGTTTCCCATCATTAAAGCAAACGATGTTACCCTGCAAGACATCCCACAACAATTCGATCTGGTCATCGCCAATATCATTCATGATACCCTCATTGAACTTGCCAACGCCCTTGCCGCGCATCTGGCCCCAAACGGAAGGCTGATCATGGCAGGGATCCTGACCGGACCCCAGACGGACAATATCCGGGCCGCCTATACCGCTCTTGGCCTGACACATCAAGAAACCAAGGCAGAAGGGGAATGGAGCGCTCTTCTCTTCGCCCGGCCATAAACACCCATGAGCCTCCGTCGCTTCTTCATAAACCCAGCAGATATCACCGGAGAAACCGCGCAGCTGACGGGGCCGGAAGCCCATCACCTCCGGAACGTCCTCAGGCTTTCCCCCGGCGATCCCATTACCTTTTTTGACGGAACCGGCGCACGCTACCAAGCGCTTATCAAACAGCTCCACAAAGATCGGGTGACCGCGACCATCATCGCGCAAAGTCATGATCTTCCGCCCAAGGTCCGGCTCCATCTGGGCCAAGCACTGCTCAAGGGCCAGAAAATGGAGCTCATCCTACAAAAGACGACGGAGATGGGGGTTGATACCGTCTGGCCCTTTTACTCGGAACACGGAAGCCACAAACCGCAAAGAGAAACACAGGCGGAACGTTGGCAACGCATCGTTCTTGAGGCCTGCAAGCAATGCAATCGGGCCAAACCACCGGAACTCCATGAACCCAGAGAATTACCCGATCTCATAAGCCACCCCCCGCCTTGTGACATACGACTGATCTTCTGGGAAGACGAAAGCAAGCACACATTGCATGAGGCGCTTGCCACTCCGAAAAACAATTACCGCTCGGTATTTTTCCTCCTCGGACCGGAGGGAGGGTTCAGCGAGGCAGAGGTTGCCTGCGCCCGACAAGAAGGTTTTACTCCGGTCTCCTTAGGACCGAGGATTCTGCGGGCCGAAACGGCAACCCTTGCGGCAACAGCCATCTTGCAGTTTACCCTGGGCAACCTCGACCCGGTTCCCTCCGGAAATCTGGAGTAGACCTCATGCGCGCCGTTGTCCAAAGGGTTAGCCAAGCCTCTGTTCATGTCGATGGAGAAATCTGCGGCGCCATCGGGCCGGGACTCCTTGTTCTTCTCGGCGTAGGGAAAAATGACGCGGAGCAAGATGCCGCGCTCCTGGCCGACAAGATTGCCAATCTCCGCATCTTTGAAGACACCCAAGGGCTCATGAACCTTTCGTTGCTTGAAGTGCAGGGCGAGATATTGGTGGTTTCCCAGTTCACCCTATTCGGCGACTGTCGCAAGGGAAGGCGCCCTTCCTACTCCACGGCCGCGCCACCCGCTGAGGCAGCGCATCTTTACGAACAGTTTATCCGCGAAATCCGCACAAAAAAAATCACCGTGGCCACTGGCAAATTTCAGGCCATGATGGACGTAACCTTGGTAAACAACGGGCCGGTAACCCTGCTCCTGGACACAGAGAAACAATTCTAGCCACAGGTGCTCATCCCCATCTCCCCATATTTTGTAACGCCTGCTTTACAAGCGATAGAAATATAGCTATATAAGTTTACAAAAGACCAGCCAGACGCAAGACGCAATTCACGCCCGGACATTTTTTGGTTGTACAGCAGCAAGGAGTTTTATATGCAGGAGCTTTGGTCCGACGACCCAAAGGTCGTCGGAGAAGAAATAATCAGGATTGTCGGCCAGCGCATCCCGGTAACCCTTTTCCAAAAGGGGCTGAATCCGCAAAAACTCACACCTTCCGAGATCTTCATCAAAGAGGGGGCGAGACTTCTTCTGCTTGCCAAAGAGAGTCCTTTTCAGTCTCCCCAAGACCCGTGCCTGCTCCTGTATCAACACCAGAATCAGCCCATGCGAGGATTCCACACCTCTCCCATGCTGGAAACCAGCAGCGAACTGGGAGTACTCTTCCCCTCCTCAATTATCACCATCCAGCGGAGAAAATATCCCCGCTACGTGACAAGTCCCCGCTCCGTTGCCACCTTCACCCGCAAGGCAAGCCAGTATCTCAATCACGGCATCATAAAGAATATTTCCATTGAGGGGGCACGGGTGGTGGGGAAATTTTCCCAACACATCCAGAAGGGGGACAAACTCAGCCCGCTCAGCATGACCCTCCGCTTAAAATTTGGCGATTTCGAAGAAAAAGCTACCGCACCGGAAGCCATTGTCCGACGAATCACCGAAATTGACCAGGAAACCCGGGAATTCGGCGTTCATTTCACGCTGAAGGGCACTGATCGGGAAAACCTCGAACGCTACCTATCCATTTGCTCCATCGAAGATTCCCCGCCAAACGCGACCTGAGCCCCTCAGCTCCATCCTCTTCCTTGCAGTTGCGCATGCTCGGGATAGTCACTGCATACGCCCCCTGCGTGAAAGATTCCGCGTCCAAGAAGCTTACTGGAACGTCAATGTAAAACGATAAACAACAGCTTTCGCGCCCAATTTGCCTTACCTATGGGCTTTCCGCCAGAGGGCAAGCAGACGCGTGCGCAACTCCGCATCAACGATAGCCCCGATCAACCGCTCAAAACCTTTCTGCTCCTCCGGGTCAACCGGCTGCGGAGAGGCAGGCGGCTGCGGGCTGCGAACAACCATCTTTTCCTCACCAAGGGCGGCGTCTATCTGAAAACGGATATCGCTTATTTTCTCAGAGCCCCCCACCTTCGCATTAATATGCTCGAGCAGCATCTGCTTTTGCAGATGCAGCTGCTGCATCCAAACCGAGTCGGAAACCGCGATCCACAGCACCGTGCCGCGAATCACCTGCGGTGCGGTGCGTTCCGCAATCTCAGCACCGACAACCTCCGGCCAGTTCCGAAAAACGGCGTGCAGGGCCAAACGCTTGTCCCATTGCCTTTTCTTGAAAAGCTCGGCAAACAGCGAATCTATCCGGATGATTTTTTCTGGAACAGCCATGGTAATTGTGCCTGATTGTGTGTAATTTAGTTCCTTGATTGTAAACAACCCTTGCCGCATTGCAAAGAAATCATTATATACTGCTCACAAATTTCGGTCATCTCCTGACTACTCTTTTTATTGAACCATACAACAAGGACTTTCCATGGGCTTTCGCTGTGGCATCGTCGGCCTGCCCAATGTCGGCAAATCGACCATCTTCAACGCTCTCACCTCCGCAGGCATCGAATCGGCCAATTACCCGTTCTGCACCATCGAACCCAATGTGGGCATGGTGCCGGTACCCGACGCCCGACTCGATATCCTTGCCGAGATGGCCAAAACCAAGGTCAAGGTCAACGCCCAGATGGAATTCGTCGATATCGCCGGTTTGGTGAGCGGAGCCAGCAAGGGCGAAGGGTTGGGCAACCAGTTCCTGGGCCATATCCGCCAGGTGGACGCCATTGCCCACGTGGTCCGCTGCTTTGAAGACGACAACATCGTGCATGTCGACGGCAGCGTCGATCCCCTGCGCGACCGAGAGGTGATCAACACCGAACTGATCCTCTGCGATCTGGACACCGTGAGCCGGCGGATGAACAAGACCGCCTCCCAGGCGAAATCCGGGGACGCAGCCTTCAAGGCGCAGCTGGTTGTTCTGGAAGGGCTGTACGGACTGCTCAATGACGGCAAACCGGCTCGGGCCGCCCAACTCGACGATACGGGCGAAAAACTGATGAAGGAGCTCTGCCTCCTCACCGCCAAACCCGTTCTCTATGTGGCCAACGTCAGCGAGGCGGAGATCAACACCGGCAACCAGTGGGTGGATGCACTCCGCAAGGCAGCTGCGGCGGAAAACGCTTCCGTGGTCATGATCTCCGGGGCGATAGAAGAGGAACTGAGCGCCCTGAGCGTGGACGAGCGCCAGGATTTTCTGGCCGATCTCGGCCTTGAGGAACCCGGGCTGAACCGTTTGATTAAGGCCGGCTACGAACTGCTGGGCTTGATCAACTATTTCACCGTGGGCGAAAAGGAAACCCGGGCCTGGACCATCAAGCGCGGCACCAAGGCCCCGCAAGCCGCAGCAGTGATCCACACCGATTTCGAACGCGGTTTTATCCGGGCCGAGGTCATCTCCTACGCGGATTTCGTCGCTTGCGGCGGCGAGGCCAAGGCGAGGGAAAAAGGGCTGCTGCGGTTGGAAGGCAAGGAGTATGTGGTTCAGGACGGCGACTGCATGAATTTCCGCTTCAACGTGTAGCTCGGGGCACAAGACTATGATCAAAACCAATACGGAGCAGCTGGTCTGCCAGTCGGTGATCGGGGAAATCACCTCGCCCCAGAGCGGGATCAATCCCTACCGGATCAACCCGGACGGACATTCGGACGTGTACCCAGGGGTGGGCGGCATCACCTACAACCTGCGGATCGGGGATCTGGCCGGGGAGAAATTCGGCGACCATGTGGAGCCCGCTGTTTCCATCAGCAACTTCACCCAGATCCAAGGACAGCCCGGACCCAACCGGGCCCTGAACCAGTTTTCCTGCGTGGGCAATAGCGCCAAGGTGGTTTCCGGCGACGCCAAGGGCGAAACCGGCCGGGTAACCGGCAAGCATGGCGGCATCGAACATGTGCTGGTGGATTTTTCCCCGGAGATCCTGGAACGCCTCACCATCGGCGATAAGATCCAGATCAAGGCGTACGGTTGCGGCCTGAACCTGCCTGATTTCCCAGGGATCAAGGTAATGAACCTGGACCCGGGCCTAGTGGCGGCAATGCCCTTAAGGAAACTCAACAACTCCAGACTGCAGGTGCCGGTGACCCATACCATCCCCGCCAAGATCATGGGTTCGGGCATCGGCGCCTCCCACAGCCACAGCGGCGACTATGACATCCAGATGTTCGACCAGGGGATTGTTGAGGAATACGGCCTCTCCGACCTGCGTTTGGGGGATTTTGTCGCCATCCTGGATGCGGACGCCACCTATGGTCGGATCTACAAAACCGGCGGCGTGGTCATCGGCATTGTCGTCCACGCCAGCTGCGTGCTGGCCGGGCACGGACCTGGAGTGATGATCGCCATGACCTCGAAAGAGGGGTTGTTGGTGCCGCAGATCAGCGCCAAGGCGAACCTGGTCACCTATTTTGCCAAGATGAAATAAACCCAAACACCAAGCAATAAGACAAAAAGTATATTTTGATCCGTGCAACTGCCACAAAAACAAGAGGATATCCCATGAACAACACCGACCAACTCAAGCAGCTGCTGCTGGCCAAATCATACCGCCATGGGAAGTTCACGCTCTCTTCGGGCAGGGAATCGGATTTTTACATCGACGGCAAACAGACCACTCTGTCTGCGGAAGGCGCCTATCTTTGCGGCAAGCTGATCTTCGAGATCATCCGCAACAACCCGCAAAAGATCGATGCGGTGGGCGGCATGACCCTGGGCGCCGATCCTCTAGTCACGGCGGTTTCGGTGGTAAGCCATCTGGAGCAGGCCCCCATTCCCGCCTTTATCGTCAGAAAGGAATCCAAGGGCCATGGCACCGGGCAGTACATTGAGGGGTTGAGCAACATGGTTCCGGGCTGCACCGTTGCCCTGCTGGAGGATGTGGTCACCACCGGCGGTACCCTGCTCACGGTAATCGAGCGGGTGGAGGCGGCTGGGTTTAAGGTCGGCTTGGTGGTGACCGTGGTGGACCGACTGGAAGGCGGGGCCGAGGCATTGGCCGAGAAGGGCTACCGGCTGGAAGCCATCTTCACCCGGCACACCCTGCTGCAATAGGACTGAAAAATGGCAATGCAGTGCAAGCAATGCAAGGGCAGGCTGGAAGTGTCCCGGTCCTGCCGGAGGATCCGGATGCGGTGCCAAAAATGCGGCCACGAATACCAAGTCCACGAGGTGGCCGACCAACTGGACGAGGAGACCGAAGAGATCCTCTCCCGCTGGACCTGCATCATCTACGACTGAAAGGCAAGCATTACACCTTTTGCCTTTCAGCTCTCACCTTTCCCTCGGTTACCACTCCAAGCGCAGCACATTATCCAAGGCGTCGACCTTGGCCACCCGCACGGTCGTGACATCCCCAGGCTTTGCCGACACGGACTGACTCGGCGGCATGTCCGCATCCAAGAGACAATCAAGCAAGGTCAGGTTGATCCGTTTCGGCCCCTTATTAACCAGCAACGCCTCAATCCTCCCCCCGACCTTCTGCTCCAGATACCTGAGCAGCCAGTAACGGTGCCGCGTGCGCCGCACCTGATTGACCTTGGAGAGCACCTTACTGATATCCCCGGCAACCCCTGCAAGTTCGTCCGCGGAAAACATCGCGCCCCGGCCACTGAGCAACTGTTTGATCTGATGCTGCATGACCAGATCGAGAAACCTCCGGATAGGGGAAGTAACCGTGGTGTACTGCATGGCGCCGACCCCGCTGTGGGGCTTGGGATAGACCAGGAGCTCGCCTGGTTTCAACTGCTTGCGCTGCCGGAAAATGGAGAAGAGATCCTTCTCCCCCCCACCGATCAATCGCTGATGGGGCTCGTCCTGAGCCCGGAAAAGGCCGGGCGCTTGACGATCCGCGACAAATTGGGCGGAGAGGGTGTTGGCCAGGACCATGAACTCCGCCACCAGACTGCGGGAGATGGTATCCACCGGGGAGAGGGCCACCGCAACCTTCCCTTCCGCATCAATACTGATATTCACATCCGGCACCGGCAGGAGCAGCGCCCCTTTTTCAATGCGCCGCTGCTTGAGCTGTTCGCTGAGCCGGGCAAGCGTTTGCAACTCCCAGTCGCCGCCCGCCACCAATCTTTCCGCCTCGGGGTAGCTCAACTGCCGCTTCACCGTAACCAGACTCGGGATTAGATCGAACTCCACCACCTCGCCCTGGGGGGAGAGCAGAACCATGGCACTAACAGCCGCCCGTGCTTTTCCGGCGACCAGACTGCACACCCCCTCCGAGAGCGATCTCGGCAGCATGGGGATCTGGGTCTCGGGAAAATAGAGGGAGGTCATCCGCCGGGCCGCTTCTTCGTAAATGGGGGTCCCAGGCGCAACGTAATGGGCCACGTCGGAGATATGGATACCCACCAGAAAATTATCGCCGCGCCGCTCGATATGCAGGGCATCGTCATAATCACGGGTTGACTCGCCATCGATGGTGAGCAGAGGCAGCTCCCGAAAATCCCGCCGGTTCCTGCCGACCAGTTCCTCGGCCACGGGCTCGGACACTTGGGCGGCAGCGGCAATTTCCTCGGAAAAGTCAACCGGAATGCGATACCGGAGCAAGGCCACATTCTCATGGGCTTGCCAGACTCCGGCCTTGATCAAAAGATGGTAGACATCATGCGGACCGGTGAGCCCGGCTTTTTTCAAAAGCTCCCTGGCAAGCTCGCTCTCTTCGGCCTCGCTGCCAAAAAGATAGTAGTCCCCCAATAGGCTGAGGCAGCGATCGCGCTCCTCCCATACCGCTGTGCTCTCCCCCTCCCAAAGATGCTTGAGCCCCATGGCCCCGGTGCTCATTAGGGCCTCCTGCTCCCTTTCCCTTTCCTGTTTCAGACGGAGCGCAGCAACAGCCTCCGGGCTATGGGCAAGGACCAAACCTTCCTTGTATTTAAAATAAAGACGATCCACAAAGATGGAACGGAGAAAGGCGGCGACATGATTATCCGTGGCATCCTCGCCAAAGGCCAGTTCGGCAAGGAACGCAGGGCTGAAATTGCCCCCTTCCTCTTCGCTGGCCAATTGCCAGATCTCGGCCAAATCGATCTGACCCACCATGGCTTGGCGGACCTGGTCCGCCTCCTTGAGCAGCCGGAGCTGTTCATCCCGGTTGAGGGAAAGAGCATGGCGTTTTGCGGATTGGTGCAGCACGCGCGACAGGGGGAGATTCACCTCCCTGCCGTTTTGATTGATAAGGCGCAACCGCTTGCTGTCCTCGTCAAGAACCATGGCACAGATAAACCTGCCCTGCTCCATATATTCAATAATTGCGCCCAGCAAAGCCATGTACTATTTCCTTGTAATATTAAGAACGCGCGCCGAACTTTTATCCGAAATTCATTGGGAAAAATTCGAGGTGCACTGTTGATTGATAGCGGGGAGAAACTGGCCAATGTGTACCAGCTATTCCGGGGGTTGTCATCTTTTTCCGTGGCCGCAAATAAGAGAGAGGGTGCGGAAAATCAGGAAAACTGGTATGTAATTATGTGTTTTTCCCCTATCAACACACACGAGCGCAACCGCACCCATGAACAGCTCCCCAGAACAAGTCAAATCAGGCGTTGTCGCCCTCATCGGGCCGCCCAACGTGGGCAAATCCACCCTACTGAACAGCCTGCTCGGCCAGAAGATCTCCATTGTCTCGCCCAAGCCCCAGACCACCCGCAACCGGATCCTCGGCATCGTCAATGGCCCGGACTACCAGATCGTTATGCTGGACACCCCCGGCATCCACAGGGCGAGAAGCCCCTTAAACCTTGAGATGGTAAAGATTGCCCTCGGCAGCTTGGCCGATGTGGACGCCATTATTTTCATGGTTGACGTTACCATGCCCTTGCCGCATACGGGCAATACCCCGACCAGCTGCCTGGATGGCATCGACAAACCGGTACTGTTGCTGCTCAATAAGATGGACCTCATCGACAAGGAAAAGCTGCTGCCCATCATCTCCACCTACAAGGAGCTGTACCCTTTCCATACCATCCTGCCCCTCTCGGCCAAGGCGAGCGACGGCATCGACTTGGTGATCCAGGAGCTCTGCCCCCTGCTTCCCACCGGGCCGCGTCTCTATCCCGAGGACATCCCCACCGATGCCACCGAACGGTTCATTGTCGCGGAGATTATCCGGGAAAAGATCTTTTTACAAACCGGCCAGGAAATCCCCTATTCAACCGCGGTGACGATCGAGAGCTTCAAGGAAAACACGGCCAAACAATTGATCACGATCCATGCCACCATCTACGTGGAAAAGGATTCGCAAAAAGGGATCATCATCGGCAAGCACGGCAGCAAACTCAAGCAGCTCGGCCAGGCCGCCCGAAAAGACATCGAGATCCTCCTTGACCAGCACGTGCTGCTCAAACTTTGGGTGAAGGTGCAAAAAGATTGGACCAGCGACCCGCGATTCCTGAGGGAGCTTGGTTTTTAACAGCGCAAAAAAAAGGGGGCGATTCCTGAGAATCGCCCCCGTGCAACCTTTCTATTTTTTTACAGTTCAGACAACCACGTTTATCCCGCGTGAGCGCTGTTCCGTCCGGGCTCTTTGTTCCTGGGGCTGTCTTGCCTGGGGCTCCCGCCTTTCCGACTCGCGCACCGATTCTTCCGGCCCGGCCTGGTCCGCGGCTTGCCCTGCCTGGGTAAGAGCCCTGGAGGCCTGTAGGGCGGCAGCGGAAATCCTGGCAACGACATCGGGAGAGGCCTGACTGGTCTGACCGGACTCCGAGCGGTTGTTTTTTGATTTCTTTTCTCCTTCCGATCCGGCGTACGGAGAAACAGGCCGCTCTGTCCTTACATTGGTCTGTACTGAAGTGGCGCTGGGATCTATAGGCATTGTTCTTCCTCCCGTGTGCATAAACAACTCTTTCTTTGTAACGGCGCGGACAAAGTGCCAGCGGATAGTTACATTTATATTATACAATAATTATTATTAAAGGTAAAGCAATCCATCATGGGCAAATAAGACAATCCCGCCCACCACCCAGCCTGAATTCTCGTGCTTTTTCCCAAGCATCCTCTTGAATAACCCTGTAAAACGATATATAAAACACAGCTTGAATACGATCTGTCCGCAATGCAAAGCCTGTTCCGCGTTGCTCATTTTTTTTTGCAAGGAGAATATCATGACCGAGGTCCGAGTACGCTTTCCACCCAGCCCGACCGGCTATCTCCATATCGGCGGAGCCAGGACCGCCATCTACAACTGGCTGTTTGCCCGCAAACACGGGGGAAAGCTGGTCTTGCGCATCGAAGATACGGACACGGAACGCTCCACCCAAGAGTCCATCCAAGGAATCCTCGACGGCCTGGAGTGGCTCGGGGTAACTTGGGATGAAGGCCCCTACTTTCAGTCGGAATATGCCAAGGAACATGTGGCTGCAGCGCAAAGACTCCTGGCCGACGGCAATGCCTACAAGTGTTTTTGCAGCAAGGAAACACTCGAGGCCAAACGGGAAGCCGCCGCCGCAGCCAAGGGTGACTACCGATACGACGGCACCTGCCGCAAACTCAGCGCCGAAGAGGTTAAGGGAAAAGAAGCACAGGGTCTCCCCTATGTTATTCGCTTCAAGGTGCCGCAGGAACCGGGCAAGGTCGGGTTTGACGATCAGGTCTATGGCCGGGTTGAACGAGCCTATGAGGATATCGAGGATTTCGTCATCGTCCGCTCCAATGGGTTGCCCCTCTATCTGCTCTGCAACGTGGTGGACGATATCCGTGACCGCATCACCCATGTTATCCGCGGCCAGGACGGCTTAAGCAACACCCCGCGCCAGATCCTGCTTTACCGGGCCTTGGGCGCAGAGTTGCCGATCTTCGCCCACATGCCGCTCACCCTTGACCTGAACAAGGCAAAGATCTCCAAGCGCAGCCACGGCGAGATTGTCTCGGTGCAGTTTTACCGGGAACAGGGGTTTCTTCCTTGGGCTTTGGCAAATTTTCTTGTCCTGCTCGGCTGGTCCACCCCTGACGACCGCGAGATCTTTTCGCGGGAAGAGCTCATCGAGGCCTTCGATCTTTCCGGCATCACCCGCTCCAACTCCATCTTCAACTACCGCAAGGACGATCCCAAGTTTTTCACCGATCCCAAGGCGATCAACATCAATGGTCATTACCTGCGTACCATGCCCATCGAGGAGATCGGCGCCCTGGTCAAGGTGGAGTTCCAAAAAGAAGGGCTGTGGGATGCGGCCTACGATGGCGAGAAAAGAGCCTGGTTCCTGAAAACCCTGGACATGACCAGGGAGCGATTCCACACCTTGAAGGATTTTGCCTCCCTGGGCCGGGCCTGGTTTGCCGATGATTTTGTCATGGATGAAACAGCCCTTGCTAAAAATGTCCTGAAGCACCCGGACCTCAAGGAATGGCTGCCCAAGCTGGCCGACCGCTTCGAAGCCCTGCCGGAACTCAGCCACGACGAGACGGAACGGGTCTGCCGGGAGTTTGCCGAGGAACTCGGCGTTAAGGTGGGGGTGCTGGTCAACGGCGCTCGGGCGGTGATCACCGGCCAGGTAAAGGGCCCGAGTATGTTCGAGGTCTTTGCCCAGATCGGCAAGCAACGGGTTGTGTCCCGACTGCGAGATGTGGCAAAATACTTCGTATAAAACAGCCACGGCAGAACAAAAAAAATGCTTCTTTCCTCTTCTGCCGTGGATTTATCGGCACTGCTGCCGATGACTGACACGTGACCAAAAACTATACGGGAAATAAACACATGACAAGCGACGAAATTCAGTCAAAGGACTTCATTCGCACCATCATCGCCGACGACCTTGCCACCGGCAAGCACGACCAGATCGTCACCCGCTTCCCGCCGGAACCCAACGGCTATCTCCACATCGGCCATGCCAAATCCATCTGCCTCAACTTCGGCATCGCCAAGGAAAACACAGGGGCCCGCTGTCATCTCCGCTTCGATGACACCAATCCGACCAAGGAAGAGCAGGAGTATGTCGAGTCCATCAAGGACAATGTCCGCTGGCTGGGCTTTGACTGGGGAGAGCATCTCTACTTCGCCTCGGATTATTTCGGCCAACTCTACGAATACGCCGAGCATCTGATCACCACCGGCAAGGCCTATATCTGCGATCTTTCCGCCGAAGAAACCCGCAGCTACCGCGGCACCCTCACCGAACCAGGCAAGAACAGCCCATACCGGGATCGGCCGGTTGCCGAAAACCTCGATCTGTTCCGTCGCATGCGGGCCGGCGAATTCCCCGATGGCACCCGGGTGCTCCGGGCAAAAATCGATATGGCCTCGGGCAACATGAACATGCGCGATCCGGTGCTTTACCGCATCCTGCATGCCAGCCACCACCGGACCGGCAACACCTGGTGCATCTACCCGATGTACGATTACACCCATCCCATTTCCGATGCGCTGGAAGGGGTTACCCACTCGCTCTGCACCCTGGAGTTTGCCGACCACCGACCGCTCTACGACTGGACCCTCGACAACCTGCCTGCCCCTTGCCACCCGCGGCAGATCGAATTCGCCCGCTTAAACCTGAGCTACACCGTGGTCAGCAAACGCAAGCTCCTGCAGCTGGTCAACGACGGGCATGTTTCCGGCTGGGACGACCCCCGGATGCCGACCCTCTCGGGCATCCGCCGCCGCGGCTATACCCCGGCAGCCCTGCGCAGCTTCTGCGATAAGATCGGCGTTGCCAAAAAGGACAGCGTGGTGGATATGGCCCTGCTGGAGCACTGTGTCCGTGAGGATCTCAACGAAAGCGCCGTCCGGGTCATGGGGGTGCTGGCTCCGCTCAAGGTGGTGATCACCAACTATCCGGAAGGAGACACGCAAAATCTCACGGCCCAGAACCACCCGCAGAAGCCGGAGCTGGGGGAACGCCAGGTACCCTTCGGCAGGGAGGTGTATATCGAACGGGAAGATTTCATGGAGGAGCCGGCGAAGAAATTCTTCCGCCTGGCTCCCGGACGGGAGGTGCGGTTGCGCTATGCCTATTTCATCAAATGCGAAAAGGTGGTCAAGGACGAGGCCACCGGCGAGATCCTCGAACTGCATTGCACCTATGACCCCGAGACCCTGGGAGGCTCCGCCCCGGATGGCCGCAAGGTCAAGGGCACCATCCACTGGGTCTCTGTTGCCCATGGAGTGCCTGCGGAGGTGCGCCTCTACGACCGGCTCTTTACCGAAGAAAGCCCGGATGCCGGGGAGGCCGACTTCAAAACCTTTGTCAATCCGGAATCCCTGGTAGTCCTGAACAATTGTCTGGTCGAACCAAGCCTGGCCAAGGCCCAGCCCGGCAGCCATTACCAATTCGAACGGCAGGGCTATTTCTGCGTGGACAGCAAAGATTCCAAGGATGGCCGCCCCGTGTTCAACCGGACCGTCACCTTGCGTGACACCTGGGAAAAAGAGAAGGCGAAAGGATAAAGACAATCGGTTCAAGGGGGGAAAAAAACGGCTGACGCGGGAATTCCCCCCTGCGTCAGCCGTTTTTTCGTTCAGCCTTGAGCGAGACGGTACAACTCGAAAATTTCAGCGTGTCCCCGCGACAAATTCTTCGTACAAATCCACTTCATGGCGGGAGCCGATGACCAGCGGCACTCGCTGGTGCAAAGATGTTGGCTCAATATCCATGATATTCATCCCTTCATCGGTAATGGCACGTCCTCCGGCCTGTTCCACCAAAAACGCCAAGGGCGCTGCCTCGTAGAGCAACCGCAGCTTGCCATGTGGCTTGGCCGGATTCCGGTTATCGCGCGGATAGAGAAAAATTCCGCCGGCAATGAGATTGCGGTGAAAATCCGCGACCAGGGAACCGATATACCGGGCACTGTAAGGCCGCCCGGTTTCCTTATCATTTTCCTTCAGATAATCGACAAACCTTTGCACCCCATTATCCCAAAAGTTGTAATTCCCCTCGTTGACACTGAAATACCTGCTCCGCTCGGGGATCCGGATATCAGGATGCGACAGGTAGAATTCACCCACGCTGGGATCCAGAGTAAAGCCGTGCACCCCCTCTCCGGTGGTAAAGACCATCATGGTACTGGAACCGTAGATGATATACCCGGCAGCTACCTGCTCCCTCCCTTTTTGCAAGAGATCGGCTTCATCGCCCTGGGGGGTGAGATCGTTGGCGGATATGCGCCGATGGATGGAAAAGATGGTGCCGATGCTCACATTGACATCGATATTGGATGAGCCGTCCAGCGGATCAAAGGCCAGGGTATATTTACCCGCGCTCCCCTCGGCCACCGGAATGATATCCGCCTCCTCCTCGGAGGTCATCACACAGACATACCCGCACCGGGCCATACGGCGCTTGATGGTATTATTGGCCAGATCATCAAGCTTCTGGACATGTTCGCCCTGGATGTTCGTCTTCCCGGCCATCCCCAAAACATCCGCCAAGCCAGCCATATTGACTTCGGCGTTGATCGTTTTGGCAGCCACGATCAATTCACTGAGCAGACCGGAGAGATCACCGGTTGCCTCGGGATGCAGGCGCTGGCTGTCCATAATATGTCGGCTTACGGTAATTCCATACGGCTTACTCATTTTGCTCCCCACACAGGATCAGATAAAAGGTTCAGCACGGTGGCTGGGTTGGTTGGGCGCATGCCCAGTGGAATACTACGGAAGAAACCCTTCCGGGTCAAACAAAAAGAGTCTGCCCGGGGGCAGACTCTTTTTGTTTTGAACTCCTGAGACAAATATCAGGCAAACATCTGGCCGACCTTCGCCTTAAAATCATCCTTGGAAAAAGGCTTGGTGATAAAATCCGTCACCCCTGCCTGCCGGGCCAGTTCCGCCTGGGTTTTTTCCGATTCGGTGGTTGCCATCAGCACCGGAATCGCGGCCCATTCCGCCTTTTTTCTGATCTCCCGGGTCAGTTCAATGCCATCCATATTGGGCATGTTCATATCGGTGATGATCAGGTCAAACTCGCTATCTATCTGGAGATAATCAAAGGCCTTTTTCCCATCTTCCACCGTGACCAATTCCATGCCGAGATCAGCAGCAACACCCTTATAGAAAAACAACATGGCCTTGGAGTCATCCGCGGCAAGAATGCGTTTCTCTTTGGCTCCGACATCAGCGAGGCTCAAGAACTGAATGTCCTTGGCAGCTTGCTCCCCGCCGATCTTGGCAAGTTCCGCCCGAAAAGCGCCGATGGCCTCATGATCGCCGGATTTCCGCACGGCGGAAAGCAATGTGCCACGCTGCCCACCATCTTTATAGAGAGCGGCAAAGAGCTGTCGGGCGTGGGAGGTAATAAGGGCGGAAAGCACTCGCCCGCTTTGGGCGTCACCCCTGGCAATGGTCTCGTTCAAAACCTTAACGACCCCGGGGTTGCATTGATGATCAAGGGCGGTCATCACGGCAATGAGCACAAGATCGTCCCCTTCGGCAAGACCATCGGTCAAACCGATCACACTGCGCATGGAGCTGATCCGGCCCAACGCCTCATAAATGGCAAATTTCAGATTGGCGTCCCCGGCACTTTCCAGATGGGCAACCAGGATGTCGGCGCCCCGTTTTTTCCCGGTCATGCCGATAACATTGGCCGCCATGATTTTTTCGTCTTTATCCCCGGTTTCAAGACATTTTTCC
This sequence comes from Thiovibrio frasassiensis, assembly GCF_029607905.1. Lineage (NCBI taxonomy): Bacteria > Pseudomonadati > Thermodesulfobacteriota > Desulfobulbia > Desulfobulbales > Thiovibrionaceae > Thiovibrio > Thiovibrio frasassiensis. Next base: position 17,375 of record NZ_JAPHEH010000001.1, read on the forward strand.
AGATCGGGCAGGATGTCTTCCCCCATTCCGGCAAGGGTGGAGATGACAACCCGCCGAAACGAAGGATTGCCATGATGGATAAAGCCGATGAGAAACCCGGAGGTGGTCTCGACGGGGAAACTGGCGAGGTTTTCCACCGCCAAGGCGGTACGTAAATCGCATCCGACATCAACGCTCTGAACCTCCCTGCTCTCGGAAACCAGAGTCATCAAAGCATCACAGACTTTTGGGTCATGCGTACCGGTAAGACCGCGCATGGCCCAGGCAACAACGGAATAATCCTCATGTTTGAGATAAGGCAGCAAAATTTCCGTTAAACCGCCTTCCTTATAGTTGACCAAAGCCCGAATGACCTCGGAGATCACCTCGCTGTCCGTTGCGGAACCAAGAAGCTTTACCAGGGCATCCTTAAGAAGGTAAGAGCCGCCGTCGGCAGCCCGACGAATACAAAGAAGACGGACAGCCTCTGATTCATGGGCCAAGCCAGCGATAATCTCCTGCTCCCGCCCGGCAAGCAAATCAAAAAGGGTATGATACACCATCTCATCAACCGCCTGATCACCAAGGGGGTTGGCATACATATTCAACAGGGCCGGGATGGCTTCCACCAACCTGGACTCCTTGATCTCATCCAGACAGATGATCTGTTCGATCATATCTTTTTGAGCAAAATCATTTAAGAGATCCATGGTGCTCCTTCTCGCACGTTATCTTTAGGTCGCTTGCCCAGACCGTCCAAATAAAAACTGTCTGTTTGCTTCATTGATATACTATTACACCGGGTCTCATTTTAGAATCTTTTTTTTATTTGCCCACAATCATGGGAGCAATTCTCGCAAGGGGAAGAATCTTCTCCACCCCGCCAAGGGCGATGGCCTCCTTGGGCATGCCGAAAACCACACAAGACGCCTCGTCCTGGGCGATGGTGTAGGCCCCGGCCTGATGCATCTCGGCCATCCCCCGCGCCCCATCATCGCCCATACCGGTCATAATGACACCGATGGCATTTTTCCCAGCATAGCGGGCGGTGGAACGGAAAAGCACATCCACCGACGGCCGATGCCGGCACACCAAGGGGCCGTCCTTGATCTCCACGAAATACCGGGCGCCGCTTCGCTTCAGCATCATATGCCGGTTGCCTGGGGCAATAAGGGCCTGACCGCGCAACACGGTGTCGCCATCCTGCGCTTCCTTGACCCGGATCTGGCAGAGCCCGTTTAAGCGCTCGGCAAAAGCGCGGGTAAAGCCCTCGGGCATGTGTTGGACAATGACAATGCCGGAACAATCGCCAGGCAGCGCTTCAAGAAATATCCGCAGGGCTTCGGTGCCCCCGGTCGAAGCGCCCACCGCCACCACCTGTTCCGTGGTCTGCATCATAGCCTTGAGCGGAGGCGGGGCCATCATGACATCGGCGGTGAGTTTTTTTTCTACGGGATGGGGCCTAGCGGCAATACGCTTGACCATAACTCTGGATGCAGCCTTGACCGCATCACAGATCCGAATCCTCGATTCCTCGATGAACTGCTTGGTTCCAAGCTTTGGCTTCTGAATGATATCGATGGCCCCATACTCCAAGGCCTTGAGCGTGGTTTCCGCCCCTTTTTCCGTGAGAGTGGAGCACATGACCACCGGGATGGGATGCTGGCTCATAATCTTGTGCAGAAAGGTGATCCCGTCCATCCGCGGCATCTCTACATCCAGCACGATGACGTCCGGCACCTCTTTGGCGATATAATCCGCAGCAACGTATGGATCTCGGGCCGCCCCCATCACCTCGATATGCGGATCCGACTCAAGTGTATCGGTCAATGTCTGCCGCACTACCGCGGAATCGTCAACAATCAGAACCCTAATTTTTCTTCCCATCGCTTCTCCCTAATCAAATGATCGTGGGATACGTCTCAGCAAAACGTCTCCGGTATGGGTATAGAAAAACAGCTTGCAGCCATGCACGCCGCCCACCTTTTCCACCGAGACGGGAACGTGGTAGCGTGCCAAAGCCTCCCGTGCCGCCGTGATATTCATCGAACCAATGCTCCTGCCATCGGTCATCGGGCCGAAACGGACATCAAGAACATCCGCGCCGCCAAAGATCTTAGCCACCAACCCGGCGTTGGGACACAAAACATCGCCGTGGGTGAGAATCTCAACCATGTACCGCACCGAAGTGTCCACAAAGCGAAAGCTGTCCTCGATCTTCAGATCAGAGCGGACCGGCATCACCCCATGGCACATGGCGCCGGTTTTCTGTTTGGGACAAAACAGGCACACCGAGACACAGGAGCCAAGAAGGGTGGTGATCAGGGTCGGCTCCTGGGCGACAAAGAGCTCGCCGGGATGCAGGTTCACCACAGGAAGATCCGTATCCAGAAGGTTCTTCATTTACAACACCGATACACCGCCGCCGCAACCCGTTCCATTCGGTCGCCTATGCCTTCCAGGGTTTCCGAATGCCCGGTGAAGAGATACCCTTTGGGAGAAAGCTGCCGATAAAATTTTTCAAACAGTGCACACTGGGTTTTCCGGTCAAAATAGATGATTACGTTGCGGCAAAAGATGAGATCCATCTTCTGCTCAATGCCGAAATCGCGGTCCATAAAATTAAGCCGCTTGAACTTTACCTTGCGCCGGAGCTCCGGGACAACCCGATGAAATCCCTTGTGCGAACCTTTTCCCCGCATCAAATACTTGTTGCGCAGCATCAGGGAAACCGGGGCCACCACTTCATCGGTATAGACCGCCTCTTCCGCCTTGGCAAGCACCTCGGTGCAGATATCCGTTGCCAAAATGGAATAATCAAGGCCCGGATATTTGGAAAAAAATTCCTCCAGGACCATGGCCAGGGTGTAGGGCTCCTCTCCGCTGGAACAGCCAGCGCTCCAGACCCGAAGGATTTTGTGGGATTGATGGGTCATCCGCTGCACATAGTCGGGGAGGGTAATGGTGTTCATCACATCAAAATGCTTTGCCTCCCGAAAAAAATCGGTCTTATTGGTGCTGACCACATCGATCATATGGCACAGCTCCTGGGCCTGACCATCGGGGCTTAGTACGTAATCGAGATAGGCGGAGAAGGAATCCAGGTGCAGCTGCCGTAACCGCTTCTGCAACCGGGCGGAAAGCATGGTCTTTTTGATGGGAGGCAGCTTGATGCCGCAGGTTTCGTAAATGAAGGCACTGAAGCGATTAAAATCCCGATCGGACAAGACCGGCGAATGCACGGCCCTGTCCCCCGCTATCCCCTGATTTCCAAATAATGTCATGCGTTCCCCAGATTCAGCTTTCTGACGGCTATGCTTCCGCGCCGACAGATTCTTCGGGGTTGGCGGCAACGGAGTGGGTCGAAGCGATGCTGTCTATTTCCCGCAGGGCTGCTTCGCCCTCACTGGCCAAAACTTTGTCGATATCGAGAATGATCAAAAATTTCTCCTCGCTCTGCCGTCCCATGCCCTTGATAAACTCAGTGTTCAGGTTGGTTCCCATTTTGGGAACAGACTCGATGTCTTCCGGATTCAGATCAAGAACCATCTGCACGGAGTCGGTCAGCACCCCCATCTCCACCAGGTTGGCATCCACCTCCAGCTCCACGATCATGATGCAGGTGTTCTTGCAATACTCAATGCTGCCCATTCCCAGCTTCAAGCCGAGATCCATAACCGGCACCACATTGCCGCGCAGGTTGATAACTCCACTCAGATACTCGGGCATCCGAGGAATCCTGGTCATGGTGGTGACATCAAGCACCTCCCTGACCTTGGAAATTTCTATGGCAAACCCCTCCTCCCGAAGCATGAAGGTGAGATATTGCGTGGCCTGCGACTGAACCGTTTCCTTTTTTGCACTCATGTTTTCTCTCCCATGTGCTTTTTATCCGCCAGATCCAGCCCCAGCCCAACAACGGAATCCGACAGCCTAATATCATTTCTTCAGTTGATAAGAGTGTTATGCTCTTCCTGACGAGCGCATTGCATCACATTGGTCACGTCAAGGATCAGGGCAACATGCCCGTTGCCCAAAATTGTCGAGCCGGAAAGCCCGGTGGCATGCCGGTACACCCAGCCAAGTGATTTCAAAACCGTCTGGTGCTCTCCCACCACACCGTCAAGCACCAGTCCGAATCGCTCGCCGTTGATTCGGCTGATCACCATCTGTTCCCGCACAGGTCTTTCTCCGGGAATGGCAAAGAAGTCCCGCAGCCGCACATAGGGCACAAGCTGATCCCGCACCGGCAGCATCCGCCGATTATGGAACCTGGCGATATCCTCCATGGTAAGCTCCACACACTCCTCCACCTGGGAAAGGGGCAGAACAAAATGCGTTTCCCCGGCCTTTACCAGCAGACCGTCAATAATGGCAAGGGTCAGAGGCAACATGATGGTGATCGTGGTGCCCTGCCCCTTAATGCTGTGGGTCACGGAAACTGATCCCTTGAGGGCGTCAACCGTGCTTTTCACCACGTCCATGCCCACCCCGCGACCGGAGACGCTGGTAACGGTCTTGGCCGTGGACAATCCCGGCATAAAAATGGTATTCCATATCTCCTGTTCGCTCGGTTCCGTGTCGGCACGGAACAGCCCTTTTTCCATCGCCTTCTGCCGAATTCTTTCCGCATCAAGCCCCTTACCGTCATCGGTAACGGTGATGACGACATTGGCCCCGGAATGGTGCGCAGCAAGAGAAATCGTGCCCTTGCGCGGCTTTCCTGCCCGCTCCCGCTCCTCCGGCAACTCGATCCCATGGTCGATGCTGTTCCTAATCAAATGGACCATGGGGTCGCCCAGTTGGTCTATCACATTCTTGTCAAGCTCGGTCTCGGCCCCCGCAGTGACCATGACCACTTCCTTGCCAAGCTCGGCGGAAAGATCCCTGACCAGCCGCTTGAATTTCACAAAGGTGGTACCGATGGGCAGCATGCGGATGTTGAGCACACAATCCCGCAGTTCGGCGGTAAGCCGCTCCACCTCTTCCACCGGCTCGACAAGCTCGGATTCCTTGTGCTGACTGGCAACCTGGGTAAGTCGGGCCTGGGTGACAACCAATTCACCCACCAGATTGATGAGCTGATCCAGTTTTTCCGAGGCAACCCGGATACTTTCCGCACCCTTGGCAACCGTCGCCTTTTCCTTGGATTCCCGCACCAGTTTCTGTTCGGCAAGCGCTGCGTCGACACTGGTGCGCGAGACAAGCTTCTCTCCAACCAGCAGTTCCCCCAGAGGCTTCTGCCGGTCAAGCACCGTTTTCAAATCCTCGGCGGAGATTTCCCCCTGTTCCAAGAGGATCTCGCCAAGCTTCTTGTGCTCTTCCAGCTCCTCCTCCCCTTCCACGGCAAGGACCGTCACCGTAACCCTACAGCTGGACTCGGCAAACACCAGCACATCCTCGATGGCGTTGACTCCCTTGTCGGTGGTAAGGAGGATGAGAGCGCCGCCATCCTCCTGCTCCGCATCCATAAAGGCCGTGCTTTCCCCGAGCGTGTCAAGCTCGGCAAGCAACGCTTCCATGGTACTGCCGCCGACAAAAAACTCAGGGGTCGGCTTAACGGAAATGCGATAATGGCTGCGCCTTCCCAGGGTGGGATCTTTTTCCTCTTCAGAAACCTGCGGAGCAGAAGCCGCTTGCTTGGCAAGCGGCATGCCGCCGCCGACCAGAACCTGCAATGCAACAATGATCCGCTCCCCCTCGGTGGGGTCCGCTTCTCCACCGCCGGTCGCGGCATCGAGCAGGGCACGGATATGATCCCTGGAGGCCAGGGTCAAATCGATCAACTCCGTGCTCACCGGCACCGACCCGTCCCGAACCTTGTCCAGCGCAGTTTCCACATGATGGGTGAATCCTGCAATGTCATCAAAGCCGAACATCGCCCCAGAGCCTTTGATCGTGTGCATCGCCCGAAAAACGCGGCTCACTATCTTGAGATCGGCCGGATCCTTCTCCAACTCCAGCAGAGAGGTTTCCAGCTCCTCAAGGAGTTCACCCGCCTCTTCTCGAAAAATTTCAGCGTATTCAGAATCCGCCATGGTCTACCCCTTTCCTGTTCAGCAGTATTTCACAAACATCGCGGTTAATAACGTTCAAATTCATTGGAATCATCCAGGGAGATTTTCTTCCCACCCTCTTTCCTGCTGCCGGCTTTCTCCTCATGGTAGCCTGCTCTTTTGCCAGCGGGCAGGGCCAGGGCGACGCGTCCAGGCTTCCGGTAGCCGCTAGCCCCCCCGGCGGCAATATGCGTTTTCACCCCGGCTTCATCCACCTTAAAGAAACCAATGGCATCCTGAAGCTGAGCTGCTTGGGCGGTCAATTCCTCGCTGGTTGAGGCCATCTCCTCGGCAGCCGCACTGTTGGACTGGATAACCTGATCAAACTGGTCGATGGCCTTGGTATTTTCCTCAATCCCCCGAGCCTGCTCATTGGAGGCGCCATCTATCTCTTGGACCAATTCGGCGGTTTTCTGGATCTGGGGGATAATATCGTTGATCAGCCTGCCGGCGTTGGTAGCGGTGGCCACACTGGCCGAAGCAACCCCCTTGATCTCCTGGGCCGAAACCTGACTGCGTTCCGCAAGCTTGCGCACCTCGGCGGCGACCACAGCAAAACCCTTGCCATGTTCCCCGGCCCGGGCCGCCTCGATGGCGGCATTCAAAGCCAACAGATTGGTCTGGCGGGCTATCTCCTCAATAAGCTCGATCTTCTCGGCGATATGCTGCATGGCTTTTACGGTTTCTGCGACCACCTGGCCACCGGCCTCGGCATCAATCGCGGTCTTACTGGCAATGGCAGAGGTTTGCCGGGCATTGTCGGCGGTCTGGGCAACAGTGCTGGCAAGTTCCTCCATGGAAGAGGATATCTCCTCGACCGAGGCCGCCTGCTCGCTGGCGCCCTGGGAAACCTGTTCCGAGCTGCTGCTCAACTCCTGGCTGCCCGCCGCGACCTGATCCGCCGCACTACGCACATTCTGGATAATCTCCCGGAGTTTCAGTACCATGGCTTCCAAGGCCTCGGCCAACTGCCCTATCTCATCCTCCTTGTTGCCTTCCATCTTGGTATGGGACAAATCGCCATCGGCAATCCGCTGGGCAATGCCGACCATCTTGCCAAGGGCCGAAGCGATCCTGCCGGAAAAAACAAAAGCCAGGATTATGGTAAAAACAATAATGGCGCTGCCCAAAATAATACTGACAATATTGGCCAGCTTGATGGTGGAAAGCGCATTGGCAATACCGTTTGTCGCCTCATTCTCCATCTCCTCCTCAATCCGGTCCACCCGCTTGCCAAGCTCCTCGGCTGCTGCGTCGAACTCATCCATCGCCTTGGTAGCCAGAGCCAAATCCCCTTTCACATAGAGCTCTGCGGTGCGCTTGCCTTTTTCAAAAAGTTCCCCGAACCACTTCTCGGCCTCCTCAATCTCGCTGCGATTTTCAGGATGAAGCGCCTTCAGCGCTTCGGCATGTTCCCGAAAGCGGACGGCATGCTCCGCGGCATCCTTGTGGGCTTCGGCCAGCGACTCGGCGCTGCGCACCGCGCTGGCGTCGGTGAATATTTCCTGCACCAGGAGCATCTCAAGCTTGATGTTCATGGCCAACTCGTTGCCGCCATACCCCTTGTCCCTGGCCTCTTCCACGCTGCTGGTCACCCTGCCCTGAAAAAAGCCGTTCACCAAGAGCTGGATCACCAGAACCAGACAAACCCCGCCAAAAGCGAACAGCATCTTGTTTCTGATATTCTTTTTCATTTACGCTCCTTTAGGGTGTAAAATTTTACCCCCTACCTAATAACGCTCAAAATCCTTGTGATCATCCAAGGCTATGCTCGCTCCTGCAGGAGAAGTCTGCTTGCCACCGCCTGAATATCCCTGCTTCGCTTTCTTTATATGAGACAAGGCCAAAGGAGCTTTCGCTAATCTCTGGCCCCCCGAACCGGAGACAATTGCCTGATGCCTTTGCCCTCCTGCCTCATCCAACTTGAAAAAGGCGATTGTTTCCAACATCTGAGATGCTTGCGCGGTCAATTCTTCGCTGGTGGAGGCCATTTCCTCGGCCGCCGCACTGTTGGACTGAATAACCGAATCAAACTGCTCGATGGCCTTGGAATTCTCCTCGATTCCTCTGGCCTGCTCGTTGCTGGCCGCATCGATCTCCTGCACCAGCTCGGCGGTTCTCTGGATCTGGGGAAGTATTTCGTTGATCAGCCTACCGGCATTCATGGCAGTGGCCACGCTGGCGGTGGCTACGCCCTTGATCTCTTGGGCCGACACCTGGCTCCGCTCTGCAAGCTTGCGCACCTCGGCAGCCACCACAGCAAAGCCCTTGCCGTGCTCCCCGGCCCGAGCCGCCTCAATGGCGGCGTTCAAGGCCAGCAGGTTGGTCTGGCGTGCAATCTCTTCGATGAGTTCGATTTTTTCCGCGATATGCTGCATGGCTTCCACGGTTTCCGCCACCGCCTTGCCACCGGCTCCGGCATCGGTCGCGGTCTTGGTGGCAATGGCTGAGGTTTGCCGGGCATTGTCAGCGGTTTGGGCCACGGTACTGGCAAGTTCTTCCATGGACGAGGAGATCTCTTCCACGGAAGCGGCCTGCTCGCTGGCCCCCTGGGAAACCTGCTTAGCGTTGACGGTGATGCGAGCAAGGGCATCGACCATTGTCTTCATAGCGGCCATGACGCTGCTGGTATCGCCGGTGGCAAGGGTAAGGTTGCTGGAAAAATCGCCGATCGCCACCATATTGGCGACGTCACGGACATCCTTGGGATCGGCGCCAAGCTGGCGCAGAATCGAACGGGTGAGGAATAGAGCAATGCCGATACTCAACAGAAGCGCACCCCCGCCCAGGCCGAACATGAGATTACGGGAGGTGTGGAAAACATTGGTACCCTCCTCGTAACGAGCGGCATTACGATCCAGATTGTGCGCTATCAGGTTGTCAAAATACCCCTGCACGGCGCGTTCCGCCGGGCCGCCCTCCTTGGTGCGTATCTGCTCTGCCTCGGCATCCTTGCCGGTGGTGGCAAGCTCGATGATCTTGTCATTCAGGCCCCGCAAGGTCTTATTGGCTTCCTTAATCTTGACTATCAGTTCATGGCCCTTGGTATCGTTGGCACTGGTCAGCTCCTCCATCTTTTTCAGGCTCTTTTCATACCCTTCACGAAACTTGGCGATCCGCCCCTGGTACTCCTTTTGTTTTTCCGGACTGGAGGTCAGGATAATGTTACGGACATTGATGGCGATATTGGCGATTTCCTTGTCCGCGCTGCTGAGTTCCGTTATCCGCACCGAATTGACTTCAACAAGCACCCTCATCTCGCCCATAATCTTGGCCATCCCGGTGGCGCCGATCCAGATCAGGACCGCCATGATCACCACCAACACCGAGAAGCCAAAGCTCAATCGCTTGCTAAGATTCATGTCTTGTAACATTTTCCACTCTCCTGTCCCTATGGTTTCCTGCTTTGCAAATTTGTCCCCGTGACGACAAAGCGACAATGGATTCCCCCCCGGATCATATTGTGCTCAGATGGAAACATATTTCCCTTAATAACGCTCGAAGTCTCCCTCGTTGCCCTCAGGCAAGGTAAGCTTTACCCCCGTCCGCGTTTGCTGTGCCCCGCCCTTCTTCGCATGTGTGCCGGACTGCGGCAAAGGACGGCGTTCTTGCACCTGCGGTTTGCTTTGTGCTCTTACTCTCTCAGTCTTGAAAAAAGCGATGGCTTCCTGCATCTGCGCTGCCTGGGCAGTCAGTTCCTCGCTTGTGGAAGCCATCTCCTCGGCCGCGGCACTGTTGGACTGGATCACCTGATCAAACTGCTGGATGGCGCGGGCATTTTCATCAATGCCACGGGCCTGTTCGTTGCTGGCCGCATCGATCTCATGCACCAATTCGGCGGTTTTCTGGATCTGGGGCAGGATATCGTTGATCAAATTGCCCGCATTGGTGGCGGTTTCCACGCTAATCGAAGCCACCCCCTTGATCTCTTGGGCCGACACCTGGCTGCGTTCGGCAAGCTTGCGCACCTCGGCGGCGACCACGGCGAAGCCCTTGCCGTGCTCGCCGGCCCTGGCCGCCTCGATTGCGGCGTTCAAAGCGAGAAGATTCGTCTGCCGGGCAATCTCTTCAATCAACTCAATCTTTTCGGCAATATGCCGCATGGCAGAAACGGTTTCCGCCACCGCCTTTCCGCCCTCAACGGCATCAGCGGCCGTCCTGTTGGAAATAGCCGCGGTCTGTCGGGCATGATCGGCAGTCTGGGCCACAGTGCTGGCCAATTCCTCCATGGAAGCGGAAATCTCCTCCACCGAAGCGGCCTGCTCGCTGGCTCCCTGAGAGACCTGCTCCGAGCTGGAACTCAACTCCTGACTGCCGGAGGCGACCTGATCGGCCGCTGCCCGCACATCGCTGATAACCTGCCGCAATTTTTGTATCATCGCGGCCAGTGACCTGCCCAGGGCGTCTTTGTCGGAAAGGAGTTTGACATCAACCATGAGGTTCCCGTTAGCTATCATTTCCGCGTTGGCTGCGGTCAGCTTCAGGTTCTCGACCATCTTGGCAAGAGATTTCCCCAGAACGTCTTTGTCGGACAGCACGGTCACCTTGACATCAAGATCACCCAAGGCAATTTGCTCGGCCATCTGCGCGGTCTTCTGGAGGTTTGCCACCATGTTTTTCATGGCCACCAACATCTGCGAAACCTCATCTTGCCTATCCACCTTTATATCTACGGTCAGATCGCCCTCGGCAATCCGATCAAAAGTGACGACGGCGCCATTAATGGGGAGAAACGCTTTGCGAATAAAGAAAAAGAGAGCTGCAAGGATGATGGCCGCAATCATGAGATTGATGCCCAGATTCGCGATTAATTTTTTTTGCAAATCGTCCACAATATCCTGCACGTCGTCCATGACCAGAATAGAGCCGATTTCCTGTCCCTGATAATCCGTCAACTGCAACGGGTAGGTAATAAAGAGCTTCCCGTTGATCTTATATTCATCTTTACCGGCCATATAGGTGCCGATGATGCTCTTGGCAAGCTCAGAGGAAGTTACATAAAAAACCAGATTGTCGGCGAGGACATCGGTCTCCTTCTTCTCTGGACGTTGTGCTTTTTTAAATACCTCGGGGCGGATGCCTATGCCATATTCTATGCCAAATGTTTCTTTGAGATTGTTCAGTAAGCCACTGATTGAGCCGCCGAATTCAACCGTACCGACATAGTTGTTTTCATAGGAAACAGGAAAGACCACACGTAAGCCAGGGCCACCGACACCGACTTCGAGGCCGACAACGTTTTTTTTGCTCTGATTGGCCTCGACAACCGTACTGCGAAAAGCGGAAAGATCATCCCCGAATTTTTCGGGCTTGTGCAGCCTTAAAAAACTGGTGGCCGGGGGGGTGTGGAATTGGAACTGGGCAATATCGTATTCCTTCTTGAGCTTTTCATTATATTTCGCCAAATCCTGAACCAAGGCTTCTCTATTGCCTTCGGCAAACAAACGGACGACCTCTTTGTTCATCGTCAAGGTTTCCATGGCCAGAGAAAGATTCTGGAGTTGCTGCGCAAGAGAATTATTAAAGGTAGCCCTTACCCTGGCTGCCCGGGTCTTTTTTGCCGAAGCCAAGGTCTTGTCGAAATCGACATACTGCTTGCCCATATTAAACAGAGTCATCAGCAAAATTCCGCTCAGGACGAGAACTAAGATTTTCGCTTTTATGCTGATATTTTTAAACATGCAGCCCTCCAGGAATAGCTTTGGGAAATTCTTCGCGCAAAGATCTTTGCTTATAGAACCAGCTCATTTGTCCCCACACCCCAACAACCATTTAACTCAGAGAAATCACAGAACAAATCAGTGTTCCAGCATATACTTCTCATCGCAGATCTCATCATCCTGCTCCGGCAAAACATTCTCCCCTTCATTGTGTAATTTGAAAAATGAGATTGAGTCCTGAAGATGTGAAGCCTGAGCGGCCAACTCCTCGCTGGTCGAGGCCATTTCCTCGGCAGCCGCGCTGTTGGCCTGGATTACCTGATCAAACTGTTGGATGGCGCGGGCGTTCTCATCGATGCCCCGAGCCTGTTCGTTGCTGGCCGCATCGATTTCATGAACCAGTTCCGCGGTTTTCTGGATCTGCGGCACGATCTCATTGATCAGCCTGCCCGCATTCCCGGCGGTTTCCACACTGGCATTGGCAACCCCCTTGATCTCTTGGGCCGAAGCCTGACTCCGTTCGGCAAGCTTTCTTACCTCCGCGGAAACAACGGCAAAGCCCTTGCCGTGCTCTCCAGCCCGGGCCGCCTCGATGGCCGCGTTCAAGGCCAGCAGGTTGGTCTGGCGGGCGATCTCTTCAATAAATCCAATTTTTTCCGCAATATGCTGCATGGCAGAAACGGTCTCCAACACTACTTTCCCGCCCTCAACCGCATCGGCAGAGGCTTTGGTGGCGATAGCCGCGGTCTGGCGGGCATGATCGGCGGTCTGGGCCACGGTGCTGGCCAACTCTTCCATGGAGGCGGAAATCTGTTCCACCGCTGCAGCCTGTCGGCTGGTCCCCTGCGAAACCTGCTGCGCGCTGCTGCTCAGTTCCTGACTGCCGGAGACAACCTGATCGGCCGCACTCTGCACCTCCCCGATAATCTGGCGGAGCTTTTGAAATAAAGCGGACAGCGACTTACCAAACATATCATTCTCAGAAAGGAGCTCCACCTTTGAACCAAGATCTCCTTTTTCGATTTGCTCTGCCTTGACCCGTAAATTTTCCACCATCTTGGCCAAGGATTTACCCATAAGATCTTTCTCGGAAAGAATATTCACCTGCACATCCAAATTGCCCAAGGCGATCTGCCCGGCCATTGCCGCCGTTGCCCTGAGATTTTGCACCATACTGCTCATGGCCACACACATCTGGCCAATTTCATCCCCGCTGGTACTGACGATTTGCACATCAAGATCTCCCTTGGCGACCCGCCGCACATTGGCGACCGCCTGCTTTAGGGGCTTGATCATGCGACGAACGGCGTAATAAACGATAGCGCCAATAAGCAGAACCACTACGGCGGCGAATCCGACGATGCTCATGCCAATGCGCAACAGAGAATCCTTTTGCCTCTGCTGAGCCGCTGCGATCACCTGATTGCCGTGGGCAACAGTCTTCTCGATGTTTTTCTCAACCGCCGCGTAATCCAGACCGATGACCACGGAGCCAACCTTTTGCTCTCCGGCCACAATTTCTTTTTCCAAGATATTTTTGGCAGAAAAAGCTTCAGGCCTGACACTTGAGGTGGTGATAGGCTTCCCGTCCTTGTCATGGAAGACGATGAAGGCAACATCCGGATCATTGGCCGCGCTCTGGACGATTTTCTCGAGAAAGGCGTACTCATAGTTGAGGATAAGATCCTGGCCAACCCTGGCCAGCATGTCGGCAAAGGATTTCCCTTTCAGAACAAGATTCTGCCGCAACAATTCTTCTTGTTCTTTCTGCTGCTCTTTCAGGGTGTTGACAAAGGCATCCCCCTGAACAGTCAAAGCGTTATGCACCGAAGCATTGATCGCCACGGTCATGCCGAGCATGAGCAGCAGTACCACTGCGACAATGGCAAGATTTAATTTTGCCGCGATTCCCATATTCCCAAATCTTGCTTTCAACATGCGCCACTCCTAGTCCGTCCTGCACCATCGAATATAACTTCCTACAACTACCGACATTAAATAATTATACGCATGGGAAAGAAATCAGGTCAAAGGATAAAAAGCAGAGCACTCGCTCGGTCGCCTTGAATCAAAAAAACAAAAAACATCACTATAAGCGATCTCAACTCAAGAGCGCTTATAGAACAACCAGAGACGTTTGGGACGACAATGCGAGACCGAATCAGAACCGTACAAAAAAATGCCCTCACGAGGAGGGCATCTCGAATAACACTTCAAAACAACAGAAGAGATCAATAACGCTCGAAATCGCCATCATTGCCGCCGATTGGCAGGGAGAGTTTCACCCCTTTCCCCTTGGGGGCTGCTATTTTTGCCCCAGCCGGACTAGCAGTAACCGACATGGGCCGCCCCTGCGGACGGGGACTGCCTTCACCATCCACCTTGAAAAAACTAATGCTCTCCTGCAACTGAGCCGCCTGTGCCGTAAGTTGCTCGCTGGTGGAGGCCATCTCTTCGGCAGCCGCGCTATTGGCCTGGATCACTTGGTCAAACTGCTGGATGGCGCGGGCATTTTCGTCAATGCCCCTGGCCTGCTCGTTACTGGCTGCGTCTATTTCATGGACCAGCTCCGCCGTTTTCTGGATCTGCGGCACGATCTCATTGATGAGCCTTCCGGCACCGGAAGCCGTTGCCACACTGGCACTGGCAACCCCCTTGATCTCTTGGGCGGAATGCTGACTGCGTTCGGCAAGCTTCCGTACCTCGGCGGCGACTACGGCAAAACCCTTGCCGTGTTCTCCGGCCCGGGCCGCTTCGATGGCGGCGTTCAAGGCCAGCAGGTTGGTTTGCCGAGCGATCTCCTCAATCAACTCGATCTTTTCGGCAATATGTTGCATCGCCACCACGGTTTCCTCCACCGCCTTGCCGCCCTCCACGGCATCGGCTGCAGCCTTGGTGGAAATGGCTGCGGTCTGCCGAGCGTGATCAGCGGTTTGGGATACGGTACTGGCCAGTTCTTCCATGGCGGAAGAGATCTCCTCCACCGCAGCCGCCTGTTCACTCGCTCCCTGGGAAACCTGCTGAGAACTTCCACTCAATTCCTGACTGCCCGCTGCAACCTGATCCGCAGCCATTCGCACATCATGGATGATAGCCTTAACCTTTTCAACCATGGCGGACAGAGCCAGACCAAAGGCATCCTTGTCGGAATGCACTCGGATCTTCACGGTCAAATCGCCGCCGGCAATTTTCTCGATATCGTCCGCCATGTGCCTGAGGTTATCGATCATTTTAACCAGGGCCTTGCCCAGCACGTCTTTTTCTCCAGGAGTAAAATCAAGGGAAAGATCCCCGAGGGCAATCTCCTCCGCAAACCTGACCTTGGCCCGCAGACTTTGCAGCATCTTCTGATGGGCCTGGCCCAAGACATCCTTATCCGATAACAGCTCCACCTCGAAATTGAGATTGCCGAGAGCAACCTCTTCTGCCTCTTTGGCTGTATTCCTCAGGCTCTCCACCATTTTGGCCAGTGCCTTGCCCAACTCGTCCTTCTCGGAAAGGGTCTGGACCTTAACCTCCAGATCACCCAGGGCGATCTGCCCGGCCACCCGGGCTGTGGCCTTAAAGTTTTCCACCACCTTAGCCATGGCGCCTAGCATGGCACCCACCTCATCCTTCCGATCCACCTGAATCTGCAGTTCCGTATCACCAAGGGCAAGACGCTCATTCACCTCCAACGCCCTAGCCAGAGGAACGGTTATATTTCTGCTGACCAGCAGGGCGAGCAGGATTGCAATACAGGCGCCACCGCCGATCACAGACGCCAGCATGATCACCGCCACATTATAGGTCCGGACAGCATCCGCCTGTGCCTTCTCGATATAGGTACCATTGAGGTCCTGCAGTTTGTCGATGATGCCCCGCATCTCCTCGAACCGAGCTTTTGCCTGCCCCAAGGTCAGATCCAAGGCAAGGTTTCGCCCCTCGCGGGTATCCTCCACCCTGCCGTTGACAACCTGACGGGAAATAGTCTGCCAAACGGCAAAAGACTTATCAAATTGAGCCAGCAGCTCCTTTTCCTTGGGCGTCTGGGCAAGCGCCTTGTACTTACCCATCCGTTGGACGACCTGGCCGAGATTTTCCTCATACTCCTTAACCAGCTGCTTAAAAACATCCGTTTCGGTACTGGCAAAAATCATTGACCGTTCGGCCACGAGAAGCTGCTGCAGATCCCGGTCAGCCGAAAGCAGATAATTATTGGCGGGCATCCTCTTTTCAGAGATATCAAGGAGATTTTTATCGAGTTGGCTCAGGCCAACATAGCCTCCTCCACCGATAACGGCCATGAACAGGATCATTACGGTAAAACAAAGAGTAAGCTTGGACGCGACCTTCATATCAGACAAGCGGATCATTACAGAAACCTCGCAAAATGTTGATTAGCAGTGGGGGCACCATACTCGGCCGACCAGTTATTTCAGCTTGTCCATGTCAATACCGATGGTCATGGCACCGATCACTGCTGCGCCATCCTTGACAGGCACGGATACCTGAACAGTATAGGCCTGGGTGCTGTCATCGAACTTAACGTCGCCAACATGCACCGCCCCCTTGCCCCCTTTGTAGGATTCAGTGAACTTCGGCTCGTCACCCTGCCAATAGTCGGATGTTTTATCGCTCATGCAGACATTGGCGCCAAGGTTATCCATGACAAAAAGCTCCGCATAATAAGGCGCCGATTTCCGAATCTCCTTAAGCCGTTTGCCGCAAGGATTGTCCATCAGAGCCTTCATGTAGTCTACGACCCCAGGAGTAGCCATCCATTTGACATCCTTCTCCTTAATTTGGGCAAGGGTCTTACCCTTGGCATTTTCCGCCTTCACCGCCTGAACAATTGCCGGATCCGAGCCCAATTTCACCAACTCTGTGTTGGCCAGATCAATAACCTTCTGCGGAGCTTTTTCCGCGGCAAAAACGCTTCCGGCAGTCAACATCACAGCAATCCCGAACACACTTGCAACGATTATTTTTTTCATGACATCTTCCTCTTTTTCAATAAGGGTTAGAAAGAAAAAACGTTTCACCAACGGCAGCAAGCCCCCCTGCAACCAAACAGCCTTGCCTACGATTCACAATCCGCCAAAACAAGACAACGGATAGCGATCCATAAAACAACGAAGACATCTGCTAATTTTCTACAAAAACATCAGAGAACAACAATGATGGAATTGACTATTCGTTAGTATAGGCTGGGAGAAAAAAGAAAGTCAAAAAAAAAAGAGGGGCAACACCATAGAGTGCACCCCTCCCTTGCAACCAACCTTTATTTTGAAAAACAAAAAAACCTAATACCGCTCAAAATCCCCTTCCCCGCCAGCAGGCAGGGAGAGCTTGACACCTTTACCTTGCAAAGAGGTCTTTTTCGCTCGCGGGGCCGGCAAAGGCAGAGATCTCCCCGGCTGACGCACCTTGACCTCGGTATCCACCTTGAAAAAAGCAATGGTTTCCTGCAGATGGGCGGCCTGTGCGGTCAACTCCTCGCTGGTGGAGGCCATCTCCTCAGCGGCCGCGCTATTGGATTGAATCACCTGGTCAAACTGCTGAATGGCCCGGGCGTTCTCATCAATGCCCCGAGCCTGCTCGTTACTGGCGGCATCGATCTCATGGACCAGCTCCGCGGTTTTCTGGATCTGCGGCACGATCTCGTTGATAAGCTTGCCGGCATTGGAAGCGGTTTCCACACTGGCACTTGCAACCCCCTTGATCTCCTGGGCGGAATACTGACTTCTCTCCGCAAGTTTCCTCACCTCGGCGGCAACCACCGCAAAGCCCTTGCCATGTTCCCCGGCCCGGGCCGCCTCAATGGCGGCATTCAGTGCCAGCAGGTTGGTCTGCCGTGCAATCTCCTCAATCAGCTCGATCTTATTAGCAATGAGCTGCATGGCTGCCACGGTTTCCACCACTGCCTTGCCTCCATCCACGGCATCGGCAGCGGCCTTATTGGAAAGCGACGCCGTCTGCCGGGCATGGTCCGCAGTCTGCGCCACGGTACTGGCTAACTCTTCCATGGAAGAAGAAATCTCCTCCACCGAGGCCGCCTGTTCGCTGGCCCCCTGTGAGACCTGCTGGGAACTGCTGCTCAATTCTTGACTGCCAGAGGCAACCTGATCCGCGGCGCCGCGTACATCGGTGATAATCTCTTTGAGTTTTTCAACCATGTCCTGCAAGGCCTGAATCAAATCATCCTGGGCGCCGCGCTTTTTCAGTTTTACCAGCAGATTCCCCTCTGCTATCTCGCGAGCCGCGCCGGTGATCTCGTTCAAGGCGTCGATCAATGCGCCCACGGCCGAGCCTATGCCGTCAAAAATCTGTTTCACCGGCGCGGTATCGGAATCAGCAGGCTCGGTATCAATTGCCAGCGAGATATCGCCTTCGGCGATCTTTTTGAGACTTTCGACCAGCTTCTGTGTTTCGATGGATTGATAATTCGCAATTTTTTCCGCCACCCGCGCAGCTTTCTTAACCGCGGTCTGATCAGTCACCACCTCAAAGGCGCCAATGATTTTACCTTCTTCATCACGAAGAGGCGTGGCACTGTAAGTAATATCAAGATCCAAGTTTCCTGGATGGGCATCTGTTTCAGAAGTAGCATCCTGGGCACTCCTCATCGCCTGGCCGCAAGCACAACGCTCGGTCTTGCAATCCGAGGTTTTGAAGTGATCAAAACATTTGGTCCCGACCAACTGGGCCTGAGTCTTGGCGCCGACCTTAGCGCCCAGTTCGTTCATGTACTGGACATTAAAATCATTATCGATGATCATGGCCGGAGTTGGCATACTGTCCAGCAGTCCCACCAACCTGGACATGGTATTGTTGATTCCTTCGACGATCTTTTTAAAATCGCCCTGGTGTTGGGCCGCATCGGCGCGGATGCTGAGCTTGCCTTCCATTGCCGCCCGGGAAACCACGGCAACCTCCTTGGACACAGAATTAATCGCCGCCACCATTTTTGCCATGGCGCCCTGAAGGACACCAAACTCATCGGTGGCAGTGGTATCGATCCGAACCCCGGTGTTCCCGGCCGCGATTTGCTGGGCAACACCAATCAGCGTCCCGAGTGCCGAAGCGATCCTCCCGGAAAAAAGCCAAGCAAGAATCAAAGTGAAGAGGATAACCCCAAGCGAAAGCCCCCCCCCGATCATATTATTCATCTGGATCGCATCCATGGCTCCCTGCATGGCCGCGACGGATTCAGCCTCCATCTTCCTCTCGATTTCGCTGATGCGGCTATGAATTTCATCGGCGTAGGCATCTACCTCGGCCATGGACTTGTTTCCGAGTTCCGGCCCCCCTTTGATATACTGCCCTGCCATCCAGACATTTTTTTCATAAAATTTACTGAAAGAGTGGTCCACCTCCTCCAATTGTTTTTTCTCGCCGGGATATAGCTCCATCAATTCCTGAATATGCTTATGAAAAAGATTGGCCGAATGTTCAGCCTTTTTGAGACCGTCATTTAATCCGTCAAGCCCCCGAGTCGCCGAAATGTCGGTAATCCACAAGGCCACATCCGACAAGTCGTACTTAAGGTTCATGGTTAACTCATTTCCGGCATAGCCCACATCTCGGGCATAGGTCACGGAGCGAACCACTCTGGCCTGAAGAAAAATATTCAGGACCAACTGGAACAACAGCAAAACACAGACCCCGCCAAAGGCGAACAGCATTTTATTTCTAATGTTTTTTTTCATTTTCCATCCATAACACTCTAATCTTGATGTGAGACAGCCGCGCCAGTCATCCCTTTAGTCGGCCGCCGTTAATTTGCGATTCAATGCGAGGACTTGATTTTTTCTTAGACCATAGAAGCAACCGCCCATTGAACGAAGGAGCCGCCCCTTTCTCTGCTTTGCGAAAGCGAAGCCCATATCAGGCCTCGTCTGGACGAACATATCCGTATAAGTACAAAGACCTATGCCTCATGCTATGGTAATTTAAGCGGGAAAGTCAAACACAAAAGATGCAGCAAAAAGATAGGAAAATTATACGAGGGGAGAATACCGCGCGGCAAGAGCACGGGCGCGGTGCCCTTCTTCAGAGCGGCCATGCTTGAGGCAACCATTTCCGTATAGCACGGCCTTGCGGACCAGCTCTTCACTCGCCAGGCGAAATTGCGCCGAGGTGAGAGGGCTGGAAGAAAGAAGCTTTTCGATGGCCCGGAGACGAAAACGGTCCATACCGGTTCGAAACTGCATCGAAACCTGATCTTGCCTGCCGCCATGTTTGACGGTCAGGGGCGCTTCAACCAAAAGAAAAGAGTGGCCGACACTGGCCCTGAGCCACAGTTCGTAATCCTCGCAGCAGGGAAAGCTTTCATCCAACAGGCCGATTCGCTCGAACAATTCCCGCCTGACCATGACTGTGGACATGCCCACCACACACAGCTCCAGACTGCGGGCAAAGATATCGCCGCCCTCCTTGGCGTGCCGCTTTTTCTGATTGCGATGCTGGCCGTTGCAAAACCAGGTTTCCTGGGTATGGGAGATGAGCAGATCCGGCTGCGCCTCCATGGCCGCGGCCTGGAGAAAGAGCTTGTTGCGGGTGAACTGGTCGTCGGAATCGAGAAAGGCGAGCAGGGAATGACGAGCCGCCCTGATCCCGGCGTTTCTGGCCGCAGCCGGACCCCGGTTTTCCTGACGCAGAGTTACAAGAGCCTTGCCGTAAGAAGCGAGCAAGGCCTGGGTTGCGTCGGTGGAGCCATCGTCCACCACAATGAGTTCAAAATTACTATAGGTTTGAGCAAGGACCGAATCAATGGCCCGGGATAGAAAGCCGGCCCGATTATGGGTGGGGATGATGACGGAGACTGGGGTGCTTGGAGAGGCCATTAATCAATATACAACAATTCCCCGGAATGTTCGACGATCTCCCCCCCGCTCTCCAAATGACGAAGAACGATCCCTCCATCCGGGGCAAGGCCCAGCACCTCCGCCTGATACTGGGGCTGCCGCTGCACATCAAAGCCAAACCAGACCTTGCGCCCCACGCTGTCGCTCAGTTCACGCCAACCAGCAAGGAGCAGGCTATCGGGGAGTTGCGCCCCGGACCCGTCGTCCGCAGCCAGACGTTGCGCCTCGTCATGGCAGAGCAGCCCGAAAGACCAGGAAAACTTGGCCAACAGCCGGGCGGCAAAAGAAGTCAGCTCGGTGTCGCAACCAAGAATCTCCTTCATGGAAACGGCCGTTGCCCCCAACTCGGCGGGAAAGGGCAGGTTGTTGACGTTAAGCCCCACCCCGATCAGCACATATTCTTCGGCAAAGGTGGAGCTGGTAAAGGATTCGCACAGCACCCCGCAAATCTTTCGCCCGGACACATGCACATCATTGACCCACTTGACCCGCGCATCAATGCCATAACTCCGGATCGCCTCGCAACAGGCCATGCCGGCGGCAAGGGGGTAGAGACGCATGCTTTCAGGCAGGAGGGTGTTGGCCATGACCAGAGTCAGCCAGAGCCCCCCGGGCGGAGCATACCAGGACCGCTGAAACCGGCCCCGGCTCCCGGTGAGTTCATCGGCGAGAAAGGCCATGCCGCTGGGACAGGAGTGGCCGCGGGTTTCATCCTCGTTGATCCGCTGCCGGGCAAGAGGCATCAGCCGATCGGCCTGGGGCAGATGCAGAATGGTGCTGCCCACCGGGGCACCATACCGGTACACGGCCTGGACGAGCTCGGCGGGATAGTGACCCAAGCGGGAAGGAATCTCCACGTCGGAGATAAGCTGGCGGATGGTTTGAAAGGAAAGAGGCGCAACCATAATATCTAGTTAGCTGACATAAAAAACAGGCTTAAGCATCTCCGAAAGAGTAACCTTTCAGCAGCGCCGCTTCGCTGCTGCCGCAGATGCGCGGAAGAGGCCTGCGAAGTGTGCTATTGCACACGAGCAGGCCGATGACAAGGCAGATGTGGTGCTGCTGGACGGTTACTCCCATTCAGCCTTGACGCGGGTGATGATCTTCTGGATCATGGGCAATTTCTCTTGGGAACAAATGCCCAGCAACGGCTCGCCCTGGGAGACACTGACCCCGGGCTGAAAATAAACGGAATGGATAATCCCCGGCTCCCCAGCATAATAGACCGGGGTGTCGCGTTTCATCAGGGACATGGTGAGGATCTCGTCGCCGGGCTTAATGGAAACCCCCCGCTGGCCGTGCTTGTCTATCTTGGCCTGCAGCTCGAGGGAAAAGAAATACTTGGCCCGCTCAGGAGCGTTAAAAGGCTCCAAGACCTGACGGAGGATATTCTCTATGATTTCACGTTTTTTTAACGGATGGCGGATGGTGAGAATCTTCTCGCCCGCTTCGACAAACTGCCCTTCCAAGTCATCGCGGATAAAAGAAACCACCCCGTTGCTCGAAGAAAAAATCTTTTTCTGATTCCCCTCCCGCGTCATTTCATAGAGAAGGGTCCCCCGGATATGGTGCCACTCTCCGGACGGTCCCTCCACCGCGGCATCTTGCCGTACCCGGAATCGAACCTGACCGGTATGGATGGTACACACGTCCATATAGTCAAAAGGATCGGAACGATACTTGCCAATTATTGCGTCGAAATCTATTTCGTGAGTCATCGCAAACCGTTATGAAACTGTTTGATTGAACATCTCTCAGCTGCCGGCCGGAGCCTGCAGCTGAGAGTGCATCACCTGTAGTACAGATTACCGCCGCCCATGGTCAGCAGGGACTTATGCAGGTTACGCCGGAACTCCCGACGATCCCAGATACCTTGGATATGGCCACGCTGCAAAGCGTTGCGGGCGTTATGGTAATCGGGCGGAATGTCCTCACCTGTGGTATCGCGGATAACCCGAGGCCCGGCAAACCCAACCCGGCTTGAGCGGATGGCAAACTGATACGGTGAACAGCCGAGAAAACTCGCCACCGGACCGGCGTAGGAATTGTTATCGTACACCACAATATACAAGCCACCGGAGTCGATGTATTCCCGCACCGCCATGGTACACTTGGGCATTTGCACCACACCCAGAGTTCCCTCGTGGATGCGGATGCCGCCGGTGGTGTGCACATAGGAAAGCAGGGGCCGCCGCTTCAGCTTGGCCGATTCACAGGCGCGCACGAATTTTTCGCCTTCGGCGGCGCCTACGGTCCCGTTTCGAAAATCGCTGTAGAGCATGGCCACCACCAGATCAACGCCCATGACCCTGGCGTCGAAGGTGATAATACCACTTTTCCGCCCTGTTTTGGCAATGGCGGCCTGCAATCGCTTTTCAAAACCCGGATACACCAAGGGATTGCCCGCGCAGACCCCGGAATTGAACTCCCGAATGGAATCCGGATCAAAGAGATGCTTGAGATACCACTGATATTCCAAGGGGAAATGGTGCCCGCAATTTTCGCAAACTCCGCCGAATTCGCCGTAGAGGTCGGGGACCCAGAGATCCTTGCACCCTTGTTTTTCGGTATTGGGACAGGTCACCGTCCGATCCTCATTGGCCAGCGGACTGGTATAGACATCTCCGAATTCGATGGGATCTTCACCGCTACCGCTGGCTGCGGCCGGAGGTTTGCCCGGACGTACGCCTGGTTTTCGTGCAATAAAATCATAGGCCGCGGTGATCGGTGAGGAAACCTGCTTGAGCAACACAGATCCTTCTCCGGACACATCCTGGAACACCTTTTTCACCTGCTTCTGCTGACTCTTCAGCAGATCATAGCGGAAGCTGTAGTACAGCTTGGCGATACTTTTTTTCGCCTTCTGGCAGAAGGCGGAACAGGCCGAGCCCTCTTCGGAATAAGCCTTACAGGACATGGCCCGGTATTTCTTCGAGCGGTAGCTGAGCAGCCGCTTGACTTCATCCTCGTTGAGATCCCAGGAAATCTCGATATGGGGTTCTTCAACAACCTGATCCCCCGCCTTCTTCATCGTCAATTCATAGGCACGAAAAGCCCTGAGGCTCTTGGTTTTCAAAACCACCTCGTCGGTGGCCCGGATGATCTCGCTCTTGAGCTGTCGGAAAAAGCCGAAATCGTCCCGTTTTGCCCCCAGGGGCGGCTCGTAGACAATCCGGTCGATGGTTCCGAGCTTGAGGTTTTCCGCCGCGGTAATGTGCAGATTTTCGGCACAGGCCTCCACCAGTTCCTTGGGCATCTTCTCGCCCTCGCGGATCTTGCCTTCGATGGCTGCCGCACCTTCCGGGGAGATAACCGAGTAGTAGCCATGGGAAAACATCAGCCGAACATCGGCCATGCCCACCGCCTCGGCCCCGCCGGAACCGCCTTCCGAGGTAACGGAAATCATCGGCACCCGCAGCTTGGCCATGGCGTAGAGATTCCGCGCAATCTGCTGGCCGGCGCCGGGATAATCCTCCACCGGAAAAGAGCCGGGGGTGAAGATATAAAAATGGATGGGGATGCCTTCGGTCTCGGCCACCCGCATGTAGCGGAGGGCCTTTTCGTTGCCCCAGGGCTTGGAACAACCGCCGTTACGGTATTCCTCGCCATGCCCCTTCTCGTGGCCGATGACCATGACCTGCTGCATGACCGACTTGTTTTTCACCCGCCGCATGATACTCGCCCGGGCCGCGACCATGGAGGGATCGATGCTGACCTCCTCGGCGCCGCCAAGTTCGGTGTAATCCTCATAGACATTCTCAAGGATGTCTTTCAGGGAAAAGCGGTGCGGGTTCCGGACAATGCGCACCCGATCCATGGAGGTCAGGGTCTCTTCGCAGCGGGCTTCCAGAAAGCAGAGAGACTCCTCTAACAGTCCGATCTCCTTGGACAACTCCTCTTCCGTGTAGTCATAGAACCTGTCCCGCAGAGTGACAAATTTTTCACGCAGGCCGGAGAGATTCCCCCACTCAACACCATCCTTGATCTGACTCAGGTAGTTGGTGCGTTCTTCCGTCTTAAGCAGCCGCTTTCGTAAATCTTCCATAAAGTAATTACCTGCGCCGTTTAAACTGCTGGCTCATCAAAAGGTGAGCAATCGGGCTATGTTTTCTTGAAGATAGGGAAGGTTGGTCATGATCTGGCCACCGGCGGCATTGCTGCCTTCGATGGCCACCTCCGCCAGAAATTTCCGCCCCCTTTCCTTTGCCTCCTCCATGGTATCGCCCCAGACCAGGGCCAAGGCCAGGTTGGGATCATACTCGCTGGGGATCGCATAGGAGCGGTCGGTGGGCACATGGCTGTATACTGCAGACCAATCGTACTTCGGATAGGAAAATCGGGAGATTGTCCCGATCCAGGGGGCGAACCCACGGGCGGTGTCTTCCGCGACGATCCGGAACTCGATACTCGCACCGCGGGAGGCGATATCCTTCTGGCTATAGCCCATCTTGTCGCCGAGGGCCAGTCTGATCTGCTCGCGGATGAGATTGGGATGTTTGTTGTTGATATAGCTCACCCGGGCGGAGACATCGTTTTCCACCTGGATTCGGGTGTTGACTTCAAGGAGATAGGGCTGGCCGTCCCGGGTGACGATCCACTCCCAGGTGCCGACATTATCGTAGCGAACATGGGCGGCAAGCTTGAGCGAGTATTCAACGACCTTGTCCAACACCTCTTGGCCGTCAAAATCGTAGTTGAAGCAGGAGTTGTCGAATCCGGGCGCGGCCTCAAGCCGCTTCTGGCGACCGGTGCTCTGGATGGTACAGTTCCGGGTGCCGAAATGCACCCGCTCACCGTGCCGGCTGCAGACCAGCTGCACCTCAAGATGGTTGAAGTCGCGGATCCGCTGTTCGATGAGCACCCCGCCATCGCCGAACTGCCGTTTGGCATAGTTCTGAACCTGACGGTAGATGCGGCGGAACTGCTCGATCTGGTAGACCTCTTCGATGCCCATACCGCCGCCGCCGGCTGCGGCCTTGACCAGGATGGAGGGATTCTTGATCTTCTCGCCGTCCTGGGTTTCCAGGAGATGGAGGGCAATGTCCTCGGCCTCCATCTCATTATAGATGGGCCCGTCGGTCCCGGGAATGGTAGGGATTCCCAAACGGTTGGCAACCCGCTTGGTATTGATCTTGTCGCCAAGATCCTTGACCACCTCCCATTTCGGACCGATGAAGGTCAGGGGCCGGTTGCGGATCGTGACCCGCCGGGCAAAACGGAAGTCCTCGGAGAAAAAGCCGTAACCGGGATGGATGGCGGTGCAATTGGTGTGATCCGCCACGGAAAGAATATCGTTGGGATCGGTATAGGCGGATACCCGCCAGGCCCGGCGGATATTGCTCTGGCTGTCCAGGTTGCGGCGCACATGTTCGGACTCCTCGTCCGCCGCGGTATAGATCACGGTATAATCAAGGCCCAGATCCTTACAGGCCTCCATGATCCGCAGGGCAATCTCGCCCCGATTTGCAATCAAAACCTTGTCTTTCAAGCGAACCCTCGATATCGGTTGCGGGGCAGGCTGCACCGGTCACCATATCCCCATAAAACAAAAAGGAAATAAAAGAGAACGATCATTCCGCCGTTTCCGTTGTTTCCATTTTTCTAGTTCTTACTAATTTTCAGGGCAAATGAAAAGGATGAATTCCGATGATCTCATAACAAGGAAAGGCACCGGCAAGGCCAATGGGCCTTGTTGCGACTGCCTCAATTCTCCTCTGGAGAAAAAGCCCTCCATCTCGTGAAGCGCAATCTGTTGAAACAGCATGGTGTTCTATGGTATAGTGAACCTGTTTTTGAATTCTGCACCATGGAAGGCATACATTCCATGGTCAAAGTGTGGCTCTTATACCGATTTTAAAGCTAAACGTCAATTTTTTTTCTTGACACCCCTGGCCATTTCCTTTAGCCAGAGCGTGTTACCGCTGATTATACGAACATTTTCTCCCGGACGAACCCGCCGGACTCACCGACAACGATGCGCCTGCTCCGTTGTCATACCCCCCAGAGGATTCTTACCCCCACATGGACACATCCGCCCCGGACTCCGGCGACTCACCGTTCAAGCGCATCCTCAATTTCTTTGGCATCAACCGCGCACCCGACACCACAGAAGACATTGAACATGAAATACAGGAACTTCTCGATGACGGGGAAGAACAGGGACTGATCACCCGAGAAGAAGGGGAGATGATCTCCAGTATCCTTGAGTTTCGGGATACCTTGGTCCGCGAGATCATGACCCCGAGAAGCGACATGGTCAGCGCCGAGGCTCAGGTCTCGGCCGCCGACCTCATCCAACTGATCACCGATGAGGGGTATACGAGAATCCCCATCTACCAGGATTCTCCGGACAACATCATCGGCATCCTCCATGCCAAGGATCTGCTGCCCTTCTGCCTCAACGCTGCCAAGATGCCGGCGGCCTCGGAACTGGTCAAACCGGCTTTTTTCGTGCTCGACACCCGCAAGATCGTCAACCTGCTCAAGGATTTCCAGAGCCAAAAAGGCCATCTCGCCGTGGTTACCGATGAATTCGGCAGCGTCCGCGGCCTGGTGACCCTGGAAGACGTGCTGGAAGAAATCGTCGGCGAGATCCGCGACGAATACGATAAGGCGGAAAAACGCTGGAAGGTGGTGAACGAACACATGCTGCTCACCGATGCCAAGGTCAATCTCGAAGAAGTGGAGGACTTTTTTGGCATTACCCTGCCGGAGGGCCCTTACGAATCGGTGGGCGGATTGATCATCCACCAGCTTGACCGGGTGCCGCCGGTGGGAGCCACCATGCTCATCAACTCCCTGGTTTTTGAAGTAGTCTCCGCCGACCGGCGGCGCATCCACACCGTAAAAATCCAGAACAAACTCGACTGATGGTTTCCTTGCTCCCACGCTCCGAAAGCCAGGGCCATTTGGGCAAGGGTGCCCTGCTGGCGTTGCTCTCCAGCGCTCTGTTATTTTTGGCCTCGCCGGGACCCTTTGCCCTTCCCCAGCTCGCCTGGCTAGCACTGGCTCCCCTTTTCTGGGCCCTTGACAGCCAAACGCCGCGCCGCGCCGCCCTGCTCGGCCTTATCTGCGGCCTGGCGTATTACCTGCCCCTTCTTTATTGGATCGTCATTGTCCTGGCCACCTATGGTCAGGTGCCTCTGCCCATCGCGGTGCTGGCCCTGATCTTTCTTGCCCTGTATATGAGCTGCTATCTGGCCGCATTCGCCTTTTTCTGTGCCAAGACAGAAGCACGCGTCCCGTTACTGTTTTTCGCCCCGGCATGCTGGGTAGCGCTCGACCTGATCCGCGCCCGGTTGTTCACCGGCTTCCCCTGGATGGACCTGGCCTATACCCAGTACAATCTTACCCCGGTTATCCAGGTGGCCGACCTTGCCGGCCATTATGGCCTCACCTTTCTCCTGGTCCTGGCAAACGTGCTGCTTGCTACCCTTGCCAAGTCCTTCCTCCGCCGCAAAATGAGCTGTCATCCGGCGTTTATCGCTGTTGCTGCGGTCCTGTTAGTGATGGCCTCGGGGTACAGCTTCTGGCGGATGCAGTCCCTGCCGACCATCCTGGCCCAGGCGGAACAGATGGAGGTGGCGGCGATCCAAGGCAATATCCCCCAGGATCAAAAATGGCAGCCAGACTTTCAGCGCGAAACCATTGATACCTACCTCCGCTTGAGCCAGGAGGTTTTTTCCACCAGAAAACCGCAACTGATCGTCTGGCCGGAAACAGCCCTGCCATTTTATCCGTATGAGCACCCGCTTTTTCTCCGGCTGCACAGCGAACTCACCCGGCCATATCAAACGTATCTGCTCACCGGAGCGCCCCACCGGGAAAAGGTCTCGGCCGCAGGTCCGCTCACCTATGCCAACAGCGCCTTCCTGCTTTCCCCGGACGGACGGGTCGCCGGCCGCTACGACAAACAGCATCTTGTCCCCTTTGGCGAATATATCCCCTTCCGCCGCATCTTGAGTTTTGCCTCGCCGCTGGTGGAAACCCTGGGCGCCTTTTCCCCCGGTATTTCGAACACACCATTATCTTGCCAGAATAGCCGGATCGGGGTATTGATCTGCTTTGAAGGCATATTCCCGGAGATTTCCCGCCAACAGGCGGCGGCCGGTGCGAATCTATTGGTCACTATCACCAACGATGCCTGGTTCGGCCGGTCGAGCGCCCCATGGCAGCATTTGGCCATGGGGGTATTCCGGGCGGTGGAGACACGAAAAACCCTGGTACGCGCAGCCAACACCGGCATCAGCGCCTTCATCGACCCCATGGGCCGGATAGAGGGCGCTTCGCCCCTCTTTAGCGAATATGCCCGCAGCCAGCCGGTCGCCCTGCTGAGCGGGCAAACCTCCTATGTCCGCTGGGGATATCTTTTCCCGTGGGCATGTCTCTTCCTTGCCATCATCGGTCTTTGGCGGAGCAGGAAACACGGTTGAAGATTCAAGGATAACGGGGCAATCCCCCCCCTTTTCCTCGGATCTTGAGCCTCATAACACCAACATTCAGCGTCAGGAGAACACACCATGTCTGCGGAACTCAAACAAAAGATCCAGAACCTCAAGGGGCGCCTCATCTCCCTGAAGGAGCATCTTTGAGGTAGATCACAAGAGAGAACGATTGCAGGAACTGGAACAGCTCACGCTTGCCCCGGCTTTCTGGGACAACCAGGAAAACGCCCAGAAGGTACAGCGGGAACAAGGCGGTATCCAGAATATTGTTGAAGAATGGGACGCCTCCCAGGCAGAGCTGGAAGAAGCGGAACTCCTGCTCGAAATGGGCATGGCCGAAGGCGACGAGGAGACCCTCACCGAGGTTGGTCAGGCTCTGGATGCGCTCATTGAGCGGGTCGAGACCGTGGAGCTTGAGTGCATGTTCACCGGCGAGCACGATGCGAGCAACGCCATGATCACCATCCACGCAGGCGCAGGCGGCACCGAGGCCCAGGACTGGGTGAGCATCCTCCTGCGCATGTATCTGCGTTGGGCCGAGGCCAAGAAATTCCCCACCGAGATCCTCGACCTGCTGCCCGGCGATGAGGCCGGGGTCAAGGGCGTGACCATCATGGTCACCGGCCATAACGCCTATGGCTTGCTCCGCTCGGAGATGGGCATCCACCGGCTGGTGCGGATCTCCCCCTTTGACGCCAGCGGGAGGCGGCACACCTCCTTTGCCTCGGTCTTCATTTTTCCGGAACTGGACGACAGCATCCAGGTGGACATCAACGACAAGGATCTGCGCATCGACACCTACCGGGCCAGCGGCGCAGGCGGCCAGCACGTCAACAAGACCAGCTCGGCCATCCGTATCACCCATCTGCCCACCGGCATCGTGGTCCAGTGCCAGAACGAACGCAGCCAGCACCGCAACAAGGACACGGCCATGAAGATGCTCAAGGCCAGATTGTACGAAAAGGAACGTGAGGCGCAAAAGGAACAGCACCAGGATATCGCCGGCGAGAAAAAGGAGATCGCCTGGGGCAGCCAGATCCGCTCCTATGTGATGCAGCCCTACCGGTTGATCAAGGACCACCGCACCAATTTTGAGGTGGGCAACGTGGACAGCACCTTGGACGGCAACCTTGATCCGTTCATCAAGGCCTATCTCTTGTGGCAACGATAGGAAGCGGCTTGAAAAAAACGGGATATACGCCATGACGGATTCCCCCGGCCAGTGCGCAAAATGCGGCGCCTGCACCGTGGTCTGCCCGGTCTTTCAGGCCGGCAGGCGGGAATCGCTCTCGGCCCGCGGCAGGCTGCATCTCCTGGAACGGCTGGATCCGGCCCAAGCCTCCACCGCCTACGCGGAGATTCTCTCGCAATGCCTGCTCTGCGGGGCCTGTCGCTCGGTGTGCGCAAGGGCGCTTGATCCTCCCGCCCGTTTTATTGGAGCCCGAGAACGGTTGGAGAAAACAGCCGGGCAACAGCTGCTGCTCAGGACCATCACCCGCAAGGCCCTGAGCAGCCCAACTCTGCTGGCGGCAATCGCCAGCCTGGGCCGCCCTCTGCTTGACCGGTTACCCGCCGACAGCGGCCTGCGGTTACGCCTCGGCCTGCCGCAAGTGAGGGCACATCTCCCCGCTGTTTTGCCAGAATCCCCAAGGGAAACAACCACCCCGCCGACTCTGGCCTTTTTCCCCGGTTGTTACGCCACCCATCTGCACAGAGAAATTATCGAAGCAACGGAACGGCTCGCCGCAATCTTCAGCACCAATCGGCCGATCGCGCCAAAGCAGCAATGCTGTTGCGGACTTGCCGCGGAAAGCGGTGGAGAGATCACTGCGGCCAAGCGGCTTGCCAAGCAAAATATCCTTGCCTTTAGCGGCAACACCCTGCCCATCCTGACCTCCTGCGCCTCCTGCTACAGCCAACTGCGCCGCTATCCGCAGCTTTTTGCGGATGAGCCCGAATGGCAGGCAAGGTCCCGGGCCTTTGCCGGGCGGCTCCTTGAATTTTCAACCTTTGTCGCGCAGGGAATAACGGGTGATCCGACTTTCCGCTTTGCCGAGCCGGGCAAATCCCGCACCGTGGTCTATCACGATCCCTGCCATCTGAGGTTTCAGCCCGAATTCACCGCTCCGCCCCGGGAAATCCTCCGGTCCATCCCCGGCCTACGCCTGGCCGAACTCGCCAACGGCCCGCAATGCTGCGGCCAGGGCGGCCTGTTTCATCTGGCCCAGCCGGAACTGGCGGCGACAATCAGGGACCGTCTGCTCAATCAGCTGGCCCTGGCCCAGCCGGACTTGGTGACCACCACCT
Organism: Thiovibrio frasassiensis; assembly: GCF_029607905.1. NCBI lineage: Bacteria > Pseudomonadati > Thermodesulfobacteriota > Desulfobulbia > Desulfobulbales > Thiovibrionaceae > Thiovibrio > Thiovibrio frasassiensis. Next base: position 48,670 of record NZ_JAPHEH010000001.1, read on the forward strand.
GCTCCGGCTGCCTCACCCAGATCCAGCAGGGGTTGGGGCAAGATCCGACACGACCCGAGGTTCGACACCTGGCCATTCTCCTGGCAGAGCTTCTCTAAAGAGAGATTGCGGCTAAAAATTTCTTCTCCTGCCCCTGCTGATCCTTGCGTAATTTTTCCGCGCATTATAATGTAGTTCCCTGACAGGCTTTCCATTTCAGCCAAAGTATACAGACGGGTGGTTCGGCTGCCCATATTGTGATTCCCACAAAAGGAGATACAAACAATGGCTTTGAAAGCACCACGCCTTTTCGGTTGTTTCCCGATAATCTTCGCGGCTCTGATTCTCGCCACACCCTGCCAGGCAGGGGTTGACGCCGAGGTAAGCACCGCCTTGAAGACCCCTGCCGCGCCCTTGGATATTGCCGCCTCCCTGGACGGGAAATGGACCTATGTTTTGGCCGAAGGCGGCAAGCTTTTCATCTATTCCGACAAGGGTACCCTGGAAGACACGGTTACCGTTGACCCGGCCATGGACCACATCGCCTCCTCCGGCCTGCAGGCGGCCAACATTCCCGACCGGGTCTATCTCGCCAGCAGCAAAAATAAAACCATTCAAACCGTTGCCCTGGATTTCTCCGTGCCGATCAACATCCAGGGTGCCCCGTTTCTCGGGCCGGAAAACGCACCGGTGGTGGTGGTCGCGTTCAGCGATTTTGAGTGCCCCTATTGCGGCACCGTGGGTGGACTGTTTGGAGAGATCCTGGCCAAACACCCCAAGGAGGTCAAGGTCGTTTTCAAGCAGTTCCCCCTGGCCATGCACAAACAGGCACAGTCCGCCGCCCTGGCCTCCCTGGCGGCGCACCGCCAGGGCAAGTTCTGGCAATACCATGATCTGCTCTTTGAGAACCAGAAGTCCCTTTCCGATGCCAAATACAATGAGCTTGCCAAGAAACTCGGCCTGGACCTGGATCGATTCAACAAGGATTACAAGGCCCCGGTCAGCCGGCAGGCTCTTGAACGCGACATGGCGGACGCACAAATTGCCGGGGTTCGTGGCACCCCGACCATCTTCGTCAATGGCCGCCGCCTGAAAGAACGCAACATCAGGGACCTGCAACAGATGGTCACCCAGGAGCTGAGCAAGCGCAGCAAAGGCGGAGCCTCCCGTTGATCAAACGCGAGATAGCCCTTGCCGACAACAATACCGCCCTGCTTCTTTACGGTGATTTGAACAAAAACCTCACCGCCATCGAGAAAGGAAGCGGGGTCACCATCCAGGTCCGGGGCAGCCAGCTCACCGTCAGCGGCCCAAAACACGAGGTGGAGCTGGCGGCCTCGGCAATCAACAAGCTCCAGGAGCTGATCCGCTCCGGCTACCCGGTATATCCCTCGGATGTTGCCTATGCCCTGCGGATCCTCCAGGCCTCGCCCAAGGCGAACCTCAAGGAAATCTTCCTCGACAAGGTGTATATCACCGCCGAGCAGAAGGTGGTCTCGCCCAAGAGCATCAACCAGAAACTCTATATCGACAGTATCCGGAACAACGATATTGTTTTCGGCATCGGTCCGGCAGGCACCGGCAAAACCTATCTCGCCGTGGCCATGGCGGTTTCCGCCTTTGTCTCCAAACAGGTCCGTTCCATCATCCTGGCCCGTCCGGCGGTGGAGGCCGGTGAGCGGCTGGGCTTTCTCCCCGGCGACCTGGCCCAGAAGGTCAACCCCTATCTGCGCCCCCTGCACGATGCCTTGAACTCCATGCTGGGGAGGGGTAAGGTCGCGGATCTGATCGAAGAAGGGTCCATCGAGATCGCTCCCCTGGCCTTCATGCGCGGCCGCACCTTGAGCAACGCCTTTGTCATCCTCGACGAGGCCCAGAACACCACGCACGAACAGATGAAGATGTTCCTCACCCGGCTGGGCTTCAACTCCCAGGCCGTGATCACCGGGGATATCACCCAGATCGACCTGCCGGACCATAGACAGTCAGGGCTCATCGAGGCCGCCAAAATTTTACAGAATATCAAGGGGATCGCCTTCAACCATTTTTCCGAGGTGGACGTGGTCCGCCACCATCTGGTGCAGGAGATCATCCTCGCCTATGCGGCCAAGGAAACACTTCCCCCGCCCCGCCGGCCAACACCGAGAAAACACTGAGGCCGTCATGCCCGTACTCATCACCAGCCAGACAGCTACGCCCCCTCCCATCAGCCTGGAACAACTCCGGCAGCGGGGTGAACGACTGCTCGCCTTCTGCAACTGCGCTCGGAGCGAACTGAGCATCCTGCTTCTCGATGACCCGGAGATGGCACAGCTCAACGCGCAGTACCGCAATAAGTCGGGGCCGACCAATGTCCTGGCCTTTGCCATCCAGGAGGGAGGGGGGGAGCATCTTCCGGCAGAGCTCCTCGGCGATGTGATCATCTCCTTGGACACCGCAGCCCGCGAAGCTTTGACCGATGGGGTGACCCTCCATCAGCGGGTCACGATCCTGCTGATCCACGGCCTGTTGCACCTGCTGGGGTTTGACCACGAACGCTCCCGCGATGAGGCTTTAGCCATGGCCGCACGGGAAGAACAGCTTTTGCGCCAATTGTTAACCGAAGAAAGGAGAGGAAAAATGGTCAGTCTCGCCATCAATGTCGATCACGTCGCCACCCTGCGTCAGGCCAGGGGCATCAGCGAACCGGATCCGGTTTTCGCCGCATCCCTCTGCGAACTGGCCGGAGCCCAAGGGATTGTCGTCCATCTCCGGGAAGACCGGCGGCACATCCAGGACCGGGACGTGCGGCTGCTCCGGCAGACCATAAAAACCAAGCTCAACCTGGAAATGGGGGCAACCGAGGAGATCATCGGTATTGCCCTGGAGATCAAACCGGACATGATCACCCTGGTTCCGGAAAAACGCAAGGAACTGACCACCGAAGGCGGGCTCAATGTTGCCGGCCAGAAGAAAAAGCTGCAGGAAGTCATCGCCCGCATGGATAAGGCCGGGATTCCGGTGAGCCTGTTCATCGACCCGGATTCCAAGCAGATCAACGCGGCGCATGAGGTGGGCGCTACCTTTGTCGAGATCCACACGGGACGGTACTGTGACGCCGCCACGGAAGCGCTGCGGGACAAGGAATTCGGACTCATCGCCACGGCGGCGGAAGAGGCTTACGAAATGGGGCTCCGGGTCAATGCCGGACACGGCCTCAATTACCTCAACACCCGACGGGTGGCCTCTCTGGGCACCATCGAGGAGTTGAGCATCGGCCATGCGGTGATGGCCCGGGCAATCTTTGTTGGCCTTGATCAGGCGGTGCGGGAGATGCTGGCCCTGCTACCCGCGGGCTAGCACAAAAACCATCGGGATGGCTGCATGGGCATAGCGGCGGATATTGTTATTATTGTGGTTGCGGCCCTGTTGGGAGCGCTTCTTGCCCAACGGCTCAAACAACCGCTGATCCTGGGCTACATCCTCGCCGGCATCGTGGTGGGACCGTACACCGGGGGGATCACGGTCGGCGGCATCCATGAAATCGAGCTGCTGGCCGAGATCGGCGTCGCCCTGCTGCTCTTTGCCCTGGGACTGGAATTTTCCTTAAGCGAACTCAAACCCGTCCGCAACATCGCCCTGCTCGGCACGCCCATCCAGATCCTGCTCAGCATCGCTTTCGGCTTTGCCCTTGGCAGATTTTTCGGCTGGTCTCCGACCCAATCCCTCTGGCTCGGCGCCCTGATTTCCCTGTCCAGCACCATGGTGACCCTCAAAACCCTGACCGGCAGAGGGTTGATGGGCACCCTTTCCAGCCGGGTAATGATCGGCATCCTGATCGTCCAGGATCTGGCGGTCATTCCGATGATGATTATCCTGCCGCAGCTGGGGAATCCCGAGGTAGGCTTGCCCCTGCTGGCAATGGCGGTGGGCAAATCCATAATCTTTCTCGTGCTGATGCTCTATCTGGGCACGAAGCTCCTCCCCTGGCTGCTGGCCACGGTCGCCCAATGGAACTCCAGAGAGCTCTTCATCCTCTCCACAACGGCAATCGGCCTGGGCATCGGATACGCGACCCATCTCTTCGGGCTTTCCTTCGCCTTCGGCGCCTTTATCGCCGGCATGGTGCTCAGCGAATCCGATTACGGCCACCAGGCATTGAGCGACATCATTCCCCTCCGGGACATCTTCGGGTTGCTGTTTTTCACCTCGGTGGGCATGCTCCTCGATCCGGCATTCGTCTTTGCCCACTGGGATCAAATTCTTTCCCTGCTTCTGGTGCTTGCCCTTGCCAAGGGATTGATCTTTTTCATCCTGACCCACCTTTTCGGCTATGGCAACATCGTTCCCCTGGCGGTGGGATTCGGGCTCTTTCAGGTGGGAGAGTTTTCCTTTGTCCTTGCCAGAGTCGGCCTTGAAAGTGGCGCCATTGACCAGAATCTTTATTCCCTGGTTCTGTCCGTATCGGTGCTCAGCATGATGGCAACCCCCCTGGTCTCAATCCTGGTCGCCCCCGCCTACGCCTTTACCAGAAGGTTCTCCAGCCCAGAACCGTTGCAAACGGAGAACCTCCCCAGCCACGGCCTCGCAAACCATGTGATCATCGCCGGCGGCGGCAGAGTCGGCCAGCATATCGCCCGAATCCTCACGGAACTCTCCGTCCCCTGTGTCCTCGTCGAATTGAACCATCAACGGATGCTTGAATGCAAGGCCGCCAATTTCCCGGTAATATACGGAGACATGAGTCAACTTACGGCAATCGAGGCCTCGCACATGACCTCGGCCAGACTTTTGCTCATCACCACTCCCTCGGTGGTGGTCAGCCAGGCCATCGTCAAACAGGCCCACCGCCTGAATCCCGGCCTGCATATCGTTGCCAGGGCCGAGGGGGTGGCGCAAACCCGGACTCTTTACGAAAACGGGGTTTACATGGTTGTGTTGCCGGAGATGGAAGCGGGCCTCGAAATCGCGAGACAGGCCCTTTTGCACCTGGAAATTCCCGTGCCGGTTATCCAGCAATACACCGACGAAGTGCGGCAGCAGATGTACGCACCGATGTATTCCCAGCAGAACTACCACCTCCTCACCAAGCTGAACACCATCAAAAACCTGCTGGAGATTTCCTGGGTGGAGATCAACCCGCAAAGCACTCTGATCGGCGAAAGCATCAAGGGGGCGGCTGTCCGGAGCAAAACGGGCGCTACGGTGGTGGGGGTGATGCACAAGAAAGAATTTCACTCCAACCCCAAAGCGGATTACTGTTTTACAGCAGAAGATTTGGTCGCGGTCGTGGGGAATCAGCAGGAACGGCTCGCATTCAAGAAGATGGCGGACACCTTTAGGCAACAACTGCCGTCAAACACCGACCTGGAGAAGAAACTATGAAAAAGTCACGCGGCCTGTCTTTCCTGGCTCTGGTTGCGCTCGTGCTTCTTGCCCCCATGATCGGCCATGCCGAAGGGGGCACGGATCTCTCAGAAGGACAAACTATTTATGTCCCGGCCTATTCCCATATCTATGTAGGCAACAGAGAAAATCCTTTTTTGCTGACCGTGACTCTCAGCATCCGAAACATAGACACCAAACACCCCGTCACCATAACCGCTGCGGATTATTACGATACCAAGGGGAAACGCATCAGAAAATATCTGGAGCAGCCTGTCTCCCTTGGCCCGTTGGAATCAATCCGATATGTTGTGCCGCAGAAAGATAAAAGCGGCGGTTCCGGAGCCAACTTCATAGTTGAATGGACTTCGACAAAGGCTGTCAATCCATTATTCGTCGAGACCATCATGATCGGGGCGGAATCGCAGCAGGGAATCTCTTTCACCTCCAGCGGCAAGGCTATCAGCACCGAAAATTGACTCTGCCGCAGCAGGGGGGGGGGGGACACTCAGGCGGGCATGGCGTCCCGCTCATCTCGGCTCATCTTCCGCACCAGAATCTGGCGGGTTTCCTTGTCGAAATAAACAACCGACAGCTCTTCCTCAAGGGTGATGGTCCGAACCAGACTGCCTATCTTGACCACCACGCCCGGAAAAAGATGGCCATAGACATACACCACCTCGTTGACCATCTGCTCCAACTCCAACTCCAGAGCCTGGCTTTCTTCGGTCAGGAGGGTGACCTTGTCCATGGCCTTGGGCATGAACCCCTTGCACTTGGCCAGCAGGGTGCTTTTTTCTGCAGGAAATTGCGCCCCCGCTTCCTTCTTAATCTTCTCAAGGGCACTGATGTTCTTGATGACCTCGTTCAACCGGTCCGACCAGAGGGTAAGCTCCTCTTCTATTTTCTGTTTCTTCATCTGCAGGGAAGGAACCAATCCGACACAGACCTCGGTGACCACCTCGGCTTCACACCCCAGCTCCTTCACATGCACCGAGCCCGCGGCAATAATCTTGCCGCCGATGATCGTCCCATTCCCCTGGGTGGCGATCACATCCTTGCCGACACTGGCGTGCGCCTGCAGGAGCACATCATTGACCCGAAGATAGCTTGCGGTTTCTAGCTTGGGGCCATTTTCCACAAAATCAACGGTGATGTCGCCCTTGGCCCGCAGTTTCGATTCTTCCCCGACAACCCCACCTATAACAGTCAAGGAACCGCCAGCCATAACAGAGGAATTGTTAACCCCCTGGCCGATCCAGATATCGCCGCGGCATTTAACGCTGAAGCCGGGGAGAACCTCCCCGCTGATCACCAGCTTGGCGCCGCCGAAGACGATATTTCCCACCTTCATATCCACATCGCCGGCAATGGCATGTTCGCCAAAAACCGTGGGCCGGCCCTCGGCCATGACGAACTTGCCGTCCAAGGCGGCAAATATCTTCATCTCGTCAGGCGAGAGGGTCACGCCTTTTCCATACTTGAGCTTGCTGTCTTTTCCCGCCTTGGCCGAAATACCGACCCCGAAAACATCCTGGCCGGCCTTGCCCTGACTGGGTGCTATTTTTTCCAGCAACAGCCGATCCTTGGCGACATTGACAATGGTGCCGAGTTCGCGGAAATCCACCTGATCCTTATCCGGATCCGCTCGTTGCGGTCCGGGGGTGGCGGGCTTGACATGCATTTTCACTCTGGCATTTTCGCCGGGAACCGGGGGCGACCCTTTGGCCACGATAAACGATCCTCCTCCTGCCGACTCCGGGGTTGGCAGGATCCCGCTGATAATTCCATTCTCGGCAAGTTCCTTCTGGAGCAGATCGAGGACCAATTGCGCACCCGCTTTGGCATCTTTCATGGTAACAACAGCCTGGAGGCGATCCTTGGTGACCCTCAGAATAAAAGCGCCATTCTGAATCTCCACCCCGCCTTTGAAAAGTTTTTCACTTGCCATTGCGCCTGCCACCTACGAAAGAATAAAAAATCAGCTTACGTCCCTTTCTCGTATCCTATCGGCCAGTAGAGAAAAATCTTCAACCTTGGCCAGATTCACAACGGGTATAATATATCACACCCGCGAGATATTAGAGTTGTTTTTCCAATGCCGCAATATGTGCATGCTCACCAAGCACGACCAGAATGTCTTGAGGGAGGATCAACGTTTGCGGCTGGGGATTGAAGTGCATCTCCCCGTGTTCCCTCTTGATGGCGACGACAATGAGATCATACTCCTTGCGAAGGCCGGAATCCATCAGCCGCTTACCGGCCAGAGGTGAATTCGCGGAAACCCGCAACTCTTCGAGGCGCAAGCCCAGCTCACCGCCAGGCACGGTGAGATCGAGAAAATCCACCACCGTCGGCCGGACAACAAGCTGGGCCATGCGCTGGGCTCCGATCGAATACGGAGAGATAACCTTATCGGCGCCGGCCCGCAGCAGCTTGATCTCCGAGCCTTCCGCCCCGCTGGATCGGGCCATGATAAAGAGATTGGCATTGAGCCCTCGAGCGGAGAGAATGATATAGACATTTTCCGCATCGGAGGAGACCACGGCGATCAAGCCCTTGGCCTCTTTTATCCCGGCTTTCAGCAGCATCTCGTCGCTGGAGGCGTTGCCAGGCAGGGCCAGATACCCGAGTTCATCGATCTTCTGCACCTCCTGCGGGTCACTTTCCACGATAACAAAGGGGAATTTACTTTCTTTAAGATTCTTGCAGATCACCTTGCCGATCCGGCCAAAACCGCAGACGATATAGTGGTTTTTCAAAGCCGCCGCCCGCTTTTCCATGTTGTTTCTCCCCATGATCTTGCGCAACCCACCTTCAACCATGGACTCGGTGACCTCGCCCACCAGATAGAGGACAAAACCAACCCCGACCAGAATAAGACAGATGGTGAAATACTTTCCCGCCGGGCTCAGGGGGATAATCTCCCCATAGCCCACCGTGGTGATGGTGATCACCGACATATACAGGCTGTCGAGAAAAGAACCGTTTTCGATCAGCATGTATCCGGACGTGCCGATACATAGAATCAAAACCAACATGAAAACGGCGAAAAAAATTTTTTGCATGCACCCCTCGAAGATTTCCGGCCTTGCCAATCCTGAAGTGAGGTCCCGGCACAAACTCAGTTCGTTGAGGCCATCCCCTTACCAATTGCAAGCCGCGGACACGACCTTCCTGCCATTTTATCCAGCCCGATGACACCAATAGTTTACCTCGGACGGCATACTCCCCTTCAGGCACAGTACCATCGTATACATATTATGCTGCATTTTTCCAATGGTATCAATTAGTAAGAAACGACAATCCACAGAATGGCCTTTTTTTCATGCCGCGCTCTTCCCCGCTCCCGCGTTTCCCAATCAAGTTTTCAGGGAAAACCTCCGATGAGATAAGCAAATGACACTGCAGAGGGGAGAAAAAGCCAATGCAGTAAAAGGAGAGTGCCATGACCCCGCAAAAAGCCATCCAAATCCTCATGCAAAGCCCTTTCTATTTCAAACTGGAACTGTCTGCCAGAAAACTGTTGATCAAAGAGTTCTGCGCCCTGCATAACGCAAGCTGAACCGTCGGCCGCACATCTCCTTTTTCCCTCTGCAAATCTTCTTGCAACCCCTTGCAGCGCCTCGACCTATCCACCTCGTCGCCCATGCCTCTCCCTCTTCCTTATGAAAATATTTTTTCTGGCCTCAATCCATTTTTTGGTATATAGTCAGCACCTATTTCTTCCTTGAGTGAATCATCATTCATGTCCATGGAGCGGGCCGCATTCGGCGTTCCCGCCAACATACACTGTATTGATAAAGGAGAATCGTCATGGCGGTAAACATTCTGGCTTTCGGGCCAAATGGAAGCGGCAAGGGCACCCAGGGCGCCATTGTCAAAGAAAAGTACAATATCGATCATATTGAATCAGGCGCCATCTTCCGCGAGCACATCAAGGGCGGCACCGAATTGGGCATGAAGGCCAAAGCGTTCATCGAGCGCGGCGACTTGGTTCCCGACGAGATCACCATCCCCATGGTTCTTGAGACCCTTAAAAAATCCAAAGCCAAAGGCTGGCTCCTGGACGGTTTCCCCCGCTCTCTCGCCCAGGCCGAAGCGCTGGACAAGGCCCTAAAAGAAGCGGACATGCCCCTGAACTATGTCATAGAGATCCTCCTTGACCGGCAGATCGCCAAAGACAGGATCATGGGCCGTCGTCTCTGCGCCAATGACAACAACCATCCCAACCACATCGCTTTCGAAGCCATCAAGCCCGTGGAAAAAGACGGCAAGCTGGTATGTCGGGTATGCGGCGGCGACTTGAGTGCCCGGGCCGATGACCAGGACGAAGACGCCATCGGCAAGCGTCATGATATCTACTACGACGAGAAGACCGGTACCATGGCCGCGGTCAATTACTTCAAAAAAGCCGGCGGCGCCAAGGTGATCTCCGTGGATGGCTCCACATCCATCAAGGCGGTAACCGAGACCATCATGAGCCAGTTGGCCTAACCGATAGCCTCAACCGTTTAGCGCGTTATACATAAAAAGGAATGGGGTGAGGACAGGTGTCCTCACCCCATTCCTTTTTTTATTCTTCCTGGCACAACCGGCAGATGTCTCTTGGCCAAAAACAGCCTCTACGCGCCGTCATGACTCTCCTTGCCAAACTCGCCCCACGCTTGCGCATACAAGCCGTTGAGCCGATGCTCCATCTCCAGGCGACATTGCTCGATCTCTTCCGAACCGGCTTTTTCCGGCACGCTCAGGGGTTCGCCATACCAGAGATGCAGCTGGGCAAACGGCTTTGGCAACAGAGTACGATCCCAACTGCCAAAGGCCCAAAAGCGGTCCGCCGCCACCGCCAGAGGCAGGATCGGGGCACCGCTTTTGCTTGCCAGCAAAAGAGCACCGGCCTGCATTACCCGGGGTGGCCCCTGGGAGCCATCACCAACGATGGCCGCGTTGTTGCCCTGGTCCAGTAAAGCAATCAAGCCCTTAAGCGCACCAAGCCCGCCCCGGCTCCGTGAGCCGCGCACGGGAACAACCCCTTGCCGGGCAAGAATCCGGGCGACAAATTCGGCATCCTTGCTGGCACTGACCATGGCGGCCCAACCCCGGCCGCGCCCTGAGATTAAGGCTACCGCGACAAACACGCTGTAATGCCAGAACAGCCCGACAAAGGGCTTGGCCTGCACCTCGCACCGGTCCAGGTTTTCCCGCCCATGCACCCGAACCCGGCAGGTGGCGAAGAGCAACCGGCTCAGCCCACCATAAAGCCACGGCACGACAACCAGCAAGAGTCTGTAGACAAAACCGTTTTTCACAGCCATGCAAGCTCCATTTCCTTCAATTTTTTGAGCTGATCACGCAGGGCGGCCGCATCCTCAAAGGCAAGCTCCTTGGCTGCGGCAAGCATCTCCTTTTCCAGCGCCTTCATCTCCCGCCGCAGTTCAACCAGGCTTGCATACGCCGGCCCTGTCTCGCCGGTGGCCACCGCAACGGTCACATAATCCTTCTCATACACCGTCTCCATGAGATCCTTGATCCGTGACTGCACGCTCTCCGGGGTAATCCCGTGGGCTTCGTTGTAGGCCGCCTGAATAACCCGCCGCCGCTCTGTCTCCTCCATGGTCTGGCGCATGGAGTCGGTGATCCTGTCCCCATAAAGAATCACCAACCCTTTGACATTCCGGGCGGCCCGGCCGCAGGTCTGGATTAGCGAGCGGGCGCTGCGCAAGAAACCCTCCTTGTCGGCGTCGAGAATCGCCACCAGAGAGACCTCGGGGATATCCAGCCCCTCGCGGAGCAGGTTGATCCCCACCAGCACCTGATACTCACCCAAGCGGAGATCGCGGATCAATTCCATCCGCTCCATGGTTTTGATATCGGAATGGAGATAGCGCACCCGCACCCCGAGCTTCTCGTAATATTCGGTAAGATCCTCGGCCATCCGCTTGGTCAGAGTGGTGATAAGGACTCTCTCCCCGCGTTCCTCCCGCACCCTGACCTCTTCCAGCAGATCATCCACCTGATTGGTTGCCGGCCGCACCAGAATCCGCGGGTCGAGAAGCCCGGTGGGCCGGATCAGCTGCTCCACCACCCTTCCCTCGGCCTTTTCCAGCTCAAAATCACCGGGGGTGGCCGAGACATAGACCGCCTGGGCTATCCGGCTGGCGAACTCATCGAACATCAGGGGTCGGTTATCCAGGGCGGAGGGAAGGCGGAAGCCGAACTCGGTCAGGGTTTCCTTGCGGGAACGATCCCCCCGGTACATGCCCCGAACCTGGGGGAGGGTCACATGGGATTCGTCGGCAAAAAGAATAAAGTCAGGGGGAAAATAGTCCAGCAGGGTGGGCGGCGGTTCTCCCGGCGCCAACCCGGTAAAATGACGGCTGTAATTCTCGATGCCATGACAATACCCCAGTTCCTGAAGCATCTCCAGGTCGAACATGGTGCGCTGCTCAAGACGCTGCGCCTCAACCAGCCGATTATTTTTATAAAAAAAGACAAGCCGCTCCTGCAGCTCCTCCTTGATTGTGGCCGTGGCCCGCTGCAGCCGATCCTTCGAGGTGACGAAATGGCTGCCCGGAAAAACAGTCATTTCGGAAAACCGCTCCAGCACCTTGCCGCGCAGGGGATCGATGATACTGATCGCCTCAATGGTCTCGCCAAAAAATTCCACCCGGACGGCGCGATCCTCCTCGTAGGCCGGGAATATCTCCAGCACATCGCCCCGCACCCGGAAGGTCCCGCGATGAAAGGAAAGGTCGTTGCGCTCATAGAGCATGTGCACCAGCCTGCGCCGCATCTCCTCAAGGGGGAATTCCTCCCCTGCCTTGAGAAAAAGATGCATGCTCTTATACTCCTCCGGGGAGCCCAGGCCGTAGATGCAGGAAACCGAAGCGACGATGATCACATCCCGCCGGGTGAGCAGCGCCCGGGTCGCGGAGTGGCGCATCTTATCGATGGCCTCGTTGATGGCGGAATCCTTTTCGATATAGGTGTCCGACGAGGGGATGTACGCCTCGGGCTGATAGTAATCGTAGTAGCTGACAAAATACTCCACCGCGTTATTGGGAAACAACTCCTTGAACTCGGAATAGAGCTGGGCGGCCAGGGTCTTGTTGGGAGCCATGACCAGGGCCGGACGGCCGGTTTTGGCAATAACCTGCGCCATGGTGAAGGTCTTGCCCGAGCCGGTCACCCCGAGGAGAACCTGATGGGGCAACCCTGCCGCCAGGCCGCGGCAGAGCAAGTCGATGGCTACCGGCTGGTCTCCGGCAGGGGCATAGGTGGTTTCAATCTGAAAGGACATCAAACATATCTCCAAGGGCAGACAGCATCAGGGGCAAACCCCGATAATATACCATATTTCCTCTCTTCCCGAAGAAGAATACCAAAAGCCCCCCAAGTTATGGGGGGGTGAGCACATTCTTTGCCCCCTGAAACAAACGTTTTTTGCAAATACCCGGAGAACGCCGGAACAGCAGGGGAAAAAACATTTATTTGCCATGAACAAGGATTGACAAGCACCATCCTTCAGACGTATAAGAGTTAGTATTCATGGGGTAATTTCCAGTACTTTCCCCCCCATCGGCCTATTCAAAAAAATGGGTTCAGCCCCGCACATTTTCAAACAAACGAGATAAGAAGCCTGGCCGCGGAAAAATCCATTTTCACTGCGGTCCTTGCTTCGGACGCAGCCTGTGCGCCGACAACAACGTTTCCCCAAAAAGAGAGCCATATGACCAGGGCAAACCTTCTCATTGCCATAGCGATCGCGGTTATTTCCAGCAGCATCTGGGCCTTTGTCAACCAGCCCGAGCAGGAGCCGCGCTGGCCCAACCGCATCCAGGGTTTTTCCTTTTCCCCGTTCCGCGCGTGGCAAAGTGCCATTGACCACGTCCTGCCCACGGAAGAAGAAATCGACGAGGATCTGGCCTTGCTGGCCAAAAGAACCCACGCGGTGAGAACCTACACCCAGGAAGGCTCCTTGGCCGAGATTCCCCGTCTGGCCAGGAAATACGGGCTCAACGTAACCCTCGGCGCCTGGCTGACCAACGACCTGGAACGAAACGAGGTGGAAATCGCAACCGCCATCCGGGTCGCCCAGGAGAACTACCAGAACGTGGTCCGGATCATCATCGGCAACGAGGCGCTCCTCCGCGGCGACCTGACCCCGGAACAGCTCATCGCCTATCTCGACCGGGTGCAGGAGGCGGTGGAAATTCCGGTGAGCACCGCCGAACCGTGGCATATCTGGATGAAATATCCGGAGCTCGGAGAACACGTGGACTACATCGCCACCCACATGCTGCCCTACTGGGAAGGCATAGAAATGGCCCAGTCCATTGATTACATTGTTAAGCACATGAACATGCTGAAGCAAAAATTCCCGGCCAAAGAGGTGATCATCGGCGAGGTGGGCTGGCCCAGCAACGGGAGAACGCGCCAGCTGGCAGTGGCTTCTCCGGCCAACGAAGCCATCTTTCTCCGCCGTTTTCTGGCCAAGGCCGAACAGGAAAAATACACCTACTATGTCATGGAGGCCTTTGACCAGCCTTGGAAACAAGGGAGTGAAGGCTCGGTGGGTGCGTACTGGGGCGTGTACGATGTCAACCGCGAACCCAAGTTCCCCTTTACCGAACCCATTGTCAAGATTCCGGAATGGCGGACCCTGGCAGGGATCTCGGCCATCATCGCCATCATCACCTTCGCCTTTCTCCTCATCGACAGCAAAACCCTGCGCACCAGGGGGCGAAGCTTTCTTGCCACCATCGCTTTCGGTGCCTCCACCGGAGCGGTGTGGATTGTTTACACCTACACCAGACAGTACCTGAACCCGACCACCATCCTCATCGGCATCCTCATGGTGATCGGCATGATCGGGGTGGTGGTGGTGCTCCTGGCCGAAGCCCACGAATGGGCCGAGGCAACCTGGCTCTCCCAGTGGCGGCGGCCATTTACCCCGCAGCATCTGGACGATGACCAACTGCCCATGGTCTGCGTCCAGGTGCCGGCTTACAACGAACCGCCCGAGATGATGATCGAAACCCTAAACGCCTTGGCCAAGCTGGACTATCCCCGCTACGAGGTCCTGGTCATCGACAACAACACCAAGGATCCCGCAATCTGGCAACCGGTGGAGGAACACTGCCTCAAACTCGGGCCCAAGTTCCGCTTCTTTCATGTGGCTCCGCTGGCCGGATTCAAGGCCGGAGCGCTGAACTTCGCCCTGGAAAAAACCGCGCCGGAAGCAGAGCTTCTGGCGGTCATTGACAGCGATTACATTGTCACCCCGGACTGGCTCAAGGACATGGCCCCCCAGTTTGCCAAGCCCTCCCTGGCCATTGCCCAGGCACCCCAGGATTACCGGGACGATGAAGAAAACCTCTTCAAGGCCATGTGTTATGCGGAATACAAGGGATTTTTCTATATCGGCATGCTGACCCGCAATGAACGCAACGCCATCATCCAGCACGGCACCATGACCATGGTCCGCAAATCCGTACTGCAAGAGGTTGGAGGCTGGGCGGAGTGGTGCATCACCGAGGATGCGGAACTGGGTCTAAAAATCTTTGAACGCGGCTATGAGGCCACCTACATTTCCAAAAGTTATGGCAAGGGGTTGATGCCGGACACCTTTGTCGATTTCAAGAAACAACGGTTCCGCTGGGCTTACGGGGCGGTGCAGATCCTGCGGCGGCATGCCAAAGCCCTGCTCTTCGGCAGGCAGACTGCCCTCACCAGGGGCCAGCGGTATCATTTTGTCGCCGGCTGGATACCCTGGCTGGCCGACAGCCTGAACATGTTCTTCACCGTGGCCGCCCTGGGCTGGTCCACGGGCATGGTCTATTTTCCGCTCCAGATTGACCCGCCTCTGGTGATCCTCTCGATCATGCCGCTGACCCTCTTTGTTTTCAAGGTGGGCAAGATGATTTACCTCTACCGGACCCGGGTCGGCGCCACCGCCGGACAGACCCTGGCCTCGGCCCTGGCAGGACTTTCCCTGTCCCACACCATTTCCCAGGCGATCATCCTCGGTTTTTTCACCAAGGACATCCCATTTTTCCGAACCCCAAAACGGGCCAGGCGTCATGCCCTGTTCCAGGCCCTGCAATCGGCGAGGGAAGAAGGGCTGATCATGGCAGCCCTCTGGCTTGCCGCCACCTGCGTCGTGGTGTCGCAAGGGTCGGAAACCGCGGATCTGCTGGTTTGGATCATGGTCCTGCTGGTCCAGTCGATCCCCTATCTGGCGGCGGTTATCATGTCCATGGTGAGCGGCTTTTCAAAAACCGAAGAAAAAATCATCAGCAGTATCACTGCGCCGCCTCCGGTCGTGGAGGAGGTAAAGAGCAACGCGTAAAGACAGAATACGATCCGTGCTCTCTCTGGAAATTTCCCCGGGGGGTACCAAACCACGACCAACCTGCAGAGGCAAGGGGAATGTATTTTTAGAGAAATCCATTCCCCTTGCCTCTGTCAAAAAAATCGGCTATAGAGGCGGATATTCTGTTTTTTATCCCATGAGGAAAAAATCGGCGTTCTGGTCCGGAAAAAAATAATACCCGCCCCCCCAGTGCAGCGAGCAGCCGGATCCTTCAGCCTTCTTCCCACCATGCAAATCTCTCCCCAAAAAGCCGCCGCCCCCCGCTCAGAGTTGCCGCCCAGAAAGAGGGGGGTTTTCCGTTGGCTCCGCACGCTTTGCCGTCTGGCTCTTCGGGTGTTTGTTCTCTGCCTCGCAGGAACCATGGCGATCACCATCCTCTTTCGCTGGGTACCGCTGCCTTGCAGTTCTCTCATGATCCAGCGACAGGTTGCTTCCCTGTGGGAGAAAGAGAAGGAATACCGCTTCCGCTACCAGTGGGTTGCCCTGGAGAAGATGTCTCCCTATGCGCCGCTGGCGGCAATCGCCTCCGAAGACCAGAAATTTTTCAGCCACATGGGTTTTGACTTTGAAGCCATCGAAAAGGCCTGGGAACACAACCAGCGCCGGAAACGGGTGCATGGGGCAAGCACCATCTCCCAACAGGTTGCCAAGAATCTCTTTCTCTGGCCGGGACGAAGCTTCATCCGCAAGGGACTGGAGGTTTATTTCACCCTGCTGCTCGAGGGTCTCTGGCCCAAACACCGCATCCTCGAGGTCTACCTCAACGTGGCGGAGTTCGGCCCCGGCATCTTCGGGGTTGAAGCTGCCAGCAAGGTTTACTTCCACAAATCCGCCGCCAAACTGAATAGTGCGGAAGCCGCTATTCTGGCGGCAATCCTCCCCAGTCCCCTTCGCTCAAGTGCAGCCCGGCCATCCGGCTACATCAGCGAACGGGCTTGGCATATCCAACAGCAGATGCGTCTCATGGGCGGCACGGAATCACTGCGCAAACCCCTCGGCCAAAAGGCAAAAAAAAGAGCCGTAAAGAAATAGCCATACGCAGCGGACTGATTCCTTACGACTCCTGAGAGCAAAAGCAACCGCACAAACGTTGCGGCTTCGCTATTGTCCCACGGGATGACGTTCTTCACTTCTGAACAATCGTCAACCTTTCTCCTGTTTATCAAGATTGATCCGCACCTCCTTCCTGCTAAAAGGGCAGCGGAAGGCAAGACAATAGGCAACCAACTCCATACCGGTGCTGTTTTTATTCCCTTGGCCATACTTTGGATCGCCGAGAACGGGGTGCCCGATCAGGGCAAAATGTCGACGGATCTGATGCAGGCGTCCGGTCTCGAGAGTGACTTCGACGATGGAAGTATTGCTGCCTGGATCATAGGCAGTGAGGATGTATCGGGTGATGGCTGGCTTGCGGTCCAAAGGCAGGTCAATCACCCCGGAATCCGAACCGAGACGGCCAAGCACGGTTACCCGGTACTGCTTGTCAATACCGTTGACCTGCAACAACCCGGATAGTTTTGCCGCCGCCGCCTTGGTGTGGGCCAGAATCATCAAACCGGCCGCCTCCCGATCGAGCCGGTGCACGGGCAAGACCGGACGCTTCAAGCGAAAATGGACCTCGACCTGACGGACCAGCGAGCAATGATCTCCGTAATCCGTTCCCTGCGCAAGCAGACCGGCGGGCTTGAACCAGACACTGTACTGGCGGGCATCGTGGAGACATTGAGCCACCGGAGGTTTTAGCGAAAGCAGGCGAGCATCGTAAAACAAATCAAGAATATCGCCAGGACTCAATTGCGCGGTTGCCTTCCGCAAATGTTTCCGCCCGCCCCTCTTGCCCGTCAGCCAGACCGCCCCCTTACACATGGCATCTTTCACCCGGCTCTTGGCAAGCCCGGCCCGGGCCGCGATCAGGTCGCAGGCCGGACCCACATCCTCGGACCCCGAGGTAATCCGCATGGTAAAGGGGGCCGGAAACTGCGGTGTCTCCGCTCTGTTATCTGAAATGTTCATAGCCACGGTAGCTGATCTCCCTGCGTTGGCCCGCCTCTTCAAGAAAAACTCCCCGCCCTTCGACAATCCGACCCACCGCAAAAAGTTCTCGGCCGGTTTTTTCCATGATCAGATTGCAGAGCGGTTCCATCTCTTGCTCGCCAACAGTGAAGAGCAACTGATAATCCTCTCCTCCGGACAGCGCCCAATCAAGGGGAGAGTGGCCGCAGGTTTCCCCTGCTTTGCAGAGCACAGGGGAAAGGGGAATCCTTTCCGCCGCCACCACTGCTCCGACCCCGCTCTCTGCGCAGATATGGGCCAAATCGGTGGCCAGGCCGTCGGAGAGATCCTGCATGGCATGGACCAACCCGCTGGCGGCCAGCACCCTGCCTAAGGCGACCTGAGGAACAGGATCCAGATGCGCACCAACCAAGGTCTGCCAGCCGGGATCATGAGCCAGCCCCATCCGGCACAAGGCAAGACCAGCCGCCGCCTCGCCCAAAAGGCCACTGACCAGAACCACATCTCCGATGCGCGCACCTTTTCGGGTAAGCAGTTCCGTCTCAGCCATTTCCCCGAGCAGCGTAACGGAGAACATGGACTCATGCCCGCTCTGCACCGTGTCCCCGCCGATCAGGACCACACCATGCTCGGAGAGCACGGCAAGAAAACCGGCCATAAAATCAGACAACCATTGGTTCTCGGTCTCGGGGGGCAGGGCCAGGGAAAGCAGGGCGAAACGCGGAAAGCCTCCCATGGCGGCAATATCACTGATATTGACGGAGGCCGCCTTCCGGCCGAGGGCAACGGGTGGATGCCAGGCGGTATCAAAATGCACCCCCGCCACCATGGTATCGGTGGTGACCAGACTGACTCGTCCCTGGGATGTTCGGTACACCGCACAGTCATCGCCGATCCCGACCACAAGATCGTCGGAGTTTCCCGTCGCCTGGCGAATGCGGGCAATGATCTCTCTTTCTCCTCCGGGCCTGGCCATGTGGGTCACCATTTTTTCATCAAGTTTTTCTGAAGCTATCCCGATATGTTAGACAAAGAACCCTGAGGAAACGATCATGCAAGTCATCTGCTGCGTTTGTCACAAAACAAAAAAGCACAACAGCTGGGCAGCCAAGCGGAGTGCCAATTCCGGTGACCAGCGCTCACACGGCTATTGTCCGGGGTGTTATCAGCAGATGATGGAGAGAATTGAAAACTTCTTTGTCATGAACAGCTGCCGCAAAAGCGCCTGAACAACCGGGCTCCTACTTGATTACCTTCAGGATGGGCCGCTTCTTTTTTTCCGGACTTATCTGTCCACTGCCGTTCTTCTGAAGCAACTCGCCGCCACCGCCAAAATCAATGGCCTTGATGAACCGCTGCTCGCCGCCCATGGTGAATATATCCTGCCCGGTGAATTGCGGGGTCCGCAGAGTCCAGACCACCTTCTGCGGAGGAAGGGTCAACAACTGCAAACCTACCTGCCACCACTCCTCCTTCTTGGCATAGTCCCTCACAATCCCCGTAACCAGAGCATACATGATCTGTTCGGCCACGATCAGAACAATGTCTCCGACTTGGGTCGTCTCCTTGAAGACAAATATATTTTTCAAGTCAGTTACAATTTTCTCGATCATGGGATAGTCTCATTAAAAGGGAATAAAGGCACAACCACTCCAGGGAAAGCAAGATACCCAATCACGGAAAATCTTTCAAGCACAGGTCCACAGCAACATACCACGGATCAACTCGCTTTCCTGTTGTTCTTTTGCCTCCTTTTTTGTTTAATCCAGGAAGATGCTTCCGGCAAGCGCCTCCCCTTTTGACACAGGCGGAGAAGATGCATTCCCATTTTGCCGGGAACTTTTTAGCCCCTCGGTTGTCTTAACGCTATACAGAAAAATTGGCCCTGGGCCAATAGGACAAGCGGATCACGATGCCATACCAAGAAGTAGCCGAACTTGTCCGTGCCTTCCGCCAGGGGGAGCAGCAGGCCTTTAACCGGCTGGTGACCCTCTATCAGAAGAAGATATATAATCTGGCTCTGGGCTATGTAAAACAGGAAGATGAGGCCAAGGATCTCGCGCAGGACATCTTCGTCACGGTCTTCCGCCAGATAGACAAACTGAAAGACGAAAGCAAGTTCGGGGCCTGGCTCTACCAACTGGCCCTGAACCACTGCCGGAACCGTTACCAGAAACTGCGCCGCCGGGGTTTTTTCAGCAATCAGTCCCTTGATGATCCGGACACCGGCTTGCACTTAAGCTCCGGCACCACTCCGGAAAAAGAGTACGAACAGCAAAACACCGTCCGTCTGGTCCGGGAAGCCATTGCCTCCCTCGCGCCTGCGGAAAAAGAAGTCATTCTTCTCCGTGATCTGCAGGAGCTTTCGTACGAAGAAATCAGTGAGATTCTTGCTCTGCCCATGGGCACGGTCAAGTCCAAACTAAACCGGGCCCGCCTGGCCTTAAAAAAACGTCTCAAACATCATCTGTAATCGGTCCGCCTATGCAATGCACTGAAGTCCAGCCGCTGTTCACCGAGTTTGCGGACAATACCCTTGCCCGCGAAGAGCTGCGCGCCCTGACCGACCATCTTCTCGGCTGCCCGGTCTGCGCCGTGGAATGGCAGGAGTTTCAGCAAACCCTCCGCCTCGTGCATAGCCTCGAACCACTGGTTCCCCCAGGCGATCTGCTGCCGGGCATCCACGCAAAGCTGGCAAAAAAAGGTATCTTCTATCGGGCCTGGACTTTTATCGATGCTCTGAATTTTTCCCTATCAATCCCCGCCGCCGCTGCCATATTCACCATTGCCATGCTCGGAGGATTCATGCTCACCTCCTCGCCCTTGCAGCAAACAAACATCTTCCCATCGCCTTTAGCCCGGACCTCCTCCTTACCGCAAGGAGAGATTCTCGCCACCAGACGACCAGCGCTTGCCCCGAATCTCATGTTTGCCGTCTCTCATAATGAAGCGCGCCTGAGCGGAGATCTGGAGCCGCTTGCCCGGACACCCCTGACGACCCACCCGGCTCCCGACAATCATGCCCGCCGCCTGTTATCCCCGGACCTGCATGTACTCATCAAGGATATCGATCGCGACAGCCGGATCACACTCTGCCGAGAGATGTTGCACCGGAACTGGCAGCTCCATCGCGTCAGTGCCAGCCTGTTCCTCGTCCATCTCCCCCAGTCCGAACTGAGAGATTTCCATAACCTCATCGGCCACCACCATTTCGTCCTGGTCCCTGCCGCAGCGGGGGAAACACGATTCGGGAACGAGAAGCAGATATTGACCGCTGCCATCCGCTTTCAATAAAAACAATGGCTGCATTTTTTTCAGGAACTTTTACAAAGCAGACCGTGTCTTTCTTTTTATGATGCGCATCCTCCAAGCATCTCTTCTTCCTTTCCCTTCTTCCCCAGAAGGGCGTGTCCCTGGGACCGCAGAGCCCCCCTCGCTCCTGCGGTCCCGTTTTTTTTCTCAATACGGTCGCACACCCCGGGCTTGACATCCAGAAAAAGAGATATACACAATAACACAGACGTACAAGAATGACTGATTACTCAGAGGCATGGCAACTTGTCCAACTCCACCCCTATGCAACATGCTTATCTTGTCCAACACCTCAAGGAGCACACTATGATTTCCCCTGTACCGACCTTCCCGCGCCGCCATCCAGCCCCAATTTTATTGGCCTTCCTGCTCATGGGACTCCTTCTCGCGACACTGCCAGGCTTAACCTGGGCAGTGAGCAACGCCCCGGCCACCTTTGCCGATCTGGCGGACAAACTCAGCCCCACCGTGGTCAATATCTATACCACCCAAACGGTTAAGGCCTCCCGCTCCCCCCATGACATGTTCAACGGGCAGGATATCCCCGAGCCCTTCCGCCGTTTTTTCGGCCTTCCCTCTCCCAATGAACAGGATCAGCCCCAGCGGGAACAGAAACGGACCAGCCTCGGTTCCGGGGTGATCATCTCCAAGGATGGCTATATTGTTACCAACAACCATGTCGTAGAAAACGCCGACAGCATCAATGTGCGGTTGACCAACTTCGAGGAATACGACGCCAAGATCATCGGCCGCGACCCGAAAACAGACCTTGCCCTGCTCAAGATCGCGCCCAAAAATGGCTTGCCGGCAATCGCCTTCGGCGATTCGGACAAATTGCGGGTGGGTGACTGGGTCATGGCCATCGGCAACCCCTTCGGCTTTGAGCAGACCGTTACCGCCGGAATTGTCAGCGGCAAGGGACGTTCCCTGGGCAGCGGCCCCTATGAAAATTTCATTCAGACAGATGCCTCCATCAATCCGGGCAATTCCGGCGGTCCCCTTTACAATCTCATGGGCGAGATGGTCGGAATCAACACCGCCATCTATAGCCGCAGTGGCGGCAACATCGGCATCGGCTTCGCCATCCCGGCCAACATGGCAAAAAATGTAATCAACCAACTCAAAGAACATGGTACTGTGGTGCGCGGCTGGCTCGGGGTGATGATCCAGCCCGTGACCCCGGAACTCGCCGCCCAGTTCAAACTTGAGCGGCCGATCGGCGCCCTGGTGGGCGAGGTTTCCCCGGGAAGTCCGGCGGAGAAGGCCGGCATTAAAGCCGGCGATGTCATTGTCGAATTCAACGGCAAGGAAATCAGCCAGATGAGCATGCTGCCGAATCTGGTGGCGGAAACTCCGGTGGGAGGCAAAGCGGATATCACTCTGTACCGGAAGGGCATACTGAAAAAAATCCCCGTAATCATTGCCAAGCTCAACGAAGAACAGCTTGCCGCAAGCGAACAAGCCGACAGCCTCAACAAGAGCCTGGGGCTGGAGGTGCAGGACCTCACCCCGGAGATTGCCGCGGCCCTGGGCATCACCGACAAGCACGGGGTCCTGGTAACCGGGGTTGAACCCTACTCGCCTGCGGCTTACGCAGGTCTGCGCAAGGGAGACCTGATCCTTGAGGTCAACCAAAAACCTGTCCGGGATGTGAAGGACCTCCTCAATGAACTCAAGGGAAAAAAGGCAAAATCAACGGTTTCATTTTTTATCAAGCGTGATGGCCGCACCAGATTTTTGGGTCTCAGACTCAAATAAATCCTCCCATAGACAGGAAAAGGAACGAACATGAAAAGATTAAATGGTTTCGGAAAGCGTCTGGGTTGCTTTGCCGCCCTGCTGAGCATGCTCAGCCTAGCCAGCGGCTGCACCTACCAGGACCGGGTCGCCCCGCTCAACTTGCCGGATGCCAAAAATGGCGGCATCGTGGTGGGCGATGGCCTCAAGATTTCCGCCCTGGCTTTCAGCAGCGATGAAGCGGCCAAGCAGGCCTTCGGCTTTGGCGCGCGCAATGCCGGCCTGCTGCCCGTGCAGCTTACCCTGCAAAACGACAGCCCGGAGAAGGTGAAACTCAACCCCGAGCAGACCTTCCTGATCGATAACAACAACCGGGCCTGGCCGATTCTCTCGCTGGAAAAAACCTATCAGCGGACTTCAGGGCATGTCGATCTTGGAGAAACAGCCAAAGGCGCGGCAAAACCGTCGTTGCTCATGGGCGCGGCCGGAGCACTGGCCGGACTGGCCGTAGGGGTGGTTACCGGCAAGAACGTCGGCGAGGCAATGGGAACCGGCGCCGTGCTTGGTGCGGCCGGAGGTGCGATTATCGGGGGAGCCAAGAGTTACAGCGAGAGCGGAGAAAAAATCAAGGATGACCTTGCCTCCAAAAGCCTCAGGAACCAGACGATCCTGCCGAACCAGATCGCTTACGGGGTTCTGTTCTTTCCGGGAATGCCGGGGGAAGAAGCGGATGGAGTAAAAGAGTTGCGGCTTTCGCTGACCATCGGCAATACGCCGCAGGTGGTCACCCTCTTTCCGGCAACCAAATAACTGCGGCAGGGGCTGGGCCGCTTGCTCGGCTCAGCCCTGTCGGTACGCACCGTCCGCCGCCGCCACCTGGGCAATGGCCGCCCGAACCTTGACAAGATCCTTACGACCGGGCGAGATCTCCACCCCGGAATTGAGATCCACCGCAAAGGGATGCGCCTGCCTGATCGCCTCACCCACATTCTCGGGGGTGAGGCCGCCGGCCAGGATTATTGGGCGAGGCGGGGACAATTTTTCAAGCAGATGCCAGTCAAAGGTGTCCCCGGTGCCTCCGGCGATCTTCTCGTGAAAGGTGTCGAACAAGAAGCCGGAAACCACTCCGGCATAAGGCGCCAGATCTTCCGTACTCAGCGTGGGCCGCACCCGAAAAACCTTGATCACCCGACAGTTGATTTCCGCGCAGTAGGCAGGGGATTCTTCCCCATGCAGTTGCACCATGGTCAGGCCGCAGGAGCGGACGATCTCGTTCACCGTTGCCACGTCCTGATCGAGAAAAACTCCAACCGCATCAACAAAGGGCGGCAGGCTGGCAACAATGTCCCGCGCCCGTTCCGGCTCAACGTACCGGGGGCTTTGCTCGACAAAGATCATCCCGATTGCGTCCACCCCGGCCTCGACAACCGCAGCGACCTCGGCCACCTCCCGCATCCCGCATACCTTGATCCGCGTTCTGGCGTTCATACCCTTTTCCCATCCTGATCGCAAACCAACGTCCGCAACGCCTCGGCTGGGTCCGCGGCCCGCATCAGGGTTTCCCCGACCAACGCGGCCCTGACGCCATGCTCGGCAAGCCGCTCCATATCGTGATGATCCCGAATGCCCGATTCACTCACCAGAGGAATCCCGGCCGGAATCATCTTCTGCAAGCGGAAGGTGGTGTTCAGATCCATGGAAAAATCGCGAAGATCACGGTTATTGACCCCGATCAACCGGCTGCCGGCGGCCACGGCTTTTTCGACCTCCGCCTCGTCATGCACCTCCACCAGGGCATCCATGCCAAGCTCGGAGGCCAGCGCCAGATACTCTTCTATCTGACTGGTCTCGAGAATGGCGGCGATCAGAAGAATCGCATCGGCGCCGTAAGCCCGCGCCTCCCGGATCTGCAGGGGATCGATGATGAAATCCTTGCGCAGCACCGGTAAAGAAACAGCCGCCCGCACTGCGGGGATATAGCTAAGCGAACCCTGGAAGAAGTCCACGTCGGTGAGCACCGACATCGCCTGAGCGCCGCCGGCCAGATAGCTGCGACCAATGGCCACCGGATCGAAATCGGCCCGGATAACTCCCTTGGAGGGGGAGGCCTTTTTGGCCTCGGCGATGACGGCTACGCCGGGAAAATCGGTCAAGGCCCGGATAAAGCCGCGGGGCGGCGGGATTTCCATTTCAGGCACGGTTATGCCACACGCCTTGAGGGCAGCGACTTCTTCTTTTTTCCGGGCGACAATGGTATCGAGAATCATGATAAACTCGCAAAAACTGAAAACACGGCACAGGTCCGTGACATTGATTAAAAAACGACCAAGCAATAACTGTTGTAATCGCGGCTTGTTGCGATTTCAACAATCATGGGTTTTTCACCGCTTGGGAAAAGGCAACCAACGCCTCGACCTTATTCAGCGCAGCCCCGCTGGCCACTACTTCACGGGCCAGGGCGACCCCACCGGCCAAATCATCGCAACGTTCGGCAGCCATTAGGGCGGCGCCGGCATTGAGCAGGACCATGTCCAGACAGGGTCCTGATTTACCGCTCAGCACACTCCGCAGCTGCGCCGCAGCCTCGGGCGCGGTGGTCCCGCCTTTGATTTCCGCCAGGCTGGCCGTGGCCATGCCCAGCTCCGAGGGATGGATGGTGTAGGTTGTCAATTCGCCGTTGTTCCAGTCGGACACCCTGGTAGCGCCGGTGATGGTGATCTCATCCAGATTGCCCTCGCCGCACACCACCAGGGCCCGGCGGGTGCCAAGCCTGCCCAGCACCCGGGCCAGGGTTTCGGTGAGGGAGGGAGTAAACACCCCCATGAGCTGGACATTGGCATTGGCTGGGTTGGTCAAGGGGCCGAGAATATTGAAGATGGTCCTGATCCCGATCTCGCGGCGCGGGCCGATGGCGTGCTTCATCGCCCCATGCAGGGCAGGAGCAAACATAAAACCGATGCCGATCTCACGAATGGATTGCCCGATCTGTTCGGCGCTTAAACCCAGATCCACACCCAAGGCTTCAAGCACGTCGGCACTGCCGCAATGGCTGGAAACGGAACGGTTGCCGTGCTTGGCCACCGGCACCCCGGCGGCGGCCACGACAAAGGCGCTGGTGGTGGAAACATTGAAGGTGCCGGAGGCGTCGCCCCCGGTGCCGCAGGTATCCACGAGAATCCCGCCCTCGCCAACCCCATGCACCTTGGTGGCCTTGGCCCGCATCACCCTGGCCGCGCCGGTGATCTCGTCCACGGTTTCGCCCTTGATCCTCAGCGCGGTGATAAAGGCGCCGATCTGGGCCGGGGTCGCTTCCCCGTCCATGATGGTCTCCATCACCCCGACCATCTCCGCTTCGCTCAGATCGGTTCCAGCCACCACTTTGGCAATGGCCTCTTTCATCATGCGACCATCTCCTTACGCTGCCTGGCGAGAATTTCCGGGTAGGCCGGATCAAGGAAGTTTTTCAGCAACTGCACCCCGGCCGGGGTCATGATGGATTCGGGATGGAATTGCACCCCTTCCACCGGCAGAGTCCGATGCCTGAGCCCCATGAGCTCGCCCTGATCGGAACGCGCCGAGACCATCAGACATTCGGGCAGGTCGGATTCCCGGACCACCAGGGAATGGTAGCGCATGGCCTCGAAAGGATTGGGCAACCCGGTGAACACCCCAAACCCGTCATGGGTGATGGGGCTTGTCTTGCCGTGCATCAGTCGGCCGGCCCGGACGGTTTGCCCGCCAAAGGCCTCGCCCAGGGACTGATGCCCCAGACAGACCCCCAGCACCGGAATCTTTTCACTGAAAAAGCGAATCGCCTCAATGGAGATCCCCGCCTGGGCCGGAGAACAGGGGCCGGGCGAGATCAGCAGCCGGTCGGGGGCAAGCGAGGCGATGAAGGGTATATCCACCTCGTCGTTGCGGAAGATTTTCATCTCGGCGCCCATCCCCCCGAGGGTCTGGACGATGTTGTAGGTAAAGGAGTCGTAATTATCGATGATAACGATCATATGCTTTCTCGCGCTCCGCCGGGCAAACCGGTTTAAAACTCTTTTTCCGCCAGTTCCACAGCCCGCCGCAGTCCCATGGATTTGTTGATGGTTTCCTGATACTCCAAGGCGGACACCGAATCGGCGACAATCCCCGCACCGGCCTGCACCCAAAGATCATCGCCCTGCATGACAAAAGTCCGGATGGTGATGCAAAAATCCATATTCCCGGAAAAGCCGAAATAGCCGACGGAACCGGCATAGGGCCCGCGCCGCTCGGGCTCAAGCTCTTCGATGATCTCCATGGCCCGGATCTTGGGAGCGCCGCTCACCGTGCCCGCGGGAAAGCAGGCGCGCAGGACGTCGAACTGATCCTTGCCGGGGGCCAGGGTTCCATGCACTCCGGAAACCAGATGCATGACATGGCTGTACCGCTCGACCACCAGCAGGTCGCGCACCTCCACCGAGCCATACTGGGCGACCCGCCCCACATCGTTGCGGCCCAGATCGACGAGCATCAGATGTTCGGCCCGCTCCTTGGGATCCGCCAGCAGCTCCTGCTCAAGGGCCGCGTCCTCTTCCTCGGTTTTGCCGCGCTTTCTCGTCCCGGCAATGGGCCTGAGCTCGATATCTCCCTGCTCCAGGCGCACCAGGATCTCCGGAGAGGAGCCGATCTGGACCAGATCCCCGAGCTTGAGATAAAAAAGATAGGGGCTGGGATTGATATGGCGCAGGGCACGGTAGAGCTTGAAGGGAGAGAGTTCTGTTTTGGTATGAAACCGCTGAGACAGAACAACCTGGATGACATCGCCGGCCTGGACATACTCCTTGGCCGCCTCCACCATTTCCGCAAAAGCCTCTTCACTCATATTGGAGGTGAAGGCATGGGTCTTGGCCTTTACCCCGGCACCGCCGAGATACTCCGTCGGCATGGGGGCCTGGAGACGAACGATGACCTCCTCGATCTCAGCCTGCGCTTTCGCGTACAAGGCCGGGAGATCCTGCGCTCCTGCAGTCTGCACCAGATTGACCACGGTGAGCAGCTGCCTGAGGTTGTCGTAGATCAAAACAGTCCGGGGTACCATGAAGGCGCTGTCGGGAAACTGAGCCAAGGGCGGATTGCGCTCGGGCAAACGCTCCATGAAGCGGACCATGTCGTAGCCCAGAAAACCCACGGCCCCGCCAAAAAAACGGGGGAGCAGCTCCGAGTCACACCCCATCTCGGCATTGCAGGCATCAAAGGATTTCAGCAAGGCTTGCAGGGCCTGAAGCGGATCTCCCTCCTGCTGCTCGCTCTTTCCTTCCCGGGTGATGGTAATCTGGGTCCCGCGACTTGACATGGTGACGATGGGGTCAAAACCGATAAAGGAATATCGCCCCCATTTCTCTCCGCCCTCAAGGCTTTCAAAGAGAAAGGCGTGGGATTCTCCGCCCGCCACCTTGGCAAAAATGGTCAGCGGCGTATCGAGGTCGGCGACGATTTCCCGATAGATCGGCACCAGACCGGCATCGGCGGCCAGGTGTTCAAACTCCTGCAAGGAAGGTCGGAACATGATGGATCCTCAACTCATAAAAAAAGCCATGGAACATTAGCGTCCCATGGCTTTTTTGTTTTTCTTTATCACAGCGAAACACTCTCCATAATAACAGGCTTGATCCCTGCGCACAACGGAAGAGGCACAACCAGCCTGGTCGGAAGGGCCTTGCACAAATCCTTCTCCCGCTTGGCAGAAGAAACGAGGCAGGACTCCAGCCACGACCGGCTCTCTCGTTATTAGACCGCCGCGAGCAAGGCATTTACCCGTTTGGTCAAACGGGAAACCTTACGGGAAGCATTTTTTTTGTGGATAGAGCCTTTCACTGCTGTTTTTTCGATAATAGGGATCGCCAACTTCAGTGCTTCCTGGGCTTGCTCTCCGGATTTCAGCTCAACGGCCTCAAGGACCTTCTTCACAACACCCTTCATCTTGGTCTTGTTGGAGCGATTGCGCAGCCGGTGCAACTGGTTCTGACGATTCCTTTTCTCGGCGGATTTATGATTAGCCAATTCTCAACTCCTGTTTGCTGTATTGTTGATTGATCAAGACGCTCTACCCTTGCCGTTTCACGGCTGGCAGGTTTTCCGTTCGGTTGCCGTTTCCCGACAACGCCACAGAAAGATGCTGGAAAATTTCATGAATTTAAATCAATTCCCCGACCTTGTCAAGCAACAACTGGACAGCCTGTTTCAAATATTCCAGATGGGTGCGCGGAGAGTCCTTCGCAAGAAACAACTTTTCTTTTCACAAGACAATGACCGATCTCCCCAATTTTTTTAAAAAAATTCATACATGCCCCTTGCCTGGGACCCTGCTTTTCGTTTACCTTAAAAACAACACAATATTTTCAACCTTCTCCACCCTAGAATTTTTATTGACGGAACCAGAACACCGATGCTGGAATTCGCACAATCACTCCGCTGGCAAGACTTCTTCGATATCCTGATTGTTTCCTTCATCATCTATCGTGTCATGCTGCTGATCCGCGGAACCCGTGCGGTGCAAATCCTCTCCGGCATCGTTGTCCTCGTCGTGCTCTATTTTGCCGCGAGAGAGTTAGAGTTTCTTACCCTATACTGGTTGCTGGGCACCTTTTTAAGCTCGATCTTCCTGATTATCATCATCATCTTCCAACGGGATATCCGCCGGGCTCTCGCCCAGGTCGGGCAAACCACCTTTTCCAAACCGCAGGAAGACACGGTCCGCATCCTGCTCGAGATTGTCAGGGCGGCGCAACAAATGGCCCAACGCAAGATCGGCGGCCTCATCGTCATCGAACGGGAAACAGGACTCAATGAATACATCGAGTCCGCCCACAGCCTTGACGCCATTGTCAGCCGGCAGCTTTTGGTCACCATTTTCCAAACCACCGCCCCCCTCCACGACGGCGCGGTGATCATCCATAACGGCCGGATCCGTTCGGCCGGGGCCTTGCTCCCCCTCACCAGAAATCCTTACATCAGCAAACAGCTTGGCACCCGCCACCGAGCAGCCATAGGTCTTTCAGAGGAAACCGACGCGGTGATCATTGTTATCTCCGAGGAAACCCAAAAGATCTCCCTGGTCCAGCACGGAGCCATGACCTCCGATCTCGACGAAAACGCCCTCAGAAGCCGACTCGACGCAATCTTTGTTCCCAAGGAAAACACGACCCCTCTCTTATGGAAAAACTGGTTAAACAAATAATCCGGCGCATCCCCACCCCCAATTTTCTCAATTGGCCGAACAATTGGGGATTGAAGCTCATTTCCCTGATCTTCGCCCTCCTCCTCTGGTATTTCGTGGTGGGCGAGGACAAGGTTGATACCACGGTGTACATTCCGGTGGAGATTGTCAATCTGCCGCGGGAAATGGTTATCGCCAATCAGTTCAAAAAACAGCTGGAGGCCACAGTCAGCGGCCCACGCGGCTTGATCAGCGGCATCAACCGCCAGCGGATTTCAAGAACCATCAACCTTGCCAAGGCGACCCCCGGCACCATTGTCATTCGCAACGAACCCGAGACGATCCAGTTTCCACGGGGCGTTACCGTTTCGCGCATCCAACCAACCCACATTACCCTGCTCATCGACGAGTTGGTCGAAAAGGAGTTGCCGGTCCAGGCCAGAACGACCGGCTCCCCCGCCAATGGTCACGAACTGGGCGGAGTGGTCTTGGAGCCCTCGATCATCAAGGTTTCCGGCCCCAAAGCCGTTCTCGGTCGCGAAAAACTGCTGATTGCTAAACCCATCGACATCAGCGGGCTGAAAGCATCGAAAACCTTCCAGGTCCCGCTGGAACTCCGGCCGGCCCTCCTGGAACTCATGGGTGAGACCGTGGTCACCGCCAATGTGGTGATCAAAGAAAAAACCATGGAAAAGACCATCTCCGATATCACTGTCCACCTTGTCGGCACGGATACCGAGAGAAAAGTGACCTTCGAGCCACACACCATCAGCGTCCGCGCCCTACTGCCCTTGAGCAGTAAAGGGAATCAGGCCGAATTCATCGAGGCCAGTATCTCAACGGACGGGCTGCCGATCGGGGTCCACAGACTCCCGGTGAAAATCACGGCGCCGGAGCAGATAAAAATCATCGAAGCCGTCCCGCCCTCCGTCACCGTCAGGATTGGCAGGATCCCCGGCAAATGATCCGGGCCACCATGCTGTTCTTGTCTTCCAACGACACCGCGCCAGAGGGACCATTGGCGGAAGCGTTATTTCCAGGTTCTTTTTTTTCGTCCGGCAGGAGAAAACCATGAGAAAGTTGTTCGGCACCGATGGGGTCCGGGGGGTGGCGAACACCTATCCCATGACCACCGAAATCGCCATGCAGATCGGGCGGGCCCTCGCCCTTCTCGTTAAGGACATGCGCCGCGGCCACCGGATCGTCATCGGCAAGGACACCCGTCTTTCCTGCTACATGATCGAAAACGCCCTGGCCGCAGGAATCTGCTCCATGGGAGTGGACGTTCTCCTGGTCGGGCCGCTGCCCACGCCGGGCATTGCCTTCATCACCACCAGCATGCGGGCCGACGCCGGGGTGGTCATCTCCGCTTCCCATAACCCCTTCCAGGACAACGGCATCAAGATCTTCGCCCGCAACGGCTTCAAGCTCCATGACGACCTGGAGCTGGAGATCGAGGACCTGATCTTCTCCCAGAAAATGTCGGCCCTGCACCCGGTGGCCGAGGAAGTCGGCCGCGCCACCAGGATTGATGACGCCAAGGGCCGCTACATCGTTTTCTTGAAAAACACCTTCCCCCGGGAATACACTCTGGACGCCTTTCACATCGTGCTCGACTGTGCCAACGGTGCCACCTACGGAGTTGCCCCCCATGTTTTTGAAGAGCTGGGCGCCACCGTCACCACCCTTTCGGCGGAACCGGACGGCACCAACATCAACCGCGATTGCGGCGCCCTGCACCCGGAACACATGGCCGCCAAGGTCCGGGAACTCGGAGCGGATATCGGCATCGCTCTGGACGGCGACGGCGACCGGCTCATCGTCTCCGACGAGCATGGCAACATCGTTGACGGCGACCATATCATGGCCATCTGCGCCGCCGACCTGATGAGCCGCAAGAAACTGAAGAAAAAAACCTTGGTTGCCACGGTGATGAGCAACCTCGGGTTGGAGGTTGCCATGCAGCGCATGGGCGGCACCATGATCCGCACCCAGGTCGGGGACCGGTACGTGGTGGAAGAGATGCGTAAATCCGGCTATAATTTCGGCGGCGAACAGTCGGGCCATCTGGTGTTCATGGAGCACAACACCACCGGCGACGGCATCCTCGCCGCATTGCAATTGCTGGCAGTAATGATCAAAAAACACAAACCCCTGTCGGAACTGGCCTCCGTCATGGAAAGCTTTCCCCAGGTGCTCAAGAATGTCCGCACCGCCGAAAAAATCAACACCAACACCATTGCCGGCTTCAATAAAAAGCTCAAGAGCCTGGAAAAAAAATTGGGCGCGGATGGGCGGATTCTCGTGCGTCCCTCCGGAACCGAACCGGTTATCCGGGTCATGGTGGAGGGCAAGGACGCCAAACTGATCAACGCCATGGCCGATGAACTCTGCGAGATGATCCGCAAGGCTGATACGGCCGAAGCCTAACCCCAGCGCCCTGCCGACCCAAACTAATGAAGAGCCGACTCGACCAGCTTGTTCTGCAGCACGGACTCGCCCCCACCCTCACAAAGGCCCAGGCCCTCATTGCCGCGGGCCAGGTGCTGGTGAACGACCAACCGGCCGACAAGGCCGGCTCACTTTTTGCCGCAGACAGCCGGCTCCGGCTGAGGGGAAAACCCTGCCCCTATGTGAGTCGGGGGGGGCTCAAACTGGCAGCGGGGCTAAAGCATTTCCACCTCGCCCCCGCCGGCTTGATCTGTGCCGATGTCGGCGCCTCCACCGGCGGCTTCACCGATTGTCTCTTGCAGCACGGAGCCGCCAAGGTCTATGCGATTGATGTGGGCTATGGCCAGTTGGCCTGGAAACTGCGGCAGGATCCGCGGGTAGTGGTCATGGAACGAACCAACGCCAGAAACCTGCACCCC
The DNA here is from genome assembly GCF_029607905.1 of Thiovibrio frasassiensis. Lineage (NCBI taxonomy): Bacteria > Pseudomonadati > Thermodesulfobacteriota > Desulfobulbia > Desulfobulbales > Thiovibrionaceae > Thiovibrio > Thiovibrio frasassiensis. The sequence continues at coordinate 81,512 of NZ_JAPHEH010000001.1, forward strand.
GGCGACCTTGCAGAGCCCCTCGATCTGGCGGTAATCGACGCTTCCTTTATCTCGCTTAAAACGCTTCTGCCGCCGCTGCTTGTCCTTTTCTGCAAAACCATCCGAGTTCTGGCCCTGATCAAACCGCAGTTCGAAGTCGGGAGAGGCCAGCTCGGCACCGGCGGAGTTGTCCGCGACAGCGACCTGCACGACCAGGTGATTGCAGAAATCGAAAATTTTGCCGGAGAGCTCGGTCTCGTCCCGCAAGGCGTCTGTCCCTCCCCGATCCTTGGCCCCAAGGGCAACCGGGAATTTTTGATCTACCTTGTTTCCGAAACAGAGTAATGCTTGCCGCGCCAGAAAAAATCATCCCGCTGCCGGGCGGAAAGGTCCTGGGCAAAGCGAACGATCAAACCGGAATCAACGACCAGATCACAGAGATCCCCGTCCAGATCCCCCCGCGCAACCATGCCTTCCAGAATATTCATGGCTTCGGAAAGCATCTTCCCTTGCTTGTAGGGCCGATCGGCGGCGGTCAGCGCTTCCAGGACATCCGCCAGGGCCAGCATCCTTGCGGGCAGGGGAATGGCGCCATTTTCAAGCCCACGGGGATAACCGGTGCCGTTCAGCTTTTCATGATGCATGCCGGCATAAAGCGGGACATTCTTCAATTTTTTCGGAAAGGGCAACCCCTCCAGCATTCTGATGCTCATTTCCACGTGATGGTTCATCACCTTGCGTTCCGCCGCGGTCAAGGTGCCTTTTTGCACGCAGAGATTCTCCACCTCATCGGGTCCGAGCAGGGGAAGCTCCATTCCGCTCAGGGCATAGGTTATCCCCGCGAGGCGCCGCACCTTCTCGATACTCTCCTCCGACAAGCCTTCACCCCCCAGATTGATCGTATCGAGAAAATTGATGATCTCCTGCCACTCTCCCTCTTTTTGCACCGGCGGCGCAGGACTCCCTGCCCTCCTTGGGCAGGGTTCATTTTCCAGGCGAGCGAACTCATCATGCAAGCGAGAGATTTCCACCCGGTGGCGAATAAGTTCTATCCGGTCAAAGATGGCCTCAAGCTTCGTCGCCTTGTCCATGAGATGCTCCGGGGTGGTGATCTTCCCCACGTCATGGAGCCAGGCCGCCATCCTGATTTCGGCAAGCTCGTCAGCGCTGAAACTGATCGGAGCAAACTTGCCGGTGGTGGCCCGATTAACCTCCAAAGCAATCTCCTCGGTAAGATTGGCGACCCGGTAAACATGCCCTGCCGTATACGGGGATTTTTCGTCAATGGCATCACCGATTGTCCGGACAAACGCATCGAGCAGATTTTCCAGCCCCCGCACCAGCCGCATCTTGGTCAGGGCAATGGCCGCCTGCGAGGCCAGGCTCATGACCATCCCCACCTCGTGCTCGGGAAAGGAAACAACCGCGCCGGTTTCCCGATCCTTGGCATTGAGAAGCTGCAAGACCCCAATCACCTCATCCTCATGATCCCGCAGGGGGATCACCAGCATCGAGCAGGAACGGTACCCTGTGGAGGCGTCAAAATCACGGGTTCCCTGAAAATCAAACCCTTCCGCGGCATAGACATCGGAAATATTGACCGGTGCCCCAGTAAGTGCGCAGTGCGCCGAAACGTTCCGATGATTCTCCCGGTTCCCTTTAAGGCGTAGCGGCACAGAAGGCCAAGTGATGGCTTCGCCGCTTCCCCCCATAAAGACCTTGAGCGAATCATTCTGGACAATGGCAAAATCAAGGGCCTGCCGCGCACCCTCCTTGATATACAGGGTTCCGCCGTCGGCGTTGGTGAAGTGTCTGGCCTCGCGGACGATCCTCTCCAAAAGCCGGTCAATGTTCTTTTCCGAAGAAAGCCCCAAGCCGATTTTTACCAGCTGATAGAGATGATTTCCCTGGCCCTCGCTGAACTCCCGAACCTCTTGGGTAACCCGGTCGGCGAGCCCGGCAACAACCGCAGGCGGCACCTCGGCCATTACCTGCCCGAGGTACTCTTCCACCCCCCGCACGACCTTCTGCATGAGCAGGTCTACTGCCGGCTGCCTACGCGATTGAGCCTTATCCGGAAGAGTATCCACGACATTTCCCCTTGCCCAAGGCGGTAATCCTCAGCTTCCTGCCCAACCGATTGTGGCAGGACAACCATTTTTACATTATATTAAAAATTTATACTTATTTTCCCCGGCAGCATAGCACCCAGGAGACACCCCCGAAAAAATAGGACCGTTGATCATGTTCCATGTTAACAAATTACTGACCACCGTGGTCTTTTTTATCCTCGCCATTTCCACAGCAAGTTCCACTCCGCGAGAACAGGTGCTTGACGATTACAAAAACGGCCTGGCACCTGGCTGGGAAACAAAATCCTTTGCCGGACAAACCCATTATACGGCAGAACATGATGACAAGCAATTTTACATAAAAGCGACGAGCAAAGGTGCCGCCTCCGGCCTTTTCCACAAAATTGCCTATGACTCCAAGGAACAGCCGATCCTCCGCTGGAGCTGGAAGATCGAGCGCACCCTCACCAAGGGGGACGAACGCCGCAAGGGAGGGGACGATTATGCGGCCCGAGTCTATGTGGTGTTTCCCTCCTTTCTATTCTGGAACACCAAGGCGCTCAACTACATCTGGGCCAACAAACTGCCCCGGGGCGAGGCCCTGCCCAACGCCTTTACCGCCAACGCCATGATGATCGCGGTGGAGAGCGGTAACGGACGCGCAGGTCAGTGGCTGAACGAAGAACGCAACATTTATGAAGATTTCAAAAAGTATTTCAAAAGCGAACCGCCAAAGGTTGGCGCCATCGCCATCATGACCGACACCGACAACACCGGTGAGAGCGTTACCGCCTGGTACGGTCCCATCTTCATCGGCAGAGACAACCCCTAGCCGCTCCCTCCGCGCCCTGCGGCCCCCCCGCCTGATTTCCTCCAGGCAAAAGGCCCGGGAGGCGGTTGACTTGCCCGAACGAAGATGCTACTTTGAGTGCGGTGCAACCCTCAGAGCTGCCCAGCATTTCATGCATTGTAGTAACCATACTATTGTCCACCGTCTTGCTCAGGAGTCTATACGTTATGACAAAAATACGTTTCCTTTTCCGGTTGTCCCTGCTTTCCATCCTGATCGGCGCCACCAGCTGCCTGCTTGCTTCCACCGCCATGGCAGAAGAATACGTCAGTGTCGTAAAAGACGGGGTCAATATCCGCTCCGGCCCCGATACCACGAAAGAAATCCTCTGGACGGTATTCAAGGGTTTTCCGCTGCAGGTCACCGATCAGCAGGGAAACTGGTCCAAGGTGGTGGATTACGAAGGAGACACGGGCTGGATTGCCTCCTCTCTGCTGGCAAAGGAAAAAACCCTCATTGTCAAGGTGGAGACCGCCAATCTGCGCGTTGGCGCAGGAATAGACTACGAGCTCGTAGCCTCAGCCAAACACGGCGTGGTCTTCAAGCCCCTGGAGACCGAAGGCGACTGGGTTAAGGTCAAGCATGCAGACGGGACCACCGGCTGGGTTGCGAGCAGACTACTCTGGCCAAACTGAGTTTCAAGACCTAAAAGACCATGGGAATGAAAGCTCCCCCGCCATATCCGCTTCACCCGGTTCTCCTGGTTGACGACGAACCCCATACCCTTGCCAGCTTTGATATCGCCCTTCGCTCCCACGGCATAAACAACACCATCCGTTGCCAGGAGAGCCGTGAGGTTGCGGCCATTCTTGAGCATCAGCCCGTGGAAATCATCCTTCTCGATCTGATGATGCCCCATGTTTCCGGCCATGACATCCTCAAGGATGTCAGCCAACGCTTCCCGGACCTGCCGGTCATCATCGTCACCGGGGTCAACGAGGTGGAAACCGCGGTCCACTGCATGCAGCAGGGGGCTTTTGACTACGTGCTCAAGCCGGTGGAAATCGAACGCCTCCTGCCCAGCATCAGACGGGCCCTTGAAGTCAGACAGCTTCGCAGGGAAAACTCCCGGCTCGCCAGCAGTTTTTTCCAAAAAGATCCCGCCCATCCGGAGGTGTTTTCCAAAATCATCACGGGCAACGAGACGATGAAAGCCCTGTTCCGATACTGCGAAGCCATTGCCGAAGGACGGCAGCCGGTGCTGATCACCGGAGAGACCGGGGTGGGCAAGGAGAGCATCGCCAGGGCCGTCCATGATCTGAGCGGCAGGCCGGGGGAATATGTGGCGGTCAATGTGGCCGGCCTGGACGAGCAGATCTTTGCCGACACCCTCTTTGGCCATGCCCGAGGGGCCTTCACCGGGGCGGACCGCAGCCGCTCCGGCCTGGTGGAAAAAGCAGCCGGCGGCTCCCTCTTCCTGGACGAAATCGGCGATCTCAGCGAACCCTCGCAGGTCAAGCTCCTGCGTTTTCTCGAGGAACGCGAATACTACCCCTTGGGCTCCGACCAGGTCCACCGTTCGGATGCCCGGGTCCTCGTCGCTACCCATCACGACCTGGAACAGCAACACAAAAAAGGATTGTTCCGAACCGACCTGTTTTACCGGCTGCGCACCCACCGCATCCAGGTTCCGCCGCTGCGGGAGCGCAAGGACGATCTCCCCGCCCTGCTGGACTTTTTTCTTGCCCAAGCAGCGGCGGAATTCAAAAAACAAATTCCCCGCTACCCGGACACGCTCATCCCCCTGCTTGCCGGCTATGATTTCCCAGGCAACGTCCGAGAACTGCGGGCCCTGGCCTTTGATGCGGTAAGCCACCAGCGGGGGGCCACGCTCTCCACGGCTTTCTTCCTCAAAGAACTCGGCACTGCCAGCCCGCCGGAAAGCATTCACCCTTCCCAAACCATGGGGGGGCCGCAAAAATCATGGGCCGCCGGGTTGGACACACTGCCCACCCTGAAGGAGGCGGATCAGACACTCATCGCCGAAGCGCTCAGGCGAAGCAGCAACAACCAACGGGGTGCCGCGCTCCTCTTGGGCATAACGCCGCAGGCCTTGAATCAGCGGCTCAAGCGCCGACCATAACGACAACCCAAACGAGTCCCTCCCCAGACCATGGCAAGCAAAGGAAAGATACTTGTTGTTGACGATGAGCCCATGGTCCTCAAACTGCTCACCATGCAGGTCGAGCGCCACGGCTATACGGCAACCGGCGCGACCAACAGCTCGGACGCCCTCGCCCTTCTTGCAAAAAGCCCTTTTCATCTCCTGATCACCGATATCATGATGCCGGACATGGATGGCCTTGTCCTTATGCAGCGGGCCTTGGCTCTCCAGCCCGACCTTGAATGCATCGTGGTTTCCGGGCAGGCGGATCTTGCCATTGCCGTGGAAGCCATGAAGATGGGGGCGATCAACTATATCCAAAAGCCAATCACCATGATGGAGCTGGAAGTTTCCTTGGCCAAGGGGATGGAACGGTTGGCGCTGCTGAAAAACCTCAAAAAGAGCCAAGAGGAACTCAGTCGGCACCGGGAGCATCTCGAACTATTGGTTGCCAAGCGGACAGCGGAACTCGCCCGCATCAACAAACAGCTCGAGGCGGATATCAAGGCACGGAAAAAAGCGGAAAAAGAGGCGGAACGCCGGCGACAACAGCTCATCGAAGCCGACAAGATGGTCTCCCTTGGAATCCTGGTCGCCGGGGTAGCCCATGAAATCAACAACCCGAACAATTTCATCACCATGAACGCCCCCATCCTCCACCGCGCCTGGGACGATTTCCTCCCCATCCTGGAAGAGCATTACCAGGAACACGGCGATTTTCCCGTAGCCGGCATCCCCTTTTCCGAGATGCGCGAGCATATCCCCGAGCTTTTTTCCGGCATTCTCGACGGCTCGGAACGCATCCGCAAAATCGTCTTTAATCTGCGGGATTACGCACGGCAAGGCGTCTCCGACATGGACCAGGACATTGACCTGAATACCGCCCTCCGCGCCGCCTTGGTCCTGCTTGCCAACCCGCTCAAAAAAGCGACCGATCATCTCACCGTCCACTACGGCGATGGATTGCCGCCGGTGCGGGGCAATTTTCAGCGGGCCGAACAGGTCATCATCAACCTGTTACAAAACGCCTACCAATCCCTCGCTTCCCCGGACAAGCATCTGACAGTCTGCACCGGCCAGGATCCTAAATCCGACACGATTTTCGTGGAAATTGCAGACCAAGGGGCCGGGATTTCCCAAAAAAATCTCAAACGCATCCTGGACCCGTTTTTTACCACCAAGCGCGATGGCGGCGGCAGTGGGCTCGGCCTTTCTATTTCGGCGGGAATCATGGAAGAACATGGGGGACGGCTTGAATTCCACTCACAGTCCGGCAAGGGCACCATTGCCAGAGCGGTCTTCCCCATACCCTCCCGCTCCTAACCCCCACGACATCAACTTTTATTGATTTATATCAATATATATTTGTTTTCGCAGCACCATCCCGTTTGCCGTCTATTTCCCCACACACAATAAAGATATCTTGACACACACTTTCTCCACGCCCGCCATCATAAAAAAATATTTATTGCAATACCAATTAGTTACACACTTTTTTATCTGCCTGGCACATTTCTTCCATAGACAGAGAGTAACCCCGGTAAAAATCACGGGTTCACAGTCCACCTGAGCAGGAGGGGAGACCATGGGAATATCAGCAATGAAATCCACGCTGGCAACGCTCATTCCTGACCCGGGAGTATACGGGCACGACTCGTTACGGATCACCGAGATCCTCGGCATGATGACGGCAACCGCCCTTCCCATTGCCGACGCCACGGTTATGGGCATCATCAATTTCCGAGGCAGAACTGTGCCGGTCATTGATTTACGGGTGAACCCCCTCCGCGGCCTCAACGGCTTTGCCGAACAAATCTGCATCCTTTCGGCGGAAAGCATGCATCAGACTCAGCCGCTCATCTTCGGCGCCCTGGTGGATTCGGAAGCGGACGCATATGATTTGATTGTCGGCAGCACCCACTGATTACAGATAATGGCCCGCACGGGCCTTACACAAGTAGCCATTTGGATCGGTCCCCCCCCCTCGCCGGTCCAAGACTTCCTGCCAAGTCTCTTCGGAGGCTTGGCAGGAAGTTGGCTTTTAGAAGGACAAAAATACCGGGAGCATTTTCTATGGCGCAGGGCGAAACACCAAGGCTTGCCGCCAGCCCACCTCCTTCCCCCACAAGGGTGGCCCCATCCATGTTGCCGATCTCTTTTATGCAGTCTTACCCCGACCTACCAATCATCACCCTCTCCCCCGGACAGCTGCTGATCTCCGCACAGGCAAGCATAGTCTCCACCATCCTCGGCTCATGTATCTCCCTCTGCCTGCACAGCGAAAAAATGCGGATCGGTGCCATCTGCCACGGCATACTGCCCCGGCAGAGCAAACTCCCCATACCCGGACATTTCCCTTATTTGGATACAGCGGTTCCCCATATGCTCGAAACCATGCGCAGCCGTTTCGGTCTCACGCCATCAGAGCTGACAGTCAAGCTTTTCGGCGGAGCCAGCGTGCTTCAACCCCGAACAACCGCAGCGCATGGGCCTGCCATAGGCCAACAAAACATTGCCGCCACCCTTGAAGCCCTGACCCGTTTCGGCCTCGCCCCCCACGTGCAGAAAACCGGAGGAACAGAGGGTTACAAAATATTTTTCAATACCGCTACCGGTGAGGTTTTTGTGAGACGCCTCCCCCACAACAGTGCAAAAAGCTGCGCACAGATGAAGGAGAGACAGGCGACCCAATGACGTTCCCGGTGTTGCCGATCCAAGCCATGACTGGTTTACAGATCCTGATAGCAGAAGACGAGAAACACACCCGACTCGCCCTGCATCTCGTGTTGCGCCAGGCTGGTTTCAATGTAATCCTGACGAGCAATGGCCGGGACGCCTATGAAAAAATCCGGCAACAGCCAACCAACCACCCGATCAGTCTGATCATCACCGACTTCAAGATGCCCGAACTGGACGGCCTTGCCCTGATCGACAAACTTAAGGGAGCAGGCATTTCGATCCCGATTATGGTCATCACCGGGTACGGCAACAAAGAACTCCTGCGGCAATTGCATAAACGCGGCTGCGCATCCTACATCGACAAACCGTTTATCCCCAGAGAAGTCCTGAGCCGGATCGCCAGTGTCCTGCCACAAGCACAGACCCTCGTAGCCTGAATAGTAGGTCCCGGTTTTGCGCCCACGGGCAGCCTCTGATTGCCACCCTTTCTGCTTTCTCTCCCCTGCCGCATCACCGGTTCTCCTCTGCACCTCTTAGAGAAAAGCTATTGACCGGTCTTGGCGAACACACTAAAAGAATAGATATCTCGCTAATATCGATGGTCTCATGAAAAAATCATCGTAGCGTCAAAATTGGATCAAGATCAATCACGACACACAGGCTCCCATATGGTTTCCATAGCCACCATCGGCCCGAAAGGCTCCCACGCCTGGCAAGCTGCCCGCCAGTATAACCCGGACGCGACCATCAGGCTTTTCCCCAACCTAGTCGCGGTCTTCAAGGCCTTTTCCGAACACGAGACCGACCTGGCCCTGGCCCCGGTTTATAACACCCACGAAGGTCAGGTCAAAGAATACAGCCGTTTGGTTAAGGGCATGGACAAAGGATTCTGGCAGGACAACATCGTCCTGCCCATCCATCTTTCCCTGGGCACCCTCACCGCCACGGAACCGATCACCATGCTCCTCGGCAAAAGTGGGGTGCTGCGGCAATGTGAAGATTACATTACCAGCACCTACCCCGATGCGACCCTGACCTCGGTACATGATCTGGATGCGGCGGTACGTGAGATCAAGGAGCAGGGGCTTGTCAGCCATGGGGTTATCGAGGCCGAAGAGGCGTTGCGCGCCTACGGCCTGACCATCCGCGCCAGAGAAATCGCGCCCCATAACCGGACCCGCTATGCAGTGCTGGGTCCGGCCCCGGCCCCCCGCACCGGCTACGACGCCACAACCATGATCACCACGCCGATCAAAGATCGGGTCGGCATCTTGGTGGAGCTTCTCAGCGAGTTCACCAAGCGCAGTATCAACCTGATCGACATGCAGACGGAAACCGACCCACTGAGCCAGGAACTGCAATTCTACATTGAGTTCGAAGGGCATCTTTCCGATGAGAGGGTCCGCATAGCCATTGAGCGCATCGAACACCAAATCATCCAGGAGCCAGGATCGGTGCGGGTGCTTGGCAGCTTCCCCAGGGTGGACATGCGGGTCAAGCGTATCAAGACCTTTGGTTTTATCGGCAGCGGCGACATGAGCCTCTGGTTTGCCGAACGCTTAAAAAGCGAAGGCTACGAAACCATGATCACCGGCAGGAGCAGCGTTCTGCGGCCTGAAGAGATGATTCCCCAGGTGGAGGTGGTGGTGATCTGCGTTCCCATCAGCGCCACCCCGGCGGCCATTATCGAATACGCACCGTTGCTTGCGGAAAACCAGGCCCTGATCCTGCTGGCGGGCGAGGCGGAAAACGTGCTGCAAACCGCCCTGAGCCACAGCAAAGAAGGGGTCGAGGTCCTGCTGGTCCATAATCTCTGGGGGCCGCAGGCCGCGACTATGAAGGACAAGAACGCTTCGGTGGTCCGCACCGTGCGGAGCGGGGTTTTGAGCAGCGAGTTCGAGGCCTTTCTTTACAAGCACGGGGCCAAGATCTCTCTCGACGCTCCGGGCCAGCACGACCTGATGATGGGGGTCAGCCAGAAGCTGCCCACCTCCATCTCGGTGGCTCTGGCCATGGCCCTCAAGGAGAACAATATCCCCCCGGAGGATATCGGCAGCCACGCCACCCTGACCTCGCTCTACTCCATCCTTTCCATGGCCAGGGTGCACAGCCAGAATCCCCGCACCTACGGGGAGATCATGTCTACCAGCGGGCAAGGGGGCCGCATAGTGACCAGCTTTGCCGAAAACCTCAAAAGGATCACGGAGCTGGCTGAATCCGGCGACATCGAAGCACTGTGTGGGGTGATCGAGGAGAACCGGCGCTATTTGGGGGAGGGGTTCCTCAAGGACCGCATGCAGCAAGCCCTGGCTGTGGACGCCACTCTGGGCCGGGTGCTCAACCGCGACTGATAACAAAATCATGATCTGCGACAATTTTGCACAAACAACTCTTGACGCTGTATCTTTTTTTTCTATATGGTGTAGGGTGTCAAATCAATTTCCACAATAGTTTCACTGATTAACCTGCTAGGCGGAGGAAATAGATGTCTAAAAAACAGGTCACAATAGGCAAAAAAATCGGCGGCGGCTTCGGGGTAGTACTCTTCCTGACCGCCCTTCTCATGGGCGTCTACCAATTCGCCCTCACCTCGGCCACCTCCACCTTCACCGAGCTTATTGAGGTCGACATGGCCATAGCCGTGCGTGCCAACTCCGCCCTGAGCCAACTCAACAAGTGTCGCCGTTTTGAAAAGGACTTCCTCCTTACCGGCAACGAGGGCAAGGCCAAGGAGCAAAAAGAGAGTTACTTCAATCTCACGGACGAGCTGGACACCATCGAGGCCATGGCCAAAAAGGCAAACAAACCGAAGATGATCCAAAACATCGGGGAGGTTCGCACCCAGATTGAGATCTACCAGGAAAACTTTGAGCTTATTGTCACGGCTCCTGAATATGAGCGGATGAGCATCGAGCCGAAACTTCGGACGGCCGCCAAGGCAGCGGAACCGGTCTTGGAAGAACTCTACAAAAATATTCAGGACGAGGCAAACGAGGGGACGGTTAGCGCCAAGGCGCGGGCCAAGCTCCTGGGCTTGCTCGCTCTGGGTCTGGGCGGTCTCGCTCTAGTCAGCGGCACGGTCCTGGCCTTTTTTCTCGGCCGGGGGATTTCCACAACCCTCAAGCAGGTAAGCCTCTCCCTCAATGAAGGCGCCGAGCAGGTTGCCGCCGCGGCGGGTGAGGTTTCCTCCTCCAGCCAAACCCTGGCGGAAGGCGCATCCCAGCAGGCAGCTGCGGTGGAAGAGACCTCCGCCTCCCTGGAAGAGGTCGGGGCCATGATCAAGCAGGATGCCGACAATGCGCGACAGGCCGACGAGCTGATGAAGGAGGCCAACGAGGTAATCCTGAGCGCGGACGAATCCATGAAAAAGCTCACCACCTCCATGCATGAGATTTCCGCCGCCAGCAGCCAAACCCAGAAGATTGTGAAGACCATCGACGAGATCGCCTTCCAGACCAACCTTCTCGCCCTGAATGCCGCCGTCGAGGCTGCGAGGGCCGGCGAGGCCGGGGCAGGATTCGCAGTGGTGGCCGACGAGGTTCGCAACCTGGCCATGCGGGCTGCGGAAGCGGCCAAGAACACCTCGAATCTTATCGAAGGCACGGTGCAGAAAATTAACACCGGCAATGCCCTGGTCAGTGAGACCAGTGAATCGTTTTATGTCGCAGCCCAGTCCACCACCCGCATCGGCACCATCATCACCGAGATGGCTGGAGCGGCAAGCCAGCAGGCAAACGCCATCATCCAGGTCACCAAAGCCATCCACGAGATCGACAACGTGACCCAGAGCAATGCGGCGGCCGCGGAAGAATCAGCCTCCGCCTCCGAAGAGTTGAACGCCCAGGCAGAAATGATGAAGGGCTCGGTAGGGCAGCTTCTTAACATGGTGGGCGGCGCGGAAGGCCAGGCAAAAGAGCAGCCAGACGCAAGAAGACTGAAGCGCCCACCCACGGCGACACTGAGCCGTGGCGGAAAAATAGCACCTCCGGCCAGAAAAGCCCTCCCCCCCGCGGCAAAGAAACAGACCAGCCCACCAGCAAAGGGGACAACGCCCGAGGATATCATCCCCATGGGCGATGATTTTGAGGATTTTTAATCCTCTCCAAAAAAAGAAGGGAACTTTTACAGCGAAGAGAGGTCTTCATACCATAGGCAACGTGAAAGACTAAAACCCCCCTCCCTTGGGTTTCTTCACTTTGTTTGTTTTCTCCCTCTCCTCCTCGCCGCCACAAGCGGCATCTAGAGGCCATTTCCATCCTTTCGGAAATGGCCTCTTTTTTTTACCACGCCTCTTTTTCTCTTGGTAATCTTTTCCAATTTAACCTATTCTAATATATCTGAAACGCCGACAATACGGCCTCTCCGCCGAACAATACGCAATCACGGTTTTTAATTTTTTTAAGGAGAAAGAGCATGGACCTCAAGCAGTGGTCATTGCGCGGAAAAATTGTTCTGGTGGGCGTATTGCTGCCAACCCTGCTCATTGTCGGGCTGTTCCGTCTCTACTCGGGAGAATCAAAGGAAAAAACCTTGTCCGCGTTTGCGGACAAGGCAAGAGCCATTTGTCTGACCGCAGAATCCACCCGCGACGAGATGGAGAAAAAATGGCAGATGGGGCTGTTCACCGCCGAGCGTCTTCGGGAGCTGGCGGCAGCAGGGGAAAAGGAAAAAGTCCTGGCCATGGTTCCGGTCGTTTCCGCCTGGAATGCGGCAATGAACAAGGCAAAGGAAGGCGGCTATACCTTCAAGGTACCGAAACACTCACCCAGGAACCCCAAGAATGAACCGGACGAGCTGGAGGCCAAGGCCCTCCGCCTGATGGATGAACAGCACCTGAACGAATATTACGAGATCGACCCGACAATCAATGCGGTCCGCTATTTTCGTGCGGTACGCCTCACGGAAACCTGCCTGCTTTGCCACGGTGATCCGAAAAATTCCCAGGAACTTTGGGGAACCAGCAACGGAACCGATCCCACCGGCGGCCCCATGGAAAACTGGAAAACCGGCGAAATCCATGGCGCCTTCGAGGTGATTCAATCCTTGACCGAGGCGGACAAGCAATTGAGCGCCTCCATCTCCAAGGCCACCTACCTGGTTGCGGCAGGACTTGCCGTTATGGCGGTGCTGTTCGCCACCCTGGTGATCCGCATTGTTTCGAATTCAGTGATCAAGCCGGTCACCCGGATCATCAATGATCTGACCCGGGGTTCGGACAATCTACTGGAGGCCGCCAACCAGGTTTCTTCCGCCAGCCATGAACTTGCCGACGGCGCTACCCGCCAGGCTGCGAGCCTTGAAGAAACATCCGCCTCACTGGAAGAGATGTCTTCCATGACCAAGCAAAACGCCGAGAACGTGAACCAAACCAGCTTGATGGCGGAAAATGCCAGAAGCTCGGCCGAGGTCGCCCAGAACAGCATGGAGCGGATGAGCGAGGCCATCGCCAGCATCAAAAAATCCGCGGACCAGACTGCGGTGATTATGAAAACCATTGACGAGATTGCCTTCCAGACCAACCTGCTGGCCTTAAACGCCGCAGTCGAAGCGGCGCGGGCCGGAGAGGCGGGCGCAGGCTTCGCCGTGGTCGCCGAGGAAGTTCGCTCCCTAGCCCTGCGCAGCGCGGAAGCAGCCAAGAACACCGCGCAACTCATTGAAGAATCCCAGAAAAATGCGGACAACGGTGTAAAATCAGCGGCGGAAGTGCAGGAAATTTTGATCAAGATCGTCGACGGGGTCAAGAAAGTCAGCCAGCTGGCGAGGGAGATCTCCGTAGCCAGCGAAGAGCAGGCCCAGGGCGTCAATCAAATCAATCTGGCTGTTTCCGACGTGGACAAGGTAACCCAGGGCAACGCCGCCATTTCCGAAGAGGCAGCCTCGGCAAGCGAGGAACTTTCCGGCCAGGCCAAGGAGCTGAGCGAACTGGTTCACTCCCTGGCCGAGGTGGTGGGCGCCAAGCAAACCAGTGCTCCGCCAACGCATACAGGCAGTGGAAGAAAAGCTGCCCCGCAAGGGCAGAAACGCGGAGCGAGACCCGTTCCGGCAAGGCCGGTGAAAAAACTTGCTGCCCCTACACCACCAAAGCCCAAGGGCGCCAAACCGCAGGATGTCATTCCCTTTGACGACGATGAGTTTGAAAACTTTTAATAATTTTACCGAGGAGAAACACCATGGCATTATTGACTTGGCAGGAGAAATATTCCGTTGGCATCAAGCAAATCGATGACCAGCACAAGCAGCTGATCGACATGATCAACGAACTCAACGACGCCATGCTCACGGGCAAGGGGAAAGACGCCCTGATGCCGGTACTGAACAAGCTGGCCAGCTACTGCGTAACCCATTTTGCCGTCGAAGAAAAGCTGTTTGACACCCACGCCTACCCGGAAACCGCGGACCACAAGGAGAAGCACAGCAAGATGTTGGCGAAGGTTAAGGCGCTCATCGGCGAGGTGCAAAGCGGAAAAAGCACGGTCAGCATCGAGGTGATGAACTTCCTGAAAAACTGGCTGGACAAGCACATCATGGAAACGGACAAGAAATACGGCCCCTACCTGAACAGCAAGGGCGTTCAGTAAGCGAATTTCCGCACAGTAGCGAGGGAGAGAGGACACACTTCTCTCTCGCTACTCCCTCCGCAACCCCTCGGGCTTCCCCATGAATTGCCGGGTAAACATAGACACCTACCGCTGCAATAGCTGCGAAACCTGCGTGGTTATCTGCCCCGAGGTTTTCCGGATGAACACGGTCCTGGAAAAAGCAGAATCCATCTCCGACACCGTGGAATGCAGCGAGCTACTTGAACGGGCCGTTGCCATGTGTCCGGAAAAATGCATCGAAATCGAACAAGAATGAGCCCCGCAATGCTGTCGTGTTCCCGCTTATCCTGTCGTTTTCCCACCCCCCCAGAACGGTAGTTTTCCCGGCGGCACAATTTGTCTCAACCAAAACAGCTAACAGAGCACCAATAGAAAAGGCCATCTTTCCGGGATGGCCTTTTCTATTGCCTCAAACAAGCGCGCTGTTTCGCGTTCAGCTTCCCCGCACTTCAATCCTGCGTGGCTTGGCTGGCGCCAACTTAGGCAAAACCAGGGTCAGCACCCCATCGGCCATGGTGGCCTGGATCTTTTCCTGATCAATGGTTTCGGCCACCGTGAACTTACGCAGGTAGCTGCCGGGCTGAAACTCCTGGAGAAGTACGGTTTCTCCCTCGCAGACGACTGGGGCCATGACCCCGCGGATGGTCAGGGTTTCATTTTCCAGCTCGATTTCGACCCCTTCTTTGGCCACCCCCGGCATCTCGGCAAGGACATTGACCGCTTCCGCTGTTTCAAAGATATCCACCGCGGGCACATACTGCTTTTCCGGCTTGGTGGGTTCACCTGCCTGCTGCACTTCCTGTTTCTGCTGAATCTGCATTTCTTTTTCCGTCATATGCGTACTCCTTTAAGAAAGCCGGCATAAAGCTGCCTCAAGACTGTCTCAACCCACATTGACCTTGATCTGCTTCGGCTTCACCGCCTCTGCCTTGGGCAGGGTAATAGTGATAATCCCGTCCGCAGCCTTTGCCTCTACCTTGTCCACCTGCACCTTGGTGGGCAGGGTAATGGCCCGGCTGAATCTGCCGCACTCAATCTCACGCCGGTGGTAGGAACATTTCTCCTCCGCCTTGCAGGTTTGCCGCTCTCCCCGAATGGTGAGGGTATCGCCCTCGATGGAAATTTCCACCTCGCTGGCCGCCACCCCCGGGATCTCGGCCCGGACATAGAGATGAGCGGGGTCTTCCGAAACATTCAAGGCAGGAAAAACCGCGCCCCGGCCGCTTGCCTCAGGCCCACCACCCTGAAAAAGCGCGTCCAGCTCCCTGCGCATCCTTTCAAAATCGGCCCAGGGATTTCTGAACAATTTCTGATCGGCAAATCGTACTATCGCCATACGCACCTCCTTTGAGAATGATATATAACAATCCGATTTTACAGAGCTTATCAGCTTTACATACAAAATAAGAATTGTTGTCCGCATGTCAAGATCGGACAATTTTTTTCGCAGAAACACAGCAAAGAAACTCGTTCAACACAGTATACCATGGATGAAATCATCTTTGCGAAACAGCGATGATTGTTGGCCTCGCAAAAAAGCGATTCCAACGGGTATTCGAGGAAACTCCTTTGCAATAGTATGAACCTGTGCCTTTTTTACATTTTTGCAAGTGCATCTTGATTCCGCTACCCTCAAGAACAAAAATCGGGTATAGTTGCGACCCGGATTCTACTTGCCCAAACCAATTACGTTCCGGCAAGTTCCCACCCCTTATTGCGGCCACATGCCGTCTGTTGCGGGCATACATTCACAAGAAAACAGGAGAAACACCATGAAACTTATTCTTTTGGGCGCACCCGGCGCCGGCAAAGGCACCGTAGCCAAACTGCTTACCGCCATCGACGGCTCAGTGCAGATTTCCACCGGCGACATTCTCCGCGGCGCGGTCCAGGCCGGAACCCCCCTGGGCAAGGAAGCGGAAGGCTACATGAATCGCGGCGATCTAGTTCCCGATTCGCTGATCATGGGGATCATGGAAAATCGCCTCCAGGAGCCCGATTGCGCCAAGGGCTTTTTACTGGACGGCTTCCCCCGCACCATTCCCCAGGCCGAGGCCCTGACCGAACTCCTGAAAAAACTTAATATCACCCTGGACATGGTTGCCTCCATCGACGTGCCCCGCGATGTGATCTTCGACCGGCTCTGCACGAGAAGAACCTGCACCAACCCTTCCTGCCAGGCGATCTACAACACCAAGAGCAACCCGACCAAGGTCGAAGGCATCTGCGACAAGTGCGGCAGCCCGGCGATCCAGCGCGAGGACGAAACCCAGGAGGCTATTGCCCACCGTCTGGACACCTACAACGAGAAAACCGCACCTCTGGCAGGTTTTTACGAAAAATCAGGCTTGCTGAAATCCATCGTCGGCACCTCCAGCGATGTGGTGGTTGACGCCATCAAGAAACAGCTTGGCCTCTAATACCCCGGAGATTACCATCATCGGCGGCGGCCTCGCGGGATGCGAGGCCGCCTGGCAGATCGCCCGGCGCGGATGCACGGTAACGCTGCACGAGATGAAGCCGATCCACTTCAGCCCGGCGCACGAGTCGCCGCTGCTGGCGGAACTGGTCTGCAGCAACTCCCTGCGCTCCGCCGATGTCTCTTCCGCTGTTGGCCTGCTCAAGGAAGAGATGCGGCGGTTGGGCTCCCTGGTCATGGCGGCGGCCGACCATACCCAGGTTCCGGCAGGCCGGGCCCTGGCGGTTGACCGCGCCCTCTTTGCCCAATTTATCACCGAAAAAATCGAAAACCATCCGGCCATCACCGTGGTCCGGGAAGAAGTCAGCGAACTTCCCCCCCCGGGGGAATGGCCGATGATCATGGCCTCCGGCCCGCTCACCTCTGCACCGCTTGCCGCATCTCTGGCCCAACTCACCGGGGAAGAGCATCTGGCCTTTTACGACGCCATCGCCCCCATCGTTGCCGCCGACTCCCTGGACATGGCCATCGTTTACCGGGCCTCCCGCTATGACGACGGCCCGGGCGACTATCTGAACTGCCCCATGAACCGCGACGAATACGCCGCCTTTATCGAGGCCATGCGCAGCGCCGACAAGGTGCCGCTCAAGGAGTTCGAGGAACAAAAATACTTCGAGGGATGTCTTCCCATCGAGATCATGATGGAGCGCGGCGAGAACACCCTGCGCTTCGGCCCCATGAAACCGGTGGGTCTGCCCGACCCGAGAACCGGCCGCGACCCGTACGCCGTGGTCCAGCTCCGCATGGAGAAAAAAGACGGTCTGCTCTACAATATGGTGGGCTTTCAAACCAAGCTGACCTACGGTGCGCAACAGACGGTGTTCCGCCTGATTCCCGGCATGGCCCAGGCGGAGTTCGCCCGGCTCGGCAGCATCCACCGCAACACCTTTGTCTGCGGCCCCAAAGTACTGCTCCCCAGCCTGCAGGTGAAAAACCGGCCCGACCTCTTGCTGGCCGGACAGATCACCGGGGTGGAGGGGTATGTGGAATCCACGGCCATGGGCTTGCTGGCCGGGATCAACGCGGTGCGCTTGGCTTTTGGCCAAACGGCGCTGACCTTGCCCAACGACACTGCCATGGGCGCCCTGGTCGGCCACCTGACCCAGACCGAACCCAAGCATTTCCAGCCCTCGAACATCAACTTCGGCCTGTTCCCTGCCTGGGAAACAAAACTTCCCAAAAAACTGCGAGGTCAACACCGTGCTGAAACAGCCCTGGCTTCCCTCAAACAGTTCTGCGACGCGGAAAATCTGGAATCGGCTTAAGCAGGCGCGATTTCTTCTCTGCCTCTTCCTGCTCAACTTTCTCTTGATCCTCTCCGTGGCCCAAGCCGCCTTCGGTGCGCCGCTCCCCAGCCAAGAACTTGAGATCGCCTTCGACCTTACGGGCCGCAGGCTCACTGGCAAATCCACCATTACGATCCCAGCCCACACCACAGCCACCATTTCCCTCTCCGGCCTGGAAATCACCGCGCTGCAACTGAACACCACCCCTCTTCAACCCACGGAGCAGCTGACTTTTCTTCCCACTGCCCACGACCAGCAAGTGACCATCCACTATGGCAAAACCGTGACGGACCCGCGGATGGACGGGCTCATTGATTCCAACGGCATCGCCCTCACCGGAATCTGGCACCCGCAGCTCGACACCGATTGTCTCTTTGCGCTCACCGCCACTATCCCCAAAGCGTTTGCCGCCATCTCCGAAGCCGAGGAAATCACCAGCACCGTCAGCAAGAACATCCGCACCGTCAGCTTCCGTTTCGGTCACCCCCTGTCCACCCTCAACTTTGTCGCCGGCCCCTATGTGGTGGAGCAGGAGTCCATCGGGCCCGGCCAGACCCTGTACTCCTATTTCTTCAAAGAAGACCGGCAGCTGGCCGCGGAATACCGCAAAAAAACCCTTGGCTACCTCAAACGCTACCAGGAACTGATCGGCCCCTACCCCTACAAACGGTTCAGCATTGTGGAAAACCGGCTCCCCACCGGCTACGCCATGCCCACTTTCACCCTGCTCGGCCAGGCCGTGATCCGTCTGCCCTTCATCACCGAGACCTCCCTGGGCCACGAGGTGCTGCACAGCTGGTTCGGCAATAGTGTCGGCGTGGACCCCAGCCAGGGCAACTGGTGCGAAGGGCTGACCACCTATCTGGCGGATCAGGCCTTTGCCGCAGACCGCCATGCCGAGGGGGCGTTCAGAAAACAACAGCTCATCAACTACCAGAGCTATGTGCCCCCGGACAACACCTTGACGCTGAATGATTTCAGCGGGGGTGGCAGCCACCTGCTCGCCGGCAACAAGGCGGCGCGCGCCGTGGGCTACGACAAAGCGAGCATGTTCTTCCACATGCTGCTCCGGGAGATCGGCGATGCGCCCTTTTATGCCGGGCTTCGTGATTTCCATGCGCGGTTTAAAAATCAACAGGCGAGCTGGCAGGATCTGGCGGCGAGTTTTTCCAAAAGCTCCCACCAGAATCTTGAACCGTTCTTCAGCCAATGGCTCACCCGGGCCGATCTTCCCCGGTTGGAAATCGCCGTGGACAGCCTCACGGAAAAAGAGGGGCAAATGGAACTCGGGCTCACCGTCAAGCAACTTCAGGAAAAACCCTACCGATTGCGATTGCCCCTGGATATTGTCACTGCGCAGGGCAAGCAACGGCGCGAAGTGACCCTCAGCGGAAGCGATACCAAGCTGACCGTCAGCCTGGCGGATTATCCCAGCCAAATAATTGGAGATCCGGAGTACGACCTGATGCGAGCCCTGGCCCCTGAAGAACAGCATCCCACCTGGTCGCGCTTCCTCGGCGCCCGGGAGAAACTGGCCATTATTGCAAAAAACGAAGACCAGCGGACATATGCGCCGCTCTTCGAACTCCTTGCCGAGTTCGGCTGTCCAATTAAGGGTGCCGACGTGGTAACCGACAAGGATCTGGCTGGCAAGTCGGTGCTTTTCCTCGGCGCAGACAGCCGATTGGCCCGCTCCCTCTTTGCCCGCCCAAGCCAGCCCGCCACCGGCTTTACTCTGGAGGCGCAGGAGAATCCTCTCTCCCCCGGTCAAGTGGCGGTGGTGGTCTCTTCTGCCAGTACTGCGGAAACCGCCGCAGCCACGCCCAAGCTCCCCCATTACGGCAAATACACCACCCTCCATTTCAATCTCGGCCGGATTGAGCGCAAAACCATCGCCGAGAGCGACCAGGGGCTGCAGGTACCAATCGATCCCCCGCCCATGGGAATCGCCGTACCCCAGGCCCTTTCCTTTACCGCGATCATGGAACAGCTCGGGGAAAAACGGCTGGTCTATGTGGGGGAAAGCCATACCCGTTACGCGGACCACCTCCTGCAACTGCGGGTGATCCGGGCGCTCTTCGCCCAAAACCCAAAACTCGCCATCGGCATGGAAATGTTCAGCCGCGAGGCGCAGCCGGTTCTGGATCGGTATCTGGCCGGGGAACTCAACGAACGGGAATTCCTGAAGCAATCGGGGTATTTTTCCAAATGGGGCTACGATTACCGGTTGTACCGGGAGATCATCAACTTTGCCCGGCGCCATAAGCTGCCCATCGTGGCCCTCAACCAGGAAAAGGGGATCGTCTCCAAGGTCTTCAAGGAGGGCGCAGCCTCCCTGAGCGAAGAGGAACTCGCCAAGATCCCAACGGACCGCGACCTGACCATCCCCGGCTACCGGGAGCGGATCGCCGAGGCCTTTGCCATGCACAGCAAAAACGACAACGGACCTGAGCAGTTCAACGGCTTTTTCCAGGCCCAGGCCCTGTGGGATGAGACCATGGCCGAGTCGGTGAGCGCCTTCCTCACCGCCCATCCGAAGCACCGAATGGTGGTCCTGGCCGGCCAGGGCCATACCGATAAGAGCACGGCCATCCCGCCCCGGGTCGCCCGCCGGATACCGAGCATCCGCCAAGCGGTCATCGTGAACAGTGAGGCTGAGGAGCTTGATCAGGCCGAGGCAGACTATCTGATCTTTTCCAAGCCCATGGAGCTGCCCCCGGCCGCGGTTCTCGGGGTGATGCTTGCCGAGACCTCCGAGGGGCCGCTGGTGCAAGGATTATCCGAAAAAAGCAAGGCAGGGGCGGCAGGGATTATGGAAAAAGATGTCATCCTGGCCCTGGATGACGAACCGGTGACAACCGTCGATGATCTGAAGATCATCCTGCTTAGCAAGGAAATCGGCAAACAGGTGATGGTAAAGATCAAGCGGAAATCAGGGTTCTTGTTCAAGCCGGAGTCGATTCTTTCCATTCCGGTGGGGTTGTAACAGGGTTCAAATCGGCCGAAACCCCAAAAGTTCCCTCCCCCCTGGCGGGGGAGGGTTAGGGAGAGGGGGACGCAGCCATAAAATCGGCAGGCCCAGCTTCACCCACCCCCGCCCCCCCCCTCCCGTCAAGGGAGGGGGATTCAATTTGAAAGAGGCAAGAGCCTCACCCATCTTTTCTTTTGGCCTTACCCCTGCTCCGGGCTATAATGGGCAAAACTCAAGGACTGCTCATGACCACGCCTGAAGAGAACTACACCACAACCGACAAAGAGATCCCAGCGCACGCCGCGGTGGAATTTCTCCAGGATGTCAGGCAGCTTGTCGCCTTCCAGCAGGCAATCGGCATCGAGGGCTACCCCACCACCCCGGAGCTTACGCAGTTTATTGCGGGGCCAAAACCAGCGGCGCCCCCATCCCCACGCCAACCCGCAGCTCCCACCAGGCCGAAAACAAGCCCAACCCCATCAGCCCCGCAGCAACCCCAGGTCGCCGTCGGACCGGATACGAATCTGACCGAACTCCATGCGGAAACCGCCGCCTGCCAACGCTGCCAGCGACACCAGAGCCGAAAGCAGGCGATTACCGGTCCGACCACCACCGGGGTCAAGCTCCTGATCATCAGCGATACGCCCTCTGTTGCGGACGACCTCTCCGGCCTGCCCATGAGCGGGGAACCGGGGCAACTCCTCGATAAGATGCTCGGGGCCATCGGCCTGAACCGGGCAGACGTTCACCTGAGCCTGCTCACCAGATGCCATGGGCCAGAGCCGCCCAAAAAAGATGAGGTGGACGCCTGCCTGCCCTTCCTGCTCAAGGAAATCATGCTCGTTAAACCAAAGATCATCTGCGCCATGGGGGTGCTCACCGCCCAGAAGCTGCTCCACACCAGCAAACCCCTCAGCCAGCTGCGCGGCAGGTTCCATGAGTTCCAAGGCATCCCGCTGATACCCACCTTCTCGCCGGAATTTCTTTTGAAAAACCCGGAGATGAAAAAGGCGACCTGGCTGGATCTGCAGATGATTCAGAAGAAGATTCAGACCGTTTAGGCCCGCATCCCAGGACGAGTGTTCTTACAAACACAATCAATTCTACGCTCTATCCTGACAATTTGGAGGAACCATATTGGACACTCAACTATCGCAACTAGCCTGCACTTGGTATTCATCGATTACCGCAAGCACTACTTGGGAGACCACGAAAAACCTCGCGAATTCGACATTTATTACTTCGCTCATCGGAGCGCTCGCTGGCGCGTTTGCTGGTGCCGTGGCCGCGCAACGAACGGCAGAACGCGGCAAACATCGCGAAGAACTACTACGAGAGATCAGAAATACGAACGCCGCAATAGCTATCGCCTTCGGGATCGTCACCTCACTTCTTGCTCTCAAGAAACAGCACGTCAAAGACCTGAAGTCACGGTTCGAAGTTCAAAAAGCTGAGCTACTGGAGTACAAACGAAAACGCCAAACTGGGGAGATCCAACGCGACACACCGTTTGCCCTTCAAGCAGACCTCCAGACACTTCAGGCACTACCACTGCCCACAGATACTCTGCGCGTAGTGGTTTTCGAAAAACTATCACTGGTTGGCAGACCACTGAATTTGGTGATAACGCTCATTCAAGTAATTCACAGCCTCAATGAGTCCCTGACAAAGAGAAACTCATTAATTGAAGGCTATAAATCTGCCTTCCCAAAAGACAACCAAGATTTTCCACCGCTGTACTTCGGCCTCCCCTATGGCGATGGTCACGTGAACCTCGACTACCCTGCGACCATTGATGCCATTTACAGCCAAACGGATGACGGTATATTCTTCAGCAAACTGCTTTGCAAAGACCTACATGAACATGGGAAGCAGTTATCTGAAGGATTCAAGAAAAGGTTCAAAAAGGATGCTCCCCGCGTCACCGAGGTTGACTTCTCCGCAGCTATAGCTTCCAAGCTAATGCCAAACGAATCGAACTATACCGACTGGGTTGCAGCCTTCGTAAAAAAGGATTAATGGCCTTGGCTATCCCGCTGTTGTACAATGCCAATCTCATGACCTTAACGGTGAGAAATGAGGCTTTCCCCCTTACAACCCCTCCGGCGTGAAACTCACCACCTGATCGATCTGCTCCGCACCAGCAAATAACATGACCAGCCGCTCCACCCCCAGAGCAATCCCCGCAGCAGGGGGCATCAACTCAAGTCCATCCAGAAATCGCTCCGGCATGGGGCCTGGATCGCGGCCCAGCAACCGGATCGTCTCCTGCTCCGTCAGAAACCGGGCCCGTTGTTCCACGGGATCGACCAGCTCGGAAAAGCCGTTGGCCAGTTCCAAACCCGCCACGTAGAGCTCGAAACGTTCGGCCACTGATGGGTCTGTCGGGGAGAGCCGGGCCAAGGCGCCCAGCACCGCCGGGTAATCATAGAGAAAGGTGGGCGTAGTCATACCCAGATGCGGCTCCACATACTCCACCAGCAGCTCGTCAAATTGATCCTTACGAAGAGCCTCCTCCACCGTGCAGGGCGCGTAGCGGCGAAAACCCTCGGCCACTGTAAGCCGCTCCCATTCCGGGCCAAGGTCGATCCTGCAGCCCTGCCATTCCAGCACCCCGCCCTTGCCAATGGCTAAAGCCAGATGACGCAGCAGCGCCTCGCAATCCGTCATCTGGTCGCGGTAGTTACTGCCCGCTGCGTACCACTCCAACATGGTGAACTCGGGCAGGTGGCGGTCGCCGCGCTCCCCCTTGCGGAAACATTTGCAGAGCTGAAAAATCCTGGGGATGCCCGCAGCCAGCAGCCGTTTCATGCAGAGCTCCGGCGAGGTTTGCAGAAACCAACCCTCGCTGGTGATGGGCTCGATATAGGCTTCCGGGGCAGGAGCAGGGATACGGATGGGGGTATCGACCTCGAGATAGCCTCGGTCGATGAAGAAGGTGCGCAGGGCCTGAATAAGAACGGCCCGCAGATGCAGGCCGTGAAGGGGAATCATAATAATCTTAGAGGCGGTAACGGGGCATCTGCCCGCTGGTTATTCATAATCATTCACCAGAAACGAAAACATGAATTCCCCCACTGGAATGTAAACGTTCAGCAGCGCCGCTTCGCTGCTGCCGCAGATGCGAGGAAGAGGGCTGCGAAGTGTGCTATCGCACACGAGCAGACCGAGACAGGTAAGCGAGCCTGCGAGACTCCGAAGCAGATGCGGCGCTACTGGACGTTTACAGATTACTCCTTGACCCGGGTGACGTACACCCCGGTCCGGGTGTCGATCTGCAACTTGTCCCCTTCTTCGATAAAGGGCGGCACTTGGACCACATAACCGGTTTCCAGGGTCACCGGCTTGGAGTCGCTGCCGCTGGTATCGCCCTTAACCCACGGGTCCGACTGGGTGACTAGGAGATTGACGAAGTTGGGCAGGGTGACGCCGATGGGGCGGCCGTTGTACTGCAGCACATCCACATCCATATTGTCGGTGAGAAAATTGACGGCATCGCCCAGCTGCGCCTTGGACATCTCCAGCTGCTCAAAGGAGACATTGTCCATGAAGAAATATTCATCCCCCTGCTTGTAGAGGTATTGCATGGTCCGCTCCTCAAGCGCGGCCTTTTCCAGCTTATCGTTGGAGCGGAAGGTCTTTTCAAAGGCGTTGCCGGTGATCATGTTCCGCAACCGGGCGCGGTACAGGGCCTGGCCCTTGCCGGGCTTGGAAAAGGAAAAATCCGTCATGATATACGGTTCGCCGTCGATCTGAACCTTTAACCCTTTGCGAAAATCTGAGGCGGAATACATACTTATTTTCTCCCTGTGGCAGTCTCGTCAAATAAAACACTATGCGGCCCCTTACTAACCGGATTCCCGCATTTTTGCAAGGGTGAAGTTACAAGATTTGATGCGTGAACAACCCCTAAGCCAGCATCACTTCTTTCTTGCCGATGGCCTCTGCCTTGATCCGGTCCAAAAGCTCACCCAGCACCGGTTTCACATTCTCCCGAATGTCGCCGGCCACGATGATGAACAGCAGGTCGTCCCCGGGCTGAAAGTTGCCGCTTTTGGCCTCGATCACGATGTCGAAGATACCGGGCTTTTTCAGAAATTCCTGACGGATCGCCTCGACCTTGGCCAGATCGGGGGTGACTTCAAGGGAGGTCACCCCTTCCCTGGTCTTGCGCGACCAGGCCCGGACCACGCCGTTATGAACCAACACCATGCCGACGTTCTCGGCAAAGGCGGGATTCTTCTTCATCTCGGCAATCGTTTTTGAAATATCCATCTGGTCACCTCTTTTCTGTTGATCTATGCGATACGGTTATTTTGATTGTGATGATCTTACCACAAGATTCCGGTTTTTACCCCAGGCTCTTGCTCACCACCTCGTACACATCCCGGGACAACGAGGGGATGGCAGCAATCCGTTCCAGTTGGGTCCGCATCAACCCTTGCCGCCCCGCATCATAGCGCGCTCCCCGCCCGAGTCGTGCGGCCAGACGGGCGGCAACCTGCGGGTTGAGGGGATCCAGGGCCAGGATCTGCTCGGCCAAAAATGCATACCCCCTGCCGGACACCTCATGAAAACAAACCGGGTTCCCCGCGGCAAACGAGCCCAGCAGGGCACGGACCTTGTTGGGATTCTTGAGCTGAAAGGCCGGATGGTCCATGAGCGCTTGCACCGCAGCCAGGGTTTCCGGCAGCGGGGCTGTGGCCTGCACGGCAAACCACTTGTCCAGCACCAGGGAATCCCCCTGCCATTGCTGGTAAAAATCAGCGATGGCCTGCTGCCGCTCCGGCCGTCCGGAATGGGCCAGTCCGGCAAAAGCGGCCATCTGGTCGGTCATGTTGTCCGTGCCGCGAAACTGGGCAAGGGCGAGCTGGGTCGCCGCATCGTCCTCAGTGCTCATCAGATAGGCAAGGCAGAGATTGCGCAGCGCCCGCTGCCCTGCCAGCTCCGGCTCGTAGCGGTACGGGCCGGCGGATCGATTGGCCGCATACCCCTGCTCCCACTGGGGCCGCAGGGAGCGGGCCAGGGTCTGCCGGGCAAAGGTCCGGGCCGCGTGGATTGCCTCCACATCCACCACTGCCATCTGCTCGGCCAGATACTCCTCCGAAGGCAGGGTGAGCAGCAGGGCCAGGAACCCCTTATCCCCTCCCTCTTCGGCAAGCAAGCGGCCGCAGGCCGCGACAAACCTTTCGTCAAGCTGCAGGGGACGACTCTTGCGAAAATCCTCCACCAACCCCAGAAGCAGACGGCTGGCCAGACATTGCCCAGCCTCCCAGCGGTTGAAGGGGTCCCGATCATAGCGGAAAAGAAAGAGCAGTTCTTCCTCGTCACAGCCATACTCAACCTTAAGCGGCGCGGAGAAATTACGCAGAATCGAGAGGCGCGGTTGTTCCGGTACCCCGCTGAAGCGGATGGTCTCCTGGGTCTCGCGCAGCTCGAAGAGGTTGCGGCCTGCCTCCGGTTGCCGCTCCGGGCAGGTCAGTGGCATCTCTTTCCCCTGGCCATCGAGCAAGCCAAGGGCGACCGGAATATGGAGGGGCTCCTTTTCCGGCTGGCCCGGGGTGGCAGGAGTCGCTTGCGCCAAGCGCAGGGTATAGGTCCGGGCCTCTGGGTCATACTCGCCCTGCACCGTCAACCGCGGGGTGCCGGCCTGGGTGTACCACCGCTTGAACTGAGCCAGATCGCGGCCCGAAACCTCAGCCATGGCCTGGACGAAATCATCGGTGGTGGCGGCCCGGCCGTCGTGGTGCGTGAGATAGAGGGCAAGCCCCTGCCGGAACAGCTCGACACCCAGCAGGGTATGCAGCATCCGGATGATCTCGGCCCCTTTCTCATAAATGGTGACGGTGTAGAAGTTGTTGATCTCCATGTAGGAATCGGGCCGCACCGGATGGGCCATGGGTCCGTTGTCCTCGGGAAACTGCACGTTGCGCAGGAGCCGGACATCGTGAATGCGCTTAACCGGGGCGGAGACCTGATCGGCGGTGAACTGCTGGTCGCGGAACACGGTGAGCCCTTCCTTGAGGCTCAATTGAAACCAGTCCCGGCAGGTAACCCGGTTGCCGGTCCAGTTGTGGAAATACTCATGACCGATCACCGCCTCGATCCCCTCGTAATCCGCGTCCGTTGCGGTATCGGGCCGGGCCAGCACATACTTGGAGTTGAAGAGGTTGAGCCCCTTGTTCTCCATGGCGCCCATGTTGAAATCGTCCACCGCCACGATCATGTACTGATCGAGATCGTACTCCAAGCCAAAGGTCTCTTCGTCCCACGCCATGGCCTTTTTGAGCGAAGCCATGGCATGCGCGCATTTGTCCTGATTATGCGCTTGCACATAGATCTCCAGGGCAACCGAGCGACCGGAGCGGGTAACGAAGGTGTCAGCGATCTTGACCAGATTGCCGGCAACCATGGCAAAGAGATAGGAGGGTTTGGGAAAGGGATCCTGCCAGCGCGCGTAATGGCGGCCTTCGGGCAACACCCCGGTCTCGACCAGGTTGCCGTTGGCCAGGAGCACCGGGTAGCGCTCTTGCTCGGCGCTGATGGTGACCTCGTAGCGGGCCAGGACATCGGGCCGGTCGAGAAAATAGGTGATCTTGCGGAACCCCTCGGCCTCGCACTGGGTACAGAAATTGGAGCTGGAACGGTACAACCCGTCCAGCGAGGTGTTCTTCTGGGGATAGAGTTCGGTTTCAACCGCAAGCAGAAACCGCTCCCCCACCGTTGGAATGGTAAGGGATTCTTCCTCGAGCCGGTACTGATCCGGGGTAAGGGGTACACCGTCGAGGGCTACGGACTTGAGGACCAGATCCTCCCCCTGGAGAACAAGGGGGGCGTCCGGGGCAGTCCCGATGTTGCGGCGGCAGACCAGGCGGGAACAGACCCGGGCCCGCTCCTCGAACAGGTCCACCGCCAGGGCCACCTCTTCAATCAGGTACGCAGGCGGCCGGTAATCCTTGAGCAGGATCGTTTTGGCTTGGCTATCCATAAGATCGGTCCGGGAATCACTCAGCTCTTCGCCTCTACCCTGGGCACCACCAAGCGCACCCCCGGTTTCAGCTGGGAAAAGTCAACGGATTCATTATATTTTTTAATCAACCAGAAGGGCAGTTCAAATTCGTTCTGGCACAAGGACCAGATGGTATCCCCCTGCTTCACCCGATAGTTTCGGGTGCCTTCCACCAAGCGGTAGGCGGCAAAGAAATCCTCCACCATCTCCTTATGAAACTCATAGCGCTGGGCCTCAAAACGCTGCTTACTTCCCTTGCCGAGGGGGATCTTGACCCGCTGGTTCACGGCCAGGGACTGCTCGTAGCGCAAGTTGTTCAGCCGGCGCAGATCCCAGGCCCGCACCCCGAGCCAACGGGCATAATGGCCCAGGGTTTCCTCGGCCTCCACCCGGATGGTGCCATAGCTCTTGCCCTGCTTCTTGGAGACCTCCACCCCGAGATTGCCCAGAACCGTGGCCGGGTTCAGCGACGGACACTGCGCGCCCTTGGCCTTTGCCACCACCGGCTCGGCAACTTTCGCCGGTCCTTGGGCGACAGGGGCTTCCGGGGCGGCGGCTGCCTTAAGCGGTTGCCCCGGAGGCGGCGAAACCGGAGCACCCTGCAATTTGACCACTGGCAAAGCGGGAGGCTCTTTCCCACCCTGCACCGCCATCTTTTCGCCGGAGGTCACCGGAATCACAACGGAGACACGCTCACTGTCCGCTTTTTTCTTGATCGAAGCGACCAAATGCACCACCCGCTCATTCGGACTGGGGATGCGCAGATTCTGCCCGGGGCAAATCACCGCCTGTTCATCGAGTCCATTGCCCCGCAACAGATCGGTGGCGTTGATCCCATACTCCTTGGCAATGGAAAAGGCGGTATCTCCCTGACGCACTTGATACATCGTGGTTTGCGCCTGATCCTCCTTGAGAATCCCCTGGGGAATATTATCCGCCAGACGCACTGCCTTGCCCTGCTGCGGCACCCGCACCTCATATCCCTTGGGAATCAGTTTCTGCCCGCGGTACACCGGTTCGCGCAGGGCGGGATTCAACCCCTTGAAGGTTTCCAGATCAACCTTCAAATGCTTGACCAGATCGCTCACCAACGCATAGTTGGGCAGGACCACACCCTTGCTGTTGACCGGCGGCTCGATGGGAAGCGAGCCGAAATAGAGTTTATAATTCTTGGCAACCTCCCGGGCGGCAAGAAATTCCGAATAAAAATTTCGCGAAGCAAACTTGAACAACCCGCTTTCATGCTCCTGGAAGATCTTTTCATAATCTCCCTTGGCCGCCTTGGCCCGCATCATCCCATTGATCCCGTGATTATAGGCGGTCACCGCCAACGGCCAGGTGCCGAGCTTCTCGTAATTATGGCGGAGCATTCTTGCCGCTGCGTGCGTAGCCTTGAGAGGGTCGCGCCGCTCATCGATGGCGTAATCCACGTCCAGGTTAAATTGCTTGCCGGAGGATTCGGTGAACTGCCAGATCCCGGCCGCGCCGAACTTGCTGTATGCCTTGTAGTTGAAGGATGACTCCACGTGGGGCAGATAGGCGAGATCCTCGGGCACCCCGTAGCTCGCCATAATCTCTTTTATCTCGGCCAGATAGGAGCCGGAACGGATCAAGCCTTCCCGGAAATTATCCTTCTGCCCGGACTGGAAACGGATATTGTCCTGGGCCAGCCGGAAATCCTCCGGTGTGGCCTGGGGGCCAAACAGCCCGGCGACCCGTTTTTCCTCCCTGGACTGGGGGGAAGCGCCCGAGGCCAGGGTATTGAGGATTTCCAGGTACCGCTCCTTGGCCCGCTCTATCCTCTGGCGGTCCCGTTCCCGCGCGCCGTTTTCCCAGACCCCCTCGATATCCAGCACCTCATAGATAATACCGAGATTCCGCTTGTCGTGGAGCACCCCCTGGCTGGAGGGATACTTGCCGTAGATGTCCCGCCAAAAAGCGACATTGGGCGTGATGCAGTCGTAGAGGGGGAAGGGATCGTGCGCGGCCCGGGCCGGGGAGACACCCCCGGTGAACACGCAGAAAAGCAGCGTTGCAGCTACCAAGAAACGAAGATGTACCATAACAGCGCTCATGAATTTTGTATTGTTGCACAGTAGTCGCAGCGGATAAGCATTTGATTATACTCTTCCCTGCCGGAATTCGCCGCTAAAATCACCGCCTCTGGCAACATGGTCAGGCAAACCGGTCGAGCGCAAACCCGCCGCCTGGCACCATCGCAAAGGATCGGATCAACCGATCAAAGTACTGAACTTTTCCTCAAGATAGGCAAGAAACGGCTGGGCGGATAGGGGTGCGCCCGTTACCCGCACAAGGAGCGCTTCGGGCAGGTAGACGCTGCCGTGGCCATGGATCTCCCGAACCAGCCACTCCCGAACCTTGCTCAGATTGCCGTCGGCAAGGGTCTGCTGAAAGCCGGGATCATACTGCTTATAGGCCTCCCAGATCTGGGCAGCGGCAAGATTGCCGATGGTATAGGTGGGGAAATAACCGAAGCTGCCATGGGACCAATGGATATCCTGCAAGACCCCCTCTGCGTCCGAAGGGACCTCAACGCCGAGATAGTCCCGATATTTCTCCCGCCAGATCCCAGGCAGGTCAGCAACCTGCACACTCCCCTCGATCAATCCCTTTTCGATCTCGAAACGGATCAGGACGTGGAGGTTGTAGGTGACCTCGTCGGCATCCACCCGAATCAGCCCCGGGGTCACCGCGTTGATGCCCCGGACAAACTCCGTAAGCCCCAAAAGGGAAAACTGGGCAGGAAACGCCTGCTGCAGCTCCGGGAAAAATCGCTGCCAGAAAGGGTTGCCCCGACCCACGACATTCTCCCAGAAGCGGGACTGCGATTCGTGGATGCCCAAGGAAACCCCATCATCAAGATGCGTGTGGGCCAGCCGCTCGTCTATGCCCTGCTCATAAAGAGCGTGGCCGCCTTCGTGCAAGGCGCCGAAGATGAAATCCAGGCTCTCGGGCGCATAGCGGTTGGTGATGCGCCGGTCGTGGTGCCCCAGGGTGGTGGTGAACGGATGGGCTGAACGGGCCAGACAGCCCCGACTGAAGTCAAACCCCATGGCCACCAGGAGATGTTCGGCAAACTGCTCCTGACCGGCCAGGGAAAACGGCTCGTTAAAAGACAAGGGGGTCAGGCGGCCGGCAAACTTTTTGACCATAGCGACCAGGGGCGCCTGCAACTCACCGAACATCCTGGTCACCTGGGCGGTGGTAAGGCCCTCCTCGTAAAGATCGAGCAGCGCGTCATAGGGGTGGACCGCATAGCCCAGATATTCGGCCTGCTGCCGGGACAAGGCCACCAGCCGTTCCAGCAGGGGTTGAAAGATGGTGAAGTCGGACTGTTCCCGGGCCTCAAGCCAACGCATCTGGGCCTGGGAGGTGAGGCGGGAAAACTCGGCGACAAACTCCTCGGGCAGCCGGGTATTCTGCTCGTAGCTCCGCCGCATGACCCGCAGCAGGGCGCACTCCTCCACGGACAGGTTCCCTTTTTGCGCCTCGACCTCCGCCAGCAATCCGCCCAGCTCCGGGGCAACCTCCCGCCGATGCACCAAAGCGCTTAAGGTGGCGAACTGGCTGGCCCGATCTTCTCCGGCAAGGCGCGGCATGCGGACCTCCTGATCCCACTGCATGAGGGCCAGGGCATGGTGCAGGTCAACCAGCTCGGCGGAATATTTTCGTAACTGGGCGAGGGGCTTCATAACGTACTCCCTTTGAGTATGGCGCAATGACGGCTAGCCGGCAATTGCCTTGAGCAGCAGGGCAATCCCGCTGCCCAGGAGAATGAGGCTTACCAAGCGGACAAAAGCCACATGACTGATCCGCAGATGCACCCGGCCGCCAAGCCAGAGGGCGAGGGCAGCAATGGGGACAATCCCCGCAAAGACTGCCAGAATGCGCAGGGTATAAAAACCGCTTACGGAAAAGCCCACGATCCTGCAGAGACCATCGATCACGAAAACCGTGGCGATGGTGGTGCGGAACTCGGTTTTATCCAGCCGACGCAGGGTCAGGTAGATCACATAAAACGGCCCCCCGGTCCCGAAGAGGGCGCCCACCGTACCCCCAAACAGGCCGGCAGGCCCGGCCAGCCAACGCCCTCCATGCAGAGGCGGAAACGGCAGCAGGGCATACACCGCATAGAGAAGAACAAAGATGGAAAGGGCGAGGAGCAGATTGGCCGGGGCCAGGACCGTGTGCAGATAGAGACCGGTGGTAACGCCCAACACGGTAAAGGGCAGAAGCGGCAATAAATCAGGCCAGCGGATGAGCCGCCGGTTGGGCAACCCCTGACTGACCGAGGCCAGCCAGTCCAGCAGCCCAATCAGGGGGACCACCTGGGAAACAGGAAAAAAAATGACCAACAGGGGCACGGAAATGAGGGCCGAGCCGAAGCCGGCGATGCCGCGGATGAAATAGGCGAAAAACAGCACGCCAACGGCGAAGAGAATTTCGGGCTGCACCATCGGATTACCTATCATGCCTGGTTAAGGCCATTTTTGTGCCCGCTTAAAAAGCGTGGCCCACCAGAGAACTTCAGAAAAAGACAACGTAAAATCTGTATGTTCATTTCTTTGCTTGCCCAAAGAAACGAACCAAAGAAAAGGCCCCCTGTGTCCCTTGTCCCGCCGGTGGCGGGATGCCCTGTGCTCCTCAAAGCTGCCGGGATGTTGCAAACTCGGCTTCGCCTCAAACAGTGCAACCTCCATTTTCGGCAGCTTTTCCGGTGCTCGGCTGCGTGCCAATGGGAAATTCCCTTCCCCCCATTTGTCCTGCCGAGCCTCGCAGACGGGGGCGGAGAAAGACGCGGGAATTGTTTGAGGGCGAAGCCCGAGTTTTTCCGCGTTCCGCCCTCGTCGAGAAGTGAGGGAAGCCCGCAGGGCCAGGACTGGTTGGGGTGCCTTTTTCTTGTTTCTTCTTTTGGGCACGCAAAAGAAGAAAAAGAAGATCACCGGAAAATCTTCAAGCCCTTCTCCGGAAATCCCTAACGAAACAAAAAATTCCGGAACGAACTTTACACCACCTCTTTAAACGGAAACTCCGGATGATCAATCAGCTTCACCATCCGTTGCTTGGTCTCGGTATGCGCATCATGGAACTCCACCAACTCCGCCACCGCAGCCACCACCCCCTGCTCGTCCAGATCCCGCAGAACCCTGCGGCCGACCTTGGGGCTTGGCCCGCCCTTGCCGCCGACAAAGAGATCAAACCCCTTGCGGGTGGCCATGATGCCGATATCCGTGGTGAGCACCCCGGAACAGGCCAGGGTGCACCCGGAGATGGCGATCTTGAATTTCTGCTTGGTTTTTTCCCGCCCCTGAAACTTCGCCAGGATCAAGGCGGAGATCCTCTCCGGATCGCCAACGCCCATGGAGCAATCGCGCACCCCGATGCAGACCCTAGGGATCGGGAACTTGCCCGGCCCCTTGAACTGGGCGCCCAGCGCCGCCAACTCCTCGCGGATCGCGGGCAGATCCTCTTCCTTAATCCCCATGAGCCGCAGATTCTGGGCGGTGCTCAGGTAGAGTTCCAGCTGATATTTTTGGGCCAGCGCATTGGCCTTATCCATTATGGCCAGGGGCAGACGGCCCGCCGGCAGCAGAATGGTCAAGCGTGTTGTCGTAATGGTATTTGTCATCTCTCGCCTCGCTGTTACAGAAGATCTCGTCGTTCAAAACTAAAAAGAACCACTCCTACTCCGCAGTTTCATAAAACATTTTTACCCGAATGCAAGACTTCTCTTATCTTTCCCCTTTCCCTTTATGGATTTTTCCGTTATTTAACTAAAATTCATCCAATAATATTCGGAACAGGCGCGGGAGAAAGAGAAATGGGCAGTCACAGCAGACCTCACAACGACACGGCAGGTGGCGCAATCGACCGCAAACGCGAGCGGGAGCGGCGCTATATGATGCAGATGCTCTACAAGAACGCCGATGAACTCTCCACCAAGATGGTGCAGCGCCTCCTGGACAAAAAGATCCTCGAGATCACCGACGAGACTGCGATCCGGAAGATCTTCCACGAACTGTTTGAAAAGCTCTCCAACATGGAAGAGTTTGACATGCTGTACAAGATCTCCCCGCTGCGGCAGCTGGTGGTGGACCCGAACTTCCTCAGCCTCTATGTGACCCAGTACATCTGCGAGGATCTGGTGGAAAACGACAAGGTGCAGGACGTCTATGGCGACGATCTGGAGATTTACGAGGTCGTTGAATCCGTACTCAAGGTCCTCCGCCCCAAGGATTGAGGTAATCGCAGCCTTCGAAACATCGCGATTACCTCGGTTGTTCCTTCGCCACTTCCTTGTTCTGTCGTGGGCCTCTGAGGATTCTTGCTTATTCCAAATCGGTTATTTTTTGCTCAGCTCTTCTTTCGGACCTTCTTCAGGTCCAGATAGGTATAGCCCTTCAACCCCTTCTCATACTCGCCCAAAAGCCGCATGGCCTCATTGGGCCGCAGCCTGTCTTCCTTGATGGCGCTGTCCACCTGACTCTTCATCTTCCGCTTCAGATCGGTACCGGTGTACTGGACCAGACCCAGCACCTTTTCCATGGTGGTACCCTCAATGGTCTCCTCGATGTAATACCCGGCATCCTCATCCTCATCGAGGAAGACATGGGCTTCGTTGACCCGGCCGAAAAGGTTGTGCAGGTCGCCCATGATGTCCTGATAGGCGCCGGTAAGAAAAATTCCGAGATAATAGGGCTTGCCGTTGAGATCATGGAGCGGCAGGGTATCGACCCCTTCCTCGTAAAGATTAATGAATTTTGAGACCGTGCCGTCCGAATCGCAGGTGATATCGGCCAGCGTCCCCCTCCGTTTGGGTTCTTCGTTCAGCCGGTGCAGGGGCATGATCGGAAAAAGCTGGCCGTACCCCCAATGATCGAGCAGGGACTGAAACACACTGAAATTACAGAGATACTGGTCGGAAAATTTGCTCTCCAGCTCGACAATCTCATCGGGCTTGTACTCGGCATTCACGAAATGCTCCAGCACCCTGGCGCCGGTGAGCCAGAAAAGCTTCTCCACCTCCGCCTTCACTTCCAGATCGATGAGACCCAGCTCAAAATGGACCTGGGTCTCCTCTTTGTTGTGCTGGGCATCGTGGTAAGCCTCCAGCGGATTGCTGGGATTGACATGGGTGTAATTGTACCATGCCTCTTCCACCAGTTTGTGGCTGATCTCCGGCTTGGCGGGCTCCCGAGCATGCTCCATCTTCTTGATGTCGCCGAAGGTCTCAACCACCAATACGGAATGATGCGCCACCACGGCCCGGCCCGATTCGCTAATGATCACCGGATGCGCGACCCCCTGGGAATCGCAGACATCCATGATGTTGTAAACGATGTCCCGGGCGTATTCGTTCAGGGAATAGTTGATGGAGGAATGGAAGGTGGTGCGGCTGCCGTCGTAATCCACGCCCAAGCCCCCACCCACATCAATGTATTCCAGGGCATGGCCGATCTGCTTGATCTTGGCATAGAACATGGCCCCTTCCCGCACCGCCTTCTTGATCGTCAGAATATCCGGGATCTGGGAGCCGCTGTGGAAATGCACGAGCTTGAGGCAATCGGCAAGATCGGCCTCTTTGAGCAGATCGGAAACCTGGAGAATCTCCTGGGTAGAGAGACCGAACTTGGCGTCCTCGCCGGTGGATTTTTCCCACTTGCCCTTGCCGCCGCTCATCAAGCGAACCCTAAGGCCGATCATCGGCTCCACTTTCAGTTCCTTGGCGTAGCGGATAATGTTGGTGACTTCCTCGACCTTCTCCACCACCAGGACGATCTTCTTGCCCAGCTTACGGCCGAGCAGCGCGGTCTTGATATAGAGGGCATCCTTGTAGCCGTTGCAGATGATCAGGCTTTCCCGGTCTTCGTGGAAAGCGAGGGCCGCGTAGAGCTCCGGCTTGGAGCCGACCTCAAGGCCATGGTGGAAGGGCTTGCCCGCATCGATGATCTCCTCGACCACCTCGCGCAGCTGATTGACCTTAATGGGATAGACGCCGCGATAGATGGATTTATATTCCAGCTCGACAATCGCGTCGTTGAAAGCCTTGTTGATCCGCTCCACCCGGTTGCGCAACAGATCATGAAACCGGATGAGCATGGGAAAGTGGAGGCCCTGCTCAACCGCCTCCTTGATCACGTCAACAATGGCAATGGTGCCGCCCTGCTCCTTAAGGGGCGCGACGGTCACCTGCCCTTTGGTGTTGATGTCAAAATAACGCAATCCCCAACGGGCAATACCATACAGCTCCCGGGCCTTGTCGATACTCCAGGCCGTTGCTTCCGCTGTCTGCTGCATCTGATATCCTCCATGGGAAATTGTTACTGAAATCAAGAGGGACAAAATACACAATTATCGCAGAAACTCAATAGGTTTTTGCCTGATTATCCTCCGGCCGCACCGCTCCTGTCCACGGAAAAAATTCACTGGACACCGCCCCGCTCTCTCTGCCAACATAAATGTATGCTTTTTGGGCTCGCAGAATCGCTCTCCATGCCGTACATTTCCCCAAGCAACCTCGACCGTTACCGGAAGTTGCACTCCTCCATGGGCAGCAGCGATGCCCCTGAAGCAACCGTCGGAGAGAGCAGAGCATGACAACCGCACACCTACTCAAACCATACCAAGACAAAATCATCGACCTGATGCTCAAGCAGGAAACCCTGCTGGCCTCGCTCTACCAGATCTTTGCCCAAAAATTTCCCGAGTATGGAAAGTTATGGCACAAGCTGGCCAGGGAAGAGCAGAAACATGCCGGCTGGATCCAACAGCTCCATGTCGCCAGCGAAAAGAAGGTGGTGCATTTCCGCCAAGGCCGCGTCAAACCCTCTCAGCTGGAAATCTTTGTGCAGAGCATTGAGAAAAAAATCAAGCAGGCGGAAACGGATGGCTTTAACGCCCGTCAGGCGCTGGTCTGCACCATTGACCTGGAGCGAAGCCTGATCGAAAAAGAGGTCTTCTTGCATTTTTTCGGGATAACGAAAAAGGCCCGCAATGTCATGACTTTTCTCTCCCAAGAGACCAAGGAACATCAGGAATTGGCGGAAAAGCTCTACGCCAAAACGCAAGGGGTTCGAGCGCACGATTGACCCATGGTTGCCCGCCAAAAGAGATAGCCGAATATCCGGACATGGATTATACGACTGTGAGTACGATCATCCGTAGAGCAACGGACAACACAAATATCTCACGACCTGACCGCAGACCATGACCCCAAGCCGACACCCCGACAGAACCCCCAGCCTGGTCTTTGCCAATGCAGCCGGCGAGATCACGGATTATCCCGAGCTCGACATGGCAGGGCGCAGCGGCGGCCATTTTTCCCGGCCCAACCTTGAAGACCTGATCCCCCTGCCCGAGGGCAGCGATCTCTTTGTCATGCCGGGGCGCAACCCGGTGGGCATCGACCCGGAAACCGGCGAGCCCCTTCTGGTCGCGGAAAACCCCCTGGATCCGCACGCCGGTCTTCAGGCGGTGGCCGCCTTCATGTCCCCGGCCCATACCGCCATCCACTGGGCCGGTTTTGAAAAGAGCAAAGCCGACCTGCCCCATCTCCCCCTCTATGCTTATACCGCGGTGGGCTGGCTCGACGGCCGCTTCTGGGTCAGCGCCTTCCGCAGCGACCCGGACCAGCGTCAGGAGATGAACCGTTTTCAGCCGGAAAAACTCATACACCGCACCGAACAATGGCTGCGGCAGAATGAACAGAACCGGCTCATCCAGCATCTGGGCAAATGCTGCCTCACCTACCGCTGCCCGGCGGCGATCAACTATTTCCTGCGTAAATTCGAGGCGCCGCTGCCCACCTCGCCGGTATGCAACGCCCAGTGCCTCGGCTGCATCTCCCTCCAACCCTCGGGCTGCTGCCCCTCCACCCAGGACCGGATCAATTTTGTCCCCACCCCCAAGGAGATCGCCGAGATCGCCGTACCCCATCTCAAAACGGTCAAGGGCGGAGTGGCCAGCTTCGGCCAGGGCTGCGAGGGAGAACC
The DNA here is from genome assembly GCF_029607905.1 of Thiovibrio frasassiensis. Taxonomy (NCBI): domain Bacteria; kingdom Pseudomonadati; phylum Thermodesulfobacteriota; class Desulfobulbia; order Desulfobulbales; family Thiovibrionaceae; genus Thiovibrio; species Thiovibrio frasassiensis. The sequence continues at coordinate 119,553 of NZ_JAPHEH010000001.1, forward strand.
CCTGCTCCAGGCCGACACCATCGAACAGGCCATCCTCCTGATCCGCAAACAGACCGACAAGGGCACCGTCAACCTGAACAGCAACGCCTCCCTGCCCGCCGCCGTGGACCGGTTGGCCCATGCCGGGCTGGACAGCCTGCGGGTCAGCATGAACAGCGCGCAGCCCGTGTACCACCAGCGCTATTACCGGCCCAAGGGCTTCACCTTCGATTCGGTCAAACAGTCGATCCGGATCATGAAACAGCACGGCCGCTTTGTCTCGCTCAACTATTTCATCCTTCCCGGTTTCACCGACGATCCGGCGGAGTTTGCCGCCCTCTGCGAGCTGATCAGCGAATACAGCCCCGATTTTCTCCAGCTGCGCAACCTCAACATGGACCCGGACTGGTACTTTGACTCCCTGCAATTCGAGGAAGGTGGCCCGCCCATGGGCATCCGGGCCTGGCTGCGGGAGCTGAAAAAGCGCTTTCCCCGCTTGCGTTACGGCTATTTCAACCCGCCCCTGCGCTGAAGCCAGATGACCGACGCGATCACGATCCTTTTCTTCCTCTTCTGGGGCAACCTGCTCCCCCCCCTGGCCAGCCTGGCCCTGGGCGACCGCTTGGCCCGCCCTTTGGACCACGGGGCAACCTGGTTCGACAACAAGCCGTTGTTCGGGCCCCACAAAACCATCCGGGGGATCCTGGCCAGCCTTCTCGGCGGGACCTTGTTCTTCCCGCTTCTGGGGGTTTCCTGGCAGGTGGCGGCGGTGGCCGCCTCCCTGCTCATGACCGGCGATCTGCTCTCAAGCTTCATCAAGCGGCGACTGAATCTTACCAGCGGCGAATCGGTCTTCGTGCTGGACCAGATCTTCGAGGCCGGGCTTCCCGCCCTTTATCTCGGCAATCACCTCGAAGCCCCTCTCTGGCAACCGATCCTGGCCCTGGCCATCTTTGTGCCGGTGGCCCATGGTGGGGCCAGGTTTTGGAAATATGTCCTCTTTAAACCGCCCATGGAGAACTATCCCCGTTTTGTCCGCTCCACGGTGCGGCTGCGAGAATGGCGCTCCTGCCATCAGCCCCTGGCGCGCTGGCATGTCTTGTTCAACCTCTCCTCCCTGCTCTACAACCGGGTCCTGGTCTCCACGGTTTTCCGGCTTTTGGGCCGCTATAATCAGGGGGTTGCCAACGCCCTCCAGCCGGAGCTGAGCGAACAAACCATCGTCTGTCCCACCCTGCCCGAACCCTTCGAGGGCTTCCGCATCCTGCTGCTCACCGACCTGCATCTCGACGGGTTATCGGGCCTGGTCGACCAGATTCTCTCCCGCCTTGCGGGACGGCGCTTCGACCTCTGCCTGATCGGCGGCGACATCCGCATGCACACTTACGGCCCCATCGCCCCGTGCCTCAGGGAGCTGCGCCGCCTTCTGCCGCATATCCGGGCAGAACACGGGATCTTCGGGGTGCTGGGCAACCATGACTGCATCGAGATGGTGCCGGATTTCGAGGAGGCGGGGATACTGATGCTGGTCAACGATGCGACCCGAATCGAACGGGAGGGCGAGTCCCTCTGGCTGGTGGGGATCGACGATCCCAACTACTACAAAACCCATGAACCGGCCAAGGCCTTCAGTACAGTGCCGCCCGGCGCCTGCGCCATTCTGCTCGCCCACTCGCCCGAGGCCTACCGGGAGGGGGCCCGCCAGCAAGCGGCTCTTTACCTTTGCGGCCACACCCACGGCGGCCAGATCTGCCTGCCTTCGGGAACACCCATTTACACCAACAGCCGCGCTCCCCGCTTCACCGCCAAGGGTCGCTGGCAATACCAAACCATGCAAGGCTTCACCAGCCGGGGGGTGGGTGCTTCCGGCGCGCCGCTGCGCTTCAACTGCCCCGGCGAGATCGCCGTGCTTACCCTGCACAGCCAAATCTTCAAAAAGGATACCCCATGAGCCCTCTCTACGCCCGACTCCGCTTCTTCCTGGCCGGTCTGTTCCTGATCATGATCTTCGGCACCGTGGGATTCATGCATACGGAAAACCTCTCCCTGAGTGATGCCTTCTATTTCAACATCGTCACCATCACCACCGTGGGCTACGGCGATATCCACCCGGTTACCCAGACGGGCAAGATGCTTGCCGTCCTCCTCATCCTCATGGGCACGGGCACCTTTCTCGGCGTGGTCGCCAACGCCACGGAGGTTATGCTCAGCCGCCACGAGAGCCAGGCCCGTCACCGAAAACTGCATCTGATCATCGGCGTCTATTTCAGCGAGGTGGGCACCAGGCTCCTTTCCCTCTGCGCCCAGGCGGACCCGCAACGCGAACAATTCTGTGCCGGCCTCGCCATCACCATCAATTGGAGCGACCAGCAATTTTTGCAGGCCACCAAGAAGCTGCGGGAGTGTACCTTTGAGGTGCAGCTCGAACGCATCGATCTTCCGGAACTGCAGGGGTTTCTTGCCGGACAGAGGCGGACGCTGGTGAACATGCTGGAAAATCCCATTCTCCTTGAGCACGAAAACTTCACCGAACACCTGCAGGCGGTGTTCCATCTCAACGAAGAACTCGGCTTCCGCCCCAACTTCGACCACCTCCCCCAAGCGGACAGCAAACACCTGACCGGCGACATCAACCGGGCCTACGGTTCCTTGGTGGGCCAATGGCTCAGCTACATGCTCTACCTCAAGCAGCACTATCCGTACCTCTACTCCCTGTCGGTGCGCACCAACCCCTTCAACCCGGAAGCCTCCGCCACCTTCTACGAATAAACGGCCCAGGAGAAACCCATGCCGGAAATCAGCATCGTCAATCGCGGGGTCAGCGTCAGCGTCAACCCTGCCTTCAGCCTGCTCAACAACTACCGGATGCAGAATATCCCCATCCAGACGCTCTGCGGCGGCAAGGCCATGTGCGGGCGCTGCCGGTTCCGGGTGATCGCGGGCGCTGCCCACTTGAGCCCGGTAAAGCCCGCGGAGATAGCCCGCCTCGGAGAGAGTTTGATCGCAGCGGGCTGGCGGCTTTCCTGCCAGAGCCATGCCCTGCGGGACGTGAGCATCGAACTGCCGGGCCTGGAAGAGGAGCTTGACGACCGCCCCCGATCCACAGCTTGATTCCACTGCAAAAACAACAACTTGCCATTTCAAAAAAGAGTCGGTATCCTGACGGCAAAGTTTGCGTACCGCAACCATTCCAGGACATGACACCATGCTCTCATGCTTTCGGCAAATACTGAGCCAACCCAGCATCGCCATTGATCTCGGCACGGCCAACACCAGAGTGTACGCCGGCCAGGGAGAAGACTTCCGCGAAGAGCCGTCCCTGATCCAGCACATCCGCCAGGATCAGGAAGTTCAAGCTCCGGACGACTACTTCTCCTACCTCAACCCCCAGTTCACATCCTCCCCGTTGCGCGGCGGGGTGATTGTTGATATCCACAGTGCTGTATCCCTGCTGAAACCCCTGCTGAAACGCACGCGCACCGGCCTGCGGCACCCGGTTTCCCTGACCTGCGCCCCCACCGACACCACGGAGCTTGAACGGAAACTGCTCACCAAGGCGGTCCGGGAAGCAGGCGCCGCCCAGGTGGCCATTATTCCGGAGGTCTGGGCCGCGGCCATCGGCGCGGGAATCGACGTGACCCTCCCCTCCGCCCAGATACTCATCGACATCGGCGAAGGCGTCACCGACATGGCCGTGATCCGCGACGGACAACTGGCCTTTGCCACCGCGACTCGCACGGCCTGCAGCGACCTGCAGAAAGCGATACGCTCCGCAATCATCTCCCGGCACAAGGTCTGCCCCGCCCACGCGGAGACCGAACGATTGACCCACGAAATTGCCGCCTTGCCGCAGGGCAACAACTTGCCCGGCCGGAATATCCCGGTGCTGGGGATGGATATCATCCGCCGCCGGGAGGTGAGCATCGCCGTATACAACCGGGAGATCCTCGACGCCATGGCTCCGGTGCTGGCAAAAATCCTCAAGATGATCGAAACAGGGCTCAAAAAACTTCCGGAAAACATCTCTTGCGAGGTCGTGGAGTCCGGCATCTGTCTCACCGGGGGCGGCAGCTGTATCCTGGGGATGGACAGGCTGATCGGGGAACACACCGGCCTTGAGGTGCGGATTGCGCCGGACCCGATGCACTCGGTGATCAACGGGGCGATCCAGACCCTGGAGTACTGGAAGGGAAAAGAAAACTGGTGGGAGAATATCGCCTGGCCCTGCATCCCGGCATAAGGCGCGAAAATGGCGCCGGAAGCGCTGCATCAATAAGCCGGAGGGCAGAACTACCAGGCGCTAGCGGATCTCAATGGCGCTGACCGGGCATGAGACCACGGCCTCTTCGCAATCGCAGGTATGGCACTGATCCGGCCCGATCACCCACGATTTATCATCCCGCAATTCAAAAACCGCCGGGCACAACTCCGCGCACACCCCGCACCCGATACACAGATCCTGATCCACTGTTGGCGCTGCCATGATTCTCTCCTTGTTATGGTGCGAGCCGAACTATTTCCCCTGATCCCGGAACCCCTCGCGGATCACGCTAAACTTGCCAGAGACCGTATCGAGATCATAAATATTGAAGTTGGTCCGCATGTCGAGCCCCTCGTAATGCACGGCAAAATTAAGCGAGGCCGAGCCTTCCGGACCGCTGACGATGCGGTGAAACACATAACGGGGCCAGACCAGCATGGCGGGTTCGTCAAGGAGCACCTTGCCGCCTTGCAGGATCTGGTGGGGGGTGACGGTGAAGCTCTCCATCCCGTAGGCCTGCAGATAGATGTCCACCTCGCGCGTGCCGTAGAGAACGATGAGGTTGTCGGCCTGATGGGGATGCATGTACCAGGGCCTTACCACCTCGCCCACCGGCCCGGGGGAAACCGCGCTCTTGTCGTGCAGCACCCGGTCGATCGCATCGATCCGGGGCAGGCAGGACATGGGCACGTTGTCGAACAAAACCCCCGGGGTGCGGCGCAGCATCTTCAGGGGGATGATGCGGTAAAAATCCTCCACTTCCTTAAAAATCTCGCAATCAGCCATGGGCTTTCTCCTTTGTAATCTTTTGCTCTCCCCGAAACTCCCGGATGCCCCACCAAAAAGCCGGGGATGGACTTTTTCAAGATCCCTGCTATATTGTGACAGTTTTTGCGGCTTACGGCAAGAGAACCTCACACCGGGGCCAACCATAACAATCACCGCTTTACCCGAGGAAAACAGCATGGAGAAAAAAAGCGGCGCAGGTCTCACCCGGATTCGCAACGCCTTCGGCTGGTCCATGGCAGGACTCGCCGCCACCTTGAAGCACGAAAAGGCCTTTCAGCAGGAGCTTGGACTCTGCCTTGTCCTGGCGCCCTTCGGGCTCTGGCTTGGCGAGACCGGCGTCGAAAAAGGACTGCTGCTCGGCACCCTCTTTCTGGTGCTGATCGTCGAAATCCTCAACAGCGCCATCGAGGCGGTGGTGGACCGTTTCGGCGGCGAACACCACGCCCTGTCCGGACGGGCCAAGGACATGGGCTCGGCCGCCGTATTTCTCGCCCTGGCCAACGTGGGGGTGGTCTGGATTCTGGTCCTTTTTTTCTAGCCGCGGCAGAAGATCCTCCCTGGCAACACCCTCTGCCTCTTGACAACGCTCCGCCGGTCGGGAATAATCCCCCTCTTCCGTTGCCGCATATTGTCTTGTTTTTACGATATTAGATACAGGTAGCCCCATGAACAACGCGCCCATCCGCCCCGCCGACTGTTTCAAACAGTATACCCTGGACCAGGACAAGGTCTGCTCCCCGATGGAGACGGTGAACCGCTTCAAGGCGCGGCTTGTCGAGGTACAACTGGACATCCTCAAAGAGGTGCGCCGCATCGACAACGGCCGCTTGGATATCCCGGTTTATTTCAGCGTCTGCGGCAAGGATGCCCAGGCGGTGATCGGCAACAAGAAACAGATGGGCAAGGGCAGCTCGCCGGAGCAGTCCCAGGCCAGCGCCTGCATGGAACTGGCCGAACGCTTCAGCTTTTTTTCCTTCAAGCAGAATGAAGAAAATTTCATCACCGACACCTACGCCAATCTCAAACAATCCGGCCAGCCGCTGCTCCCCCTGGTGCGCCTCCTGCTCTCGGTCCATGACGAGCATACCGACATCGCCACCCTGGAGCGGCTCATCGAGGATATCCCCATCCAGTGGACCTGGGCTACCAATCTGGGCAGCGGCGAGGTGCTGCTGGTGCCCTTCAGCTGGTTTTACGCGATCAACGAGTTCAACGGACCCTCTGCGGGCAACACCTTTGAGGAGGCGATCCTTCAGGGGATCAGCGAACTGGTGGAGCGGCATGTCTGCTCCCTGGTCAACCACCACCACCTCGCCACCCCGGCCATCGACCCGGCCACCGTCACCGATCCGGTGGCCCGCGAGCTGCTCGACAAATTCAGCAAGAACAACATCGAGCTCTACCTCAACGACTTCACCCTGGACACCGGCATCCCTACGGTGGCGGCCCTGGCCATCGACCGCTCCACCTTCCCGGCCAGCAGCGAGATCGTCTATACCGCCGGCACCACCCCGGACCCGGAAAAGGCCCTGATCCGGGCGATCACCGAGGTGGCGCAACTGGCCGGGGATTTCAACTCCCAGGCCAATTACGTGGCCAGCGGTCTGCCCAAGCCCCTCTCCATGGACGAGGTGCGCTACCTCACCGATGTGGAAGCGGCCATCTCCATCCACGACATGCCTACGCTTGCCGACAACAACATGCGGGTCGAGATCGAGCGCTGCCTGGCGGCCCTCTCCCGCATCGGCCTTGAGGTGCTGGTGATCAATACCATGCACGACAAGCTGCAGGTGCCGGCGATCTACTCCATCATCCCCGGCTGCCATTTCCGGGAACGTTCCCGGATCAACAATGTGGGCCTCTTTGCCGCCAAACTGGTGACCGAGCGGATTGCGGATCTCGACCAACAGCTGGCCCAGCTCCTCAAGATGCAGCAATACCTGCCGGACGCCTATTTCCTCGAATACTATCTCGGCAAGAACATGCAGGCCCAGGGAGACCTCGCTACGGCGGTATCCCATCTGGAACGGGCGCTGACCCTGAACCCGGAGGAGGAGGATGTCCCCTATATCTATTCCCATCTGGGCGACTGCCTGAAGGATCTGGGAGAGTATGACCGGGCCATCGCTGCCCTGCACAAGGGGAGAGAATACGACGACGAACGGCCGGACCTCCACAACCTGCTGGGTTTCTGCTATTTCAAACGGAATGAATACGAGACGGCCATCAGCCATTTCCACCGGGCGGTGGAGCTGAACCCGGCCTCGGCCATCGACTACGCCAACCTGGGGGTCAACCACCGCAGACTCGGCAGCAACGACGAGGCCAGGCGCTATTTTGAGCTGGCCCTGGATCTGGACCCGTCCATCGAGTTTGCACGGACCCATCTGGCGGAATTAAGCACGGGTAATTGACGGGGATTCAACAAAATAGAGGCTTAAATTGGTATGTTCATTTCTTTGCTTGCCCAAAGAAACGAACCAGCAGCGTAGCGGCGAAGAAAAGGCCCCCTGTGTCCCTTGTCCCGCCTTTGGCGGGAGGCCCTATGCTCCTCAAAGCTGCCGGGATGTTGCAAACTCGGCTTACGCCTCAAACAGTGCAACCTCCCTTTTCGGCAGCTTTTCCGGTGCTCGGCTGCGTGCCAATGGGATTTCCCCCCATTTGTCCTGCCGAGCCTCGCAGACGGGGGCGGAAAAAGACGCTAAAACTGTTTGAGGGCAAAGCCCGAGTTTTTTAGCGTCCCGCCTTCGTCGAGAAGTGAGGGAAGCCCGCAGGGCCAGGACTGGCTGGGGTGCCTTTTTCTTGTTTCTTCTTTTGGGCACGCAAAAGAAGAAAAAACCACACTCTCACTCCGCATACATCGCCGCCATCGCCGCCATATACCCCCCACCCTTCTCCTTGCAAATAAAAAACTCCGGCAACACCGCCAAACCCTCCCCCCCATCCTTCTCCGCCTCCACCAACACCAACCCAGCCTTCGCGCCGGGATAGGGACACACCCGCTGCAATCGCTGCGGCGTCATTCCGTTTTCCCGCAACACCCCAAGCAGAATCTCCTCCCGCGCCGCCGGATAAACAAAAGCCGCCCGTCCCCCGGCTTTCAAGGCATAGGATGCGGCTCGGGCCATCTCCGCAATCCCGCCCAGGATCTCGTGCCGGGCTCTTGCCCGTTCGCTTTCCGGGTTATACCGGCCGCTTGCGCTCGGATAGTAAGGGGGATTCGCCGTCACATAGTCCAAGCTGTTCTCGGGCAGAAGGGAAGCAATCTCGCGGCAATCGGTTTCGAGCACCGTAATCCGGTTTTCCAGACCATTGAGCAAGACATTGCCGCGAATGAGTGCGGCCAGACGCGGCTGCACCTCAAGAGCGACGAGGCTGGCATCTGGATGGCGGTGGGAAAGGATCAGGGAGATGATGCCGCAACCACCGCCCAGGTCAAGGATGCGGGCGCCAGGTGGCGGGGTGATGAAATGGGCCAGGAGCACGGCATCGACGGAAAAGCGATACCCCTGCAGGGGCTGCAGACAACGCAGCCTGCCCCCGAACAGAGGCTCTTCGCTGAGTTCCTCGACAAGACCCATAGGCTGGGGTCAGTAAGGAACTTTTTCTTGGGGCACGATCTTATTGAGCAAGAGCCCGGTGAGCAGTTTCGGGTAAAAATAGGTGGACTTGTGCGGCATGACCAGCCCCTCGTCCGCCACCCGTTTGACCTGGGAAACCAGGGTGGGGTTCATGAGAAACAGCAGCGGGCTGCGGTCGCTCCGGCTCTCGCCCTCCTTCACCGCGACATCGAGGCCGGTATCGGAATCGCTGTAATAATCCACCAAGCCTTCCTTGACGCAGCGATCATGATCAAGCTGCAACAGCCCCTCGATAATGAGGTCGGAGAGGATCACCACATCCAGTTCGCGCAAGGCTGCGGGCTGTTTGGCGCCGAGCGCCTCGTCGATCACGCCCTCCCGCAGGGTCAGGAGCAGACAGCGGTCCTCCTGGGGGTGATACAGGCCAAACATCGTGGCCGCCCCGGAGTTCTCAGACATGCGGGAGAGCACCTCGGTCACCAGGGTCTCGCGGGAGCCGTCCATAACCTCCTCGATGGAAAAGCTCTGCGCAAGCCTTGCCATCAGGTCAATCAATTTTACCGCCTCGGGCATCCGCACCAAACGGTGGGTGGGGAGCACGGAAAGGCCGGGATCTTCCATGCCGCAGAGATACATCATCGTGTGATTATACGGGCTGTCCGCGGCAACCTCGCCCAGCCGCTCCCGCATCAGGGTACGGAACTGGAGGGCGGTGGTATAGCGGTGGTGGCCGTCGGCAATGTAGAGCGATTTATCCGTAAACAGGGCGCGGACCTGGGCCAGGACCGCCGGGTCAGTCACCCCCCAGATGGTATGGAGGCAGCCGTCGTGATCGGTGACGCTGGCCAACGGCTCCGGAGAGCAAGCCCCTTCCAGCAGGGTCATGATCTGCCCCTGGGCATCGGGATACAGGGAAAAGATCGGGCTGAACTGGGCATGGCAGGTGTCCAGCAGGCTGAGCCGGTCGGAGGTGACGCCGGAAAAGGTCTTCTCGTGGGGCTTGACGATCCCCTCGGCAAACTCGGCCAGCTGCACCAGACAGAGCAGCCCCTTGCGGGTACGCCGCTCGCCCGAGGGCAGTCCGTAATTGGTATGATACACGTAAATGGTCGGCTCGTTGTCGCGGACCAGCACCCCTTCCTCCTGCCACTTGGCAAAGGTTTCCTTGGCCTGATGGTACCGGCTTTCGGTCAACTGCTCGGCGTTGACGTTCTTGCTCAGATCCAGATGGATCATGTTGTAGGGATTCCTGGCGGCAAAGGCGGCCTGGGCCTCATTATTGATCACGTCATAGGGCGGGGTGACCACCTCTTCCATGTTCTGGATCTTGGCAGGGTTGTAACGAAGGGCGCGAAAGGGCGCAATCAAAGCCATGGTTCTTTCTCCTTGCCCGGACAGGCCGGACGAATGTCCGCACCTGTCGGCAAATGCTCCCGGCAATCATGAACCGGTTGACTTCCCATAGGGGAATAGCTATGTTTCAAGAAAATGCCATTACGTTAACATAGGGAATGGCTAAGCAAAAATCGTCAGAGACAAGGCGCGCAAATTTCGAGGAATGAGGCGTACACACGTACGCCGCAGTGACGAGATAATGCAGCGCAACGCAGTAACTGGCGACTTTTTGCGACGCCATCAATACATAGTAAAAAAACGTCCCTTTTTCAAGTGGACATTGTACCCGGTACGCTTTCTTTTACAAACGAACTTTTCCAATAATGAAGAGGTTTTCCCATGTACGATATCTTCACCCGCACCCATTTTTCCTCCGGCCACCATCTGCGCAACTATCCCGGCAACTGCGAGCGGCCGCACGGCCACAACTGGCATGTGGAGGTAACCGTCCGCGCCACCGAGCTCGACGAGCTGGGCATGGGCATCGACTTCAAGGCCCTGAAAAAGGCGGTGAACGTGATCATGGAGGATCTGGACCACCGCGATCTCAACGAGCATCCGGCCTTCCAAAACAAAAATCCCTCCTCGGAAAACATCGCCGCCTATATCTTCGAAACCCTCAAGGATTCGCTGACCTGTGATCGCTACCGGCCCTACAGCGTCACGGTCTGCGAAACAGAGAACTGCTGCGTGACCTACCGTGAGGGGTGAGCCGCCCCTGCAGCTTTCCGAGGTTTTTTACAGCATCCAGGGGGAGTCGTCCTTTGCGGGCTACCCCTGCCTTTTCTTCCGGCTCTCCGGCTGCAACCTGCGCTGCTCTTACTGCGACGCCAAGTACACCTACGAAGAACCGGCCAGCCTCACAACCATTGAGGCTCTGCTCGCCGAGGCGGCCAAATACCCCAACGCTCTGATCGAGATCACCGGCGGCGAGCCGTTATTGCAAGAAGCGGTCTATCCCCTCATGGACGCACTGCTTGCCGCGGGCCGCACCGTGCTGCTGGAAACCAACGGCAGCCTCTCCATTGGTCGGGTGCCGCAGGCGGTGATCAAAATCGTCGATCTCAAATGCCCGGACAGCGGGATGACCGAGAAGATGGATCTCTCCAACCTCGAGCTGCTCACCCCCCAGGACGAGCTCAAATTCGTGCTCAGCTCCCGCCCCGATTACGACTGGGCCAAGGGGATGATCAGCGAACACCGCTTGGCCGCAAGGGCCAAGCTGATCCTCTCCCCGGTGATCGACGCCCTTGCCCCCGCCCAACTGGCCCAGTGGCTGATGGACGACGGGCTCCCGGCCCGGCTCCAGCTCCAGCTCCACACCCTGCTCTGGCCGGGAATGAAGCGGGGGGTGTGAGAGCGCAAAAATAAATCCGTCCCCTTTGTCTTCCAGTCCCGGATCAATGAACACTCAAAAGGAAAACACCATGAAGATGCAAGATTATTTTGAAAACACCCCCGGCCGCGGAGTATTGGCCACGGCCGGCAGTGACGGCAAAGTCGATGCGGCAATCTACAGCACCCCCCATGTTCAGGAGGACGGCTCCGTCGCCTTTATCATGCGCGAAAGGCTTTCCCACCGGAATGTGCAGGAAAACCCCCATGCCACCTTCCTTTTCGTCGAAGAAGGAACAAGCTCCCGCGGGGTCCGTCTTTTCCTGAAAAAAACCAAAGAAGAAACCGATGCCGAAAAAATCAAGAGCATGATGCGAAGACACCTCTCCGCCGCGGAAGATAAGGCACACGGACCGACCTTTCTGGTCACTTTCGACATTGAGAAAATCCTGCCGCTGCTCGGGGACGACCCGTCCAAGATCCCTTTTGCCTGAGCCAAAACCCCACCGCCTTTTGCCGTGACCCCTTCAATCCGAGGAGTACCGCATGGCCGACCCCTGCAAGGTTTTGATCACCGGCGCCACCGGCTACATCGGCCGGCGTCTGAAGGACAGGCTGCTGAACCACCCGGAACTAGCCCTCCGGCTGCTGGTGCGCAACCGGCACAAGGTGCGGCCCGAGGTGCTCGCCAGGGTTGAGGTGGTGGAGGGCGACACCTTCAGCCCCGAGGCCTTGGCCGCAGCCCTTTCCGGCATCGAGGTCGCCTTCTACCTCATCCACTCCATGGGCTCGGGCCAGGATTTTGCAGAGCGCGACCGGCAAAGCGCCGTCAATTTCCGCGACGCCTGCATCGCAGCCGGGGTGAAGCGGCTCGTCTACCTGGGAGGGTTGGGGGTCAAGGAAAGCGCCAGCCGCCATCTCCTGAGCCGGATCGAAACCGGGGAACTCCTCAGTGCCCGCCCGGAAAGCTTGCAAACCATCTGGTTTCGGGCCGGGATCATCATCGGAGCGGGCAGCGCCAGCTTCGAGATCATCTACAACCTGCTCCAAAAACTGCCCCTCATGGTAACCCCGAAATGGGTCACCACCCGCACCCAGCCGGTGGCGGTGGACGACGTGCTCGCCTATCTGGAAGCGGCCATCGCCGTAAAGGTCCAAGGCGATCTGGTGGTGGACATCGGCGGCGAAGCCATGAGCTTTCGGGAGATGATGCTCCGGGCCGCCAAGGTCATGGGGCTGCGAAGGTTGCTCCTGCCGGTGCCGGTGCTGAGCCCGCGCCTCTCCTCCTTCTGGCTGATCCTCTTTACCCCCATCCCCTACCGCATGGCCGCCGCCCTGGTGGAGGGGCTCAAATCGGAAACCGTTATTCAGAACGACCATGCCCAACGCCATTTCCCCGAGATAACGCCCCGCAGCTATGAAAGCGCGGTGCAGGCCGCCATCGCTGAGCTGGAGCAGGACCTGGTCATCAGCCGCTGGTGCGACAGCTCCACGGAGCCGTTCTGCGACATCCTGCACCAGGACAACCCCGGCGCCCCCATCCTGCGGGACCGGAGGGAGATCCCCCTGCACGGGCTGGACCGATCCCTGGTCTACGCGGCAATCAAGGGGATCGGCGGCGCCGAAGGCTGGGGCGCCTACAATCTGCTCTGGCAGATTCGGGGTTTTTTGGACAAGCTGAGCGGCGGCTATGGCCTGAACCGCGGGAGGAGGCAGCAGAAGGAACTGCGGATGGGGGATGCCCTTGATTTCTGGAAGGTGGCCGATCTCAAGGAAAACAAACGGGTTCTGCTTGTGGCCCAGATGAAGGTGCCGGGCAAGGCCTGGCTTGAGTTCGACATCCAGGACGACCGGCTGGTGCAGACCGCCCATTTTCATCCGCGCGGGTTGCTGGGCAGAGTGTACTGGTATGCGGTCCTGCCCTTTCACGAACTGGTGTTCAAGAATCTTGCCGAAAAAATCGTGGCGCAAGCCGCCAACAAGAGCGTCGCCCCCCGGGGCTGAACAGGCGGCCCGGACTATTTCCCGGCCAGGCCATCGACCACGGCCTTGTACTTTTCGTGGATCATTTTCCGGTCGAACTCCCAGAATTCGTCCAGCATCGCCTGGTCCTCGGCTTCGGAAAAATACGCACGGGAGGCGGGGAAAAACACCGTATCCTCTTTTTCGATATGCTTGGGATAAAAATCCACCAGGGTGTGCAAACACCTGACAATCTCTTCCAGGGCAGAGGAGTCCCCGTTTCGATAGCGGGTATTTGCCTCGACCAACGCCTTGGTTGTAATCCTGCCGAACACATGCTCTTCAATCAGTTCGTCCATGACCCGTTGGTCCGCCTCTGACAGCCCCTTTGTCTTCAAGTCCCGAAACAGGATATCCTCTTCCTTCCCGTGGTGGGCGCGGTCGGCATAGGTTTGGACAAAATCAACCGCAATGTCAACAAACACGGGGTCGATTTTCTTGCTTTCCCCTGCCTCTACCAGGGCGTCCTGAATTACGGCGAGCATCCGTTCAATGAGCCGGTGCTCTATCATGAGCGGTCCGCGTGCTTGCATGTGCTGTTCTCCTTTTTTCCGGTGTCCAATGGGCTATCGAATTGTTTTTTCTTTGCAAAAAGAGATTGCAGGGATAAGATTACCGGCACCAGCAACGCACGAGACCGGCACAATACCTCCGCAGCCAAAACCAAACCGACACAAGACCTTGCCGCCAAACATGAACGAAAACCTCTGTCCTTCCGAAACATCCCAGCAGCCGCGCTGCTCACGGGTTGAAATCGAAAACCTGAGCCAAGCCATCGGCGGCAACCGTCAACTGCTGGACGTTCTGAATGCCTTCCCCGGCTTTGTCCTGGTTCTCAATCATACCCGGCAAATCGTTTTTGCCAACCAGGCTTTTCTGCATTTTCTTGGCGCCGCATCCCTTGCCGAGGTGCTGGGGAAAAAACCCGGGGACGCCCTGGCTTGCGAGCGTGCCGTGCAAAGCGTTCTGGGCTGCGGCACCACCGTCTTCTGTTCCACCTGCGGCGCGGCCAAAGCCACTCCCCCGCTTCTCCTGCACCAGCCGGAAAACGGCGATGCCCAGGAATGCCGGATCAGGCAGGCGGGCAGCGGCAAGTCCTTTGACTTCCGGGTGCAGACCGCGCCTTTTCCCGGCGGAAACGACAATCTCTATCTCTTTTTTCTCACCGATATCTCCCATGAAAAAAGGCGGCGGGCCCTGGAGCGCATCTTCTTCCACGATGTGGCCAATATTGCCACCGGCATGGTGGGCATGAGCCGGACCCTCTGCCAGAAAGAACTGGATGAGGAAAAAAAGAGGCAGTTTCAGGATGTTCTGCACCGCTATGCGCATCGGCTGGCCGATGAGGTCGAGGCGCAATCCGCCCTGGCCGCGGCGGAGAACAACGACCTACACCTGCAGGGCGAACCCTGCGCTAGCCTTGCCCTGCTTGAGGAGGTGGTTGCCTTTTACAACAATATCGACAACGGCCGGACCAGCAGGGTGGAAATCAGCGCCGATGCCGTGGCATCGGAATTTTTCACCGACCCGCGCCTCCTGCACCGCATCCTGATCAACATGACCAAGAATGCCATTGAGGCCTCCCCCCCGGAGGCCATGATCCGCATCGGCTGCGAGCAGGCCGAAAACGGCCTGGACTTCTGGGTCCATAACCACGGCTGCATGCCCGAAAAAATACAATTGCAGATCTTCCAGCGCTCCTTCTCCACCAAGGGGGCGGGGCGGGGTTTGGGCACCTACAGCATCAAGCTGCTGGGCGAACGCTACCTGAAAGGCAAGGTCAGCTTCACCTCCTCGCCGGAAAACGGCACCACCTTCCGCTTCCGCTGCCCCCGCAACATCAAGGCAGCCTCTTCCTGAGGCTGGCCGTCCCTGGTTACGCCCTGCCTGCACCAACCTTGCCGTGCAACGCGGCAGGGAGAGAGATTGACACCCTGCCCAAAAAAATGCGATGCTTCTTAAAGCTCTTTGCCCCACTACCGGAAGGGCAAAGGGCAAATCCCTTGCGTGCTTACCCGCAGCCCGCAACACCTCCATACCCGAGGAGAAAAACATGCAAATACTGAAGGAATTCAAAGAGTTTGCCATGCGCGGCAACGTGGTGGACATGGCAATCGGCATCATCATCGGCAGCGCCTTTGGCAAGATCGTCAGCTCCCTGGTCCAGGACGTGATCATGCCGCCGATCGGCTTAATCATGGGCAATGTGGATTTTTCCAACCTGGTCCTCACCCTCAGGGAAAAAAGCGAGACCGCGGAGGCGATCACCCTCAAATACGGGGTGTTCATCAACACCATCCTGGATTTCACCATCGTGGCCTTCGCGATCTTCATGCTGATCAAGCAGATGAACCGACTCAAGAAAAAGGAGGAAGCGGTTATCGCGGAACCGACCACCAAGGAATGCCCGCACTGCTGCTCCGCCATCCCGCTCAAGGCAGTGCGTTGCCCGCAGTGCACCTCGGAGCTGTAAGGGATGCAAGAGTTGGCAGACAGAAACAAAACCTTTTCGGAGCCAGCCGCGAAGGTTTTGTTTCTGCTTGCATAGGGGGATGCCCAGCGCAGGAAACACCGGCAGGCGTAACGGTTGCGCAGGGAATGCGGGTCTTAAATGGGCAGGCGCAAGGCGGCGAGCTTCCAGGAAAAGAGCCCCTCGCGATGGAAGACCAGGCCGATGGCCTCTCCGGTTTCATTCTTTTGCGTTACGGTAAAGACAAAACGATTCAAGCCCTCATACGCCATCGAGGTCTCGGTACCCGGCTTTGACTCGGACGACTTGCTCTCGTTCCCGGCAGGCTGCGCCTGCTCCTTATCCCCTTCCATCATAATGGCGAGACTCTCGGGCGTCACCAACGCCTCGACAATCGGGTTGATCAAAGCCGCGGCCATCGCTTCGCCCATGGCGGCAAAAGGATTTTCGCCCTTCTCCTTGCCCAACTGGGCAGAGAGCTTCGCATTGAAGGTTGTCCTCAAGTCCTCTTTTACCGCCGGAAAATCAACGTAGCCGGAAAGCTTGGCTGCATTTTTTTCCTCGGCTGCCGAGCGCATACCGTTCACGGTGAGATACGGGGTGCAATAAAACCATACAACGAGCACGACAAGCAGTGCGGCGATAGCGTTCGTAATTTTTTTGTTCATGTTCATCATCCTTGGTTTGTTTGACGTTTCCGCCATCTTTTTTGGTTTAATTTTCGGAATTGAGTTGTCCACATGCCGCCAAGACATCATCGCCCTTGGCACTTCTTATTAAGGTCGGGATCTTGAACGTATCCAAAACCTCTTTAAACTTTTCAATTGTATCCAGATTCGGCCGCTTGTACTGCGATCCGGGAAAGGCGTTAAAGGGAATCAGGTTTATATAGGCACTTTTCCCTGCCAGCATGGTGCCCAGTTTTTCAGCATCCTCAGGAGAATCATTAAAATCTTTAATCAAAATATATTCATAGGTAACAAATTGTTTTCTGCTTAAAGATATCCGGTCAATACAGGCCAACACTTCAGCCAGTGGATATTTCCGATTAATGGGAATAAGCTCGCTTCGCTTTTCTTCAAAGGGCGAATGAAGAGACAAGGCAAGGTTCACCCCGGGGATTTCCCGACTCCACCTTTGAAGTCCGGGGATATAACCAGAGGTGGAAATAGTAATCTTTTGAACCCCAATTGAAGTGCCGTGTTGTGACAAGAATATTTCGCACGCTTTTTTGACACCATCAAAATTATGTAACGGTTCGCCCTGGCCCATAAAAACAATATTTAAAATCCTCTCTTCTCCAACCCTGTTTTTCGCCAACCAACGCCAAGCCTGGAGAAACTGGCCAACAATCTCACCTGTGGTCAAATTCCTTTTAAGACCTTGTTTTCCGGTAGAGCAAAAAGAACAATTCATCGCACAGCCAACCTGCGAGGAAAGACAGATAGAATATTTATTATGAAACGGGATAAGGACGGTCTCAATCTTGTGATTGTCTTGAAGCGTAAAAAGAAATTTTACGGTCCGATCTTTTGACTCATGAACCGTATCGATTTCGGGGAGAGAGAAGTCGAAATTATCCTGAAAAAATGCCAAGGCGCCTTTTGCAATTTTCTCCTGGCATTGAGAACTTTCTTTTTTCTTGTAATGCCAATTAAAAAGAATTGATGCGGCCGAGTGGTTCAAATCATTCTGACCGAGAACCATTTCCAAATCAGAATAACTCAGATCATAAAAGGATTGTTTCAAGAAATATCTCTTTGCAATATCAACATGTTACCAATGCCAGACACGTCAGAATCAGTACCAAAACAGAGCCTGTTTTCAAGACTCTGAAACATTCTGATACTGCGCCTGAACGTTCTTCAGCTTGCTATAAAACTCTTCCTCTGAAACAACCCCCTTCTCAATAAGCAACTGTGCGATTGCATCGAGCCGAATCATTTGCGCCATCACAAGTTCATCGGTTGTGACCACTTCTTTGTTATCATCTTTTGACATAGGTTTTGTTCCCGTTTCTGTTTCTCTTGTTTGGTTTTGTAAACATAACGTTTTAAACAATGGGCAAGGAACCACAGTCCACATAGTACCGCTTGATTTATTGGTTATGTGATCATTTATTATTTTTAATTGCCTGTATCATTTAGAGTGATTGGCACTGTATGTCGTGCATTCCATAAGAATAATCCACATGTTTTTCCCCATCTTTTACAATAAATGCCGTGCCAAGAATCTGTTGCTTCCCCTTTTTATTTTTGGGGTAAATAACAAACTCAGCCATGTCAGTTCCATACGTTTTTTTGTTATTAAAATGAAAAATAATATTATGAGCGTATCCATCATCGTGCTTTCTAGAATAAACAAGATTACCTTCAACAGAACGATCTATAAAGTCTGAAAGTTTGGCTTTACCGCTAACAGTATCCCAACCAATAATTGTATGCATAAACATGCCGTCTATTGAACAAGTTATATTTTCCGCATGTGCAGACACAGTTAAAAGTAACAGCAATAGTGCAAGAAAATACTTCATATTTTTATCCTGTTTATTTTTAATAGTATGAAATTAAGCCAATCCGTTTTGCAAGGCTGATCCCACGTTGAGAAACTCTCAATAATATTGACTTTGTTTTGTGGAATTGCTCCGTAGTTATATTCTTCATTTGATCCGATTAATGGCTTGGATTGATCTGGAAATTGGTCAATAGTTATATCGTAGATTAAATTGTCAATAGATAGCCAAAAATGGCTTTCATTTCTATACGTGCCAGTAACCAACAATATGTTTCTTTCAGGATATAATTTATTTGCAGTAGCCCCTAACAAGTATGATGCAAACTCACAACAATTTTTCGGGAAACCATGAATGTAAGGGATTCTTGTTGACTTATGACCAATAAATGACGGAAGGCTTTCCTGTATACCTTCTTCGATAAGAATCTCCCTGACTCGCTTAGATAAATTTTTCAGTTTATTGTCTCATAATTGCACATAACGTTTGTGCTCACCCGCGCGAAGGGAGCGGTAGTAACCGTAGCGTTGGGTGCAGTACCTTGTTAGCTGATTACTCTAACGAAAAATAATATTGGCCAGGATAATAAACAAAGAAGCCCCACAATGGTTAAAACTGGCAGCTCAAAAACCCACTTCGTTTCAAGAATAACAACTGCACGCTTGGACAGCCTTTTTGCGCCCCCGATGAAAAGAATAGAAAAAACAAAGCAAAACCAAATAATTGATGTAGTGTACGTAGTCAATATAAACGAAAGCCAGACACTTCCATTGCCTTGAATTAGGGAATAATCGTTTTTTATACACTCCAAGCTCAAAAGAGCAAGATCTCCAGGAAGGATATATGCCGAATAGAGCGTCCCACTAGCATGCCCCGCAAACCAAATGAGCGAAGTTAAGAACAGGTCGAGTATAAATAGCGCTGGAAGATTCGCGTTTTTTTCTGTTGCTTTTTTCAATATCCACCCAGTTTCCGCTATTGATACGAAGTCTGGGAGTATATTAATGCCTGATGAGTCGAAAAGAACGGCTGCAATATAAATATGATTTAACTTCTCGATAACACCATCAGAATAGCCGAGCCATTCGAAAAAGTAATTATTCTTGGAGAGATCTATATATTCAAACCCTCCGAGGTATATCGAAATGCGGGTGAGTATAATATAAAATATAAAGGTAAAAAGAATAGAGCTAACGATCGCGGAGATTAGACGCCGAAATGAAAATATCTTTTCACCATATACTAGATTAAAGAATTCGAGGAACTTTGCGTTTATTTGATCACGATCACTCCATTTTATAAGCTGCAAGTTCACCCACCAATCTGCTGTAAAATTCCGCCAATCCCTTAATCGGCCTGAAAAATGCAAATAGCCCTCAATGACTCCAGCCATCGCGAGAATCGGTTCCTGTATTGACCAAAGTTGAGAGTAGGTAATCATTTTTTCCTTTTAGTCAGTTAACGACAGCGCTCAGGGAAAATTGGCCGGAGGCCAAATTTTCCCCCTGGGGCACATTGTTAGCCATATATTTCGTTAAGGATTCTTACGAGTTCTTTTCCCCAGAACGTTAACGTGTAGCTTTGACTAATGTGATCAGGTTTTACGTGCTCTCCAAAAAGTGCGTCAGGATTGTGTTTTATATATTCTAAATCAATTTTCACCATTCTGTACGGGAGGAAAAATGGCCCAATATCAACCATTATGTTAGGGTTTACATGTCCATGGCGTAAATGGTGTAAGTTGAAAAAGAATGTTTTATTAACTGCCTCACACAGCAGCTCAAATGTGTCTTTTGATATCTCTTCACTAACATATCTCTTGAATAACTCGCCTGTTACCTTGGCTTTTTCGTCATCATCTGCTTTATCAAGAAGTATGAGAAGTTTTTCCCCAACCTTTTTTCGGTAACCCTCTTTATCCAATTTCTCGAGAAATTTGCTTAAAGACTCTTGGTCTACCGAATTTATTTGATTAAGGAATATTCCTATTTTTCTTATTAGATATCTATCTCTAAATGCTAATACTGCCTTCCCTGTATTGGTCAAATTACTAATTATGGGGATTGATTTAATAAGTTCATCTTCGCAAATTTGGTCTAATATTACTTCCGAGTTATTGATTAATAAATCTCGGCAGTTCTTATCCCTAAGTAAATCAATAAATTTTGAAGAGAGAGACATAGTTTTATTTTCTTAGGCTAACAATAATATTATCGAGCTAGCTCGAGTTGTTTTTTTCTGCTCGATTTCTGGCCCTTTAATTGATTTTCCCGGGCAAGTTTTGAGCATTTTTTCACTTAAATAGCCACATATCCACCCCGCAAGGGGGTGTTATCGAGCTGGCTACATAATTCCGGCTAAAATTATCCGGGGGTGTTATATCTCTACCTGACACCATAGAGCAATTCAAGATTATTATCCTGAGAATGGCCTGAACAAAACACCGGCCTCGACACCTCACCTTCTTCCTCGCCTGACCCAATACCCATGATCCCGGA
The DNA here is from genome assembly GCF_029607905.1 of Thiovibrio frasassiensis. Classification (NCBI taxonomy): domain Bacteria; kingdom Pseudomonadati; phylum Thermodesulfobacteriota; class Desulfobulbia; order Desulfobulbales; family Thiovibrionaceae; genus Thiovibrio; species Thiovibrio frasassiensis. The sequence continues at coordinate 140,395 of NZ_JAPHEH010000001.1, forward strand.
CTCCCAATTTACCAGCACCTTCCTGAACCTGAACCACCTTGCCGGAGTATGCCCCGGCTGGCTCTTCCTCCCCGGCATGCTCTTTCAGAACACCGAAGCGTGGTGGAAACACAGCTCCCGCCAAACCCCGCACGAAGGTATTGACCTGCTCTTTCTGACAGACCGCGATGGACAGCGGCAGGAGCTGCCGAAGCAGGGTCTGATTCCGCCGCTCTGGGATGGTGAGGTGATTGCGCTGTTCGACGATTTTCTCGGCAGCACCGTGGTGGTCCGGCATTCGGTGATGGATGGGCAGGGGTGGAGGCTTGTTTCCCTCTATGGCCATGTTCACCCTTTGGTGGAATGCGGAGCGCAGGTTTGTGCAGATAAACCGCTGGCAACGGTTGCAACAGGCAAGGTGCGGGGATCTTCGGCCCCGCCGGATCATCTCCACCTCTCCCTTGGCTGGCTGGCGCCGGGCTGGCGGGCTACGGAGCTGGAGTGGCCGACCCTCTGGCGCAACCCCGGCATCGTGCTGATCGATCCCCTGCCCTTGATTCAGCCCAAGGCGTGAGCGGCGGAAGGCTGCAACTGCGGGGCGTTGTAGCGGAAGACCACGGTGCGGAAGAAATCGATCATCGCCTGTCTGCGCCCGGCGATCCGTTTCTGCTCCGGGATCAGGCCGCAGGAGGTCATGCGGTCGATGGACATCTTGTATTCGATATGGCAGACATGGCGGTTGTCCAGGTACCAGGCATAGGTTAACCCGAAGAGCAACCCCGGCGGGGTGAACCCTTCGTCGCCGTTGACCAGCCGGGTATAGAGATTGGGATCGCTGGTGGACTGCCGCATCCGCACTAGGCCGAGAAACTGGGCCAATTCCTCCGGGCTAAAAAAAGAGCGCAACTCCGTTTCCGGCCGCAGCCGCAAGCGAAACTCATAGCCCAAGGATTCGCCCTCCCGCTCCACGGGCAGCCTTCGTTTTTCCTTGGCATAGTTGCCCAGCAATGACTGGCCCAAGGCGATCAACAGCCCCACCTCAAACTGCTCCGGTTCACCGAGGATATCCTTGCGGATCTTGATCATCCGGTCCCGTGGATCATAAAACGAAAGGATGGTATCCCAGGCCAGGTTCCGCCCCCATTCCTCCCGATCCAGCAAAACGATGCCCGCCACCCCGTCGAGATGGCTGAGGGGAATATCCCCGTGCCGCCAGAAGATCTCGGCCAGCACCGGTTGCAGCTCCGGGGCAATGGCCAGAGCATGCAGCCGTTTTCGGATCGCGCCAAAACGCTGGCTCGCCGTCTGGCCGTGGGGATCGAGAAGTACCTCCACCCCGCCGCCTGAGCCGGGAAGCCGCTTGGCTTCGGTTTTCCCCAAGGATTCGCGGATCGCCCACATCACCCGCACCGCCGCGGCCAGGGAGGCGGGATCATGCTGGATCACCCGCCGCTGCTCCATATCCGCCTGATCGTACAGCCGGGCCTCCACCGGAGCAAAACCCATCTTTCGGACCTTGTCGCGGTCGAGATAGATGGGCACCTTGTTTTCCAGGGCGTAGCTCTGGAGGATAGAACCGGGGATATCCCCCAGCCCGAGGACGAGAATCTGGGCAAACAACCCCTCCATCCCGCCGGGGATGTTGCGGTGATAGGCGGCAAGCAGATCGGAGACATGGAACCGCTTTTGCTGATCGTCGTGGGCCATGTCGGTTTCCCCGGCCTGGATCCAGAGATTAGCAACGAGCATCTTAAGCGCCCAGCGGTTATCGCGGATCGCCTGGGCAATGCCCGGCACCTGCAGGATCGGGACGATACTGGTAAAGAGGCTGCCCGGAGCGAAGAGGATGATATCCGCCTCCGCGATGGCAGCCAGGACCTGGGGCGGGGCCTGGGGCGCAGCGGCATACTCCACGAAGACCCGGTCCACCGGATAGCCGCGCCGGACCTGGCCCGACTTGAACTCGCCGCTCACCAGCACGCCGTTGGCGTAGAGCACCTTGAGCCGGGCCGGGGTGGTGGTGCAGGGAAAGACCGCCTCGGGATTGGCGCCGATCAGTTCCGCCAGCCGGGAGATCCCCGCCACCTCGTCATGCCGGATGAGGATACTGGCGGCAAGGAGCAGATTACCCAGGCAATGGGACCGGTCGAGCTGCAGGTTCAAACGGGGCTCGGAAAACAGCGCTTCGAGCAGGTGCGAAAGCCCTTGCCCCATACCTTGGGGCAGCAAAGCCAGATCCACGCCCGCATCGCGGAGCAGATCACGGGACGAAGCAGGCCGGGCAGTGAAGCGGTGATTGAACAGGGCATGGATCTCCCGGCAGGCCAGGAGCGCTTCCTGCTCGTCGAGATCGTATTGCTGGTGCAGCTGCGCCTGGCGGATGGAAGAAAGGAGCACGTGGCGGAGATCGCCCAGGGCAATGAGGGGCAGATCCTTGAGCAGCTCGCCGGTGGAGCCGCCATCGTCGGTGACGCAAACCACGGCCCGGGTCTGGGGAAAAACCTCCTTCAGTCCCTGGAAGGGATCAGCGGGCCAGAGGGGATTGCGGCTGTCGCCGCCGATGAGGTTGGAAAGCCCGGTGCCGCCGCCGAAAACCACCACCCGGACATCCTTGGTCTGGGTGGCGTTCAGGGCGGCGGTCAGACAGGCCAGCTCCGTGGCCATGCCCGGGGGGGCAGGCGGGGGGCCGGACAGGGCCAGGGCGATGAGCTTTTCGGCCAGATCGCCCTCGGGCAGCAGATCGAGCAAACCGAAGCGCGCCTCGGCCTGGCGGGCAATCAACTCGTTGACGGACAGGGATTCAGTCAATACGCTTCTCCGCGAAAAAGCGGTGCAAGGCGATGCGCCTTGCACCTTTGCCGCTTATTTACAGACCGGTGGCAGCCATCTGCTTGCGCACCGCCGTCTCGGACTCGGCCATGGCCTTCTGTTCCTCGTCGGTGAGCTTGAACTGGATGATCCGCTCAACCCCCTTGTCGCCCAAGACCACGGGCACCCCGAGGAAGCAGCCGGAAAAGCCGAACTCACCCTCCACATAGGCGGCACAGGGCAAGACCCGCTTGCTGTCGGTGAGCACCGCTTCGGCCATCTCCACCGCCGCCAAACCCGGGGTGTAAAAGGCGCTGCCGGTCTTGAGATGGTTGACGATCTCGGCCCCGCCGTGCTGGGTGCGGTGGACGATGGCCGCCAGCTCCTCTGCAGACAACAGGTCGGTGACCGGAACCCCCGCCACATTGGCGAGCCGGATCAGCGGCAGCATATTGTCGCCGTGGATGCCCATGACCAGCGCATTCACGTCGCGGGGCGCCACACCCAAGGCCTCGGCCAGGAAGGTGCGGTACCGGGCGGAATCGAGGACCCCGGCCATGCCGATCACCCGCTCCCTGGGGAAGCCGGTGACCTTAAAGGCCGTGTAGACCATGGCGTCGATGGGGTTGGTGACCACGATCAAGACGCAGTCCGGGGCATGCTTGGCCACCTGCTCGGCACAGGACTTGACGATGGCCACGTTCTTGGCCAGGAGATCGTCGCGGCTCATCCCCGGCTTGCGGGCCAGGCCGGCGGTGATGATCACCACGTCGGAACCGGCCAGATCGGCGAAGTCGTTGGAACCGGTGATCCGGTTGGAAAATCCATCCACCGGCCCGGATTGCAGCAGATCCAGAGCCTTGCCCTGGGGCACGCCTTCCACCACGTCCAACAGGAGGATATCGCCCAGGCCCCGGCTGGCGGCCCAGTGGGCGGCGGTGGCGCCGACATTGCCCGCGCCGATGATGGTGATCTTGTTTCTTCTCATCTCTTTTCCCTCAAATTATATGGTTAACAGTAGGTAATCTCAATAATGTCCGGTTGACTTTTCGCATTAAACTCCCCCTCCCTCGACGGGAGGGGGTTGGGGGGTGGGTGAGGTTGCCAACCACCTCAGACTCTGCACGTTCCCCCTCACCCTATCCCTCTCCCGCATGGGGAGAGGGGGACTCCGGGGGGAGAAGGGACTTTCTTATCGTCTGCAATTTTCCCACCGGACCATGCTGGGTCAAACTCGTTATTTGCCGTCTCTGCGGATCAGCTCTTCCACCCGCTCCAGATCCTGGGGGGTATCCACCTCGATGGAATCGTGCGCGGTGAGCACCACCTTGATGCGGTAGCCGAATTCCAGGGCCCGCAGCTGCTCCAATTTTTCAAACCGCTCCCACTCCCCCTCGGGCAGCCCGACAAAGGTGAGGAGAAACCCCTTGCGGTAGGCGTAAAAGCCGAGGTGCTTGTAGTAGGTGGGCACCTCCGGCTCCTCTGGGTTGCGCTGAAAGGGGATGGAGGCGCGGGAAAAATAAAGGGCGTTGTTCTGCCGGTCGAACACGGTCTTGACGTGGTTGGGGTCGGTGATCTCCTCCTGGCGCACGATCTTGTAGATCAGGGTGGACATGGGCAGGGCCGGATCTTCGAGGAGCGGGGTGGCGACCTGGGCAATCACCTCCGCCTCGAAAAGCGGCTGGTCGCCCTGGATGTTCACCACCACGTCCTGCTCAGCGATCTCCATGATGGAGGCGGCCTCGGCCAGCCGGTCGGTGCCGGAGACATGGTCGGAGCGGGTCATCACCACCTCGCCGCCGAAGGAGCGGACGCACTCGGCGATCCGCTCGTCGTCGGTGGCCACCGCCACCCGGGAGAGCAGGGCCACCGCACGAGCCCGTTCGTAGACGTGCTGGATCATGGGCTTGCCCGCGATCTTGGCCAGGGGCTTGCCCTCGAAACGGTTGGAATGGTAGCGGGCCGGAATGATGGCGACAACTTTGGCTTGTGCTTTATGCTGGGTATCCATTATCTTCTCTGCTGTATGTGGTGCTGTTTGGCCGGAAAACCCCGGCCCGCAAAAAAACCTTTTGACTATACCATGTACGGGAAATGATGCACCGGGAAAAAGTCGCCCATCCCCTTCCCTCCTCCAAACCAGGAATCCAATCGCCAGCCGCCATGACCAGCCCCGCTGAGAAAAACCCCATCGCCGTCAGTGCTGCCGAGCCGAGCCTGGCCGGGAAAGCCGCGAGCCTGGCCGCGGAGCTGGGGCTGCCGATTTACGAAAACGAAACCCCGCCTCCCCCCCTGCTGCTCACCCTGAGCCCGGAGCGGCTGGAGCTGCGCCAGACCGACAAGGGCGCGGAAGGTCCTTTGTATGTTGATTTCATCGGCGGCGCCATTGAGTACCGCCGCAAGCACACCAGCAGCCGCAAGGAGGGGATTGCCCGGGCCGTGGGCATCAAGGGGGCGCAACCGCCATCGGTGCTCGACCTCACCGCCGGTCTGGGCCGGGACAGCTTCATCCTCGCCAGCCTCGGCTGCACGGTGCGGATGGTGGAACGCTCTCCCGTGGTGGCCGCCCTGCTGGCGGACGGGATGGCGCGGGCACAAGCGGCGCCGAGCCTGGCCGGAATCATGGCCCGGCTCACTCTTATGCTGGGCGACAGCCTGGAGATCCTGACGCACTGGCAGGGGAAACGACCCGAGGTGGTGTACATCGACCCCATGTACCCGCACCGCAGCAAAAGCGCCCTGGTCAAAAAAGAGATGCGGCTTATCCGGCTGCTGGTGGGAGATGACCAGGACAGCGATGCGCTGCTCACCGCCGCTCTGACCGTGGCCAGCAAAAGAGTGGTGGTGAAACGGCCCCGCTTGGCCCCGCCCCTGACCGGACCCGCCGCCAACTTCAGCCTCGGCGGCAAGAATAGCCGCTTTGATGTCTATCTGGTGCCACCAGCCCCCTGAACCGCCTAACACCCCGCGCCACCCGCCTGCACGCAAAGGCAAACCATCTCTGCCCGCCGCGTCTCAATGCAGCCATTTTTATCTGGACAACAGGTGCCTTTTTGTCGGAAACTAGAGAAGAATCCATGGCCGCTGCCCCACCATCCATTCTTCATTTTCTCTGTTTTTCCACGGCTCGACAGCCCATACCCTCTGACTGGTGATGCGCATGTTTACCCCCACCCTTAATACCCCCTTCAGACGGGTTGGCCCCCTGCTCCTCCTCCTGACCTTCCTCTTTATTCTGGTCTGGAAGCTCCCCCCCATTGCCATGCCGCAGGGCAGCCAGATCATGGCGTTGTGGGTACACATCACGACCGAGACCTTTTCCATCATCATCGCCGGCTTGATCTTCGCCGTCACCTGGAATGCTTACAGCAGCGAACGGCCGGCTCCCTTGCTTGTCCTGGCCTGCGGCCTGCTCGCCGTCGGCCTCCTCGACTTCGGCCACCTCCTCTCCTTCAAAGGCATGCCGGACTTTATCACCCCGGCCGGCACTGAAAAAGGGTTGAACTTCTGGCTGGCAGCCCGTCTGCTCTTTGCCCTGACCATGGTGGCGATCACCTTTCTGCCCTGGACACCATTTCGCCAGCCGCAACTCCGCTACTGGCTGCTGGCCGCCAATCTCTCCGTGGTCGGGCTGGTCTTCTGGCTGGCGCTCTACCAGCCGCAGGTCTGGCCGCACACCTTCATCGAAGGGCAAGGACTGACCCCCTTCAAGATCTCCATGGAATACCTGATCATGGGCTTGCTGCTGATCCCGGCCGTGCTCTTCATGATCAAGGCGTGGCGGGATCATAAAGCCATCCAGGCCGATTATCTGGCGGGCGCCGCCGTGGTCACCATCCTCAGCGAACTTGTCTTCACCCTCTATACCGATGTCAGCGACATCTTCAATCTGCTCGGCCATCTGTACAAGATCGTGGCCTTTGCCCTGATCTATCGCGCTATTTTCGTGGTCAGCATCCGCGAGCCATTTCTCCGTTTGCGCCAAGCCAACATCGAGACCAATCAGGCCAAGGCCCATTACACCACCCTGGCCGAACTTGCGCCGGTCGGCATCTTTCGCACCGATGCCATGGGCGACTGCCTCTATGTCAACGACCTTTGGCTGGAGATTTCCGGCCTCACTTTGTCCGAGGCCTTACGGGATGGCTGGACCCAGGCGCTCCATCCGGAAGACCGCGCCCGGATCAAGGCAGAGTGGGAGCGGAGCGAACAGGGACCAAAAAAATTCCAAGCCGAATACCGATTCCTGCGCCCGGATGGCAAAATCACTTGGGTTTGGGGGCAGACCAGACCGGAACTGAACAGCAACGGCCAGGTGGTCGGCCATGTGGGCACCATCACCGATATCACCGAACGCAAGAAGGGAGAACAGGAGCTCCTTACGGCCAAAGAGGAGTGGGAACGGACCTTTGCCGCCATCGGCGATGTCGCCACCATCCTGGATGGGGATCTCCGCATCCTCCGGGCCAACCGCAAGGCCTGCGACATGCTCGGCCTTACGCCCGAGGAGTTGAAGGGAAGATTCTGCTACGAGCTCTTCCATGGCGACAGCCAACCCTGCGAGGGGTGCCCGGCCGTGCGCACCGCCAAGGATCTCAACGCCCATAGCGCGGAGATTGAACATCAGAATCTGGCCAAGACCTTTTCCGTCTCCTCCTCCGCGGTTTGCGGCCCGAACAACGAGTTGCTGAGCATTATCTATATCGCCAGGGATATCACCGAACTGAAAACGCTGGAACGGCAATTGCGGCAGGCCCAAAAGATGGAAGCGGTGGGCACCCTGGCCGGCGGCATCGCCCATGACTTCAACAACATCCTCACCCCGGTGCTGGGCTATACGGAGATCATCATCGAAAGCCTCCCCCCCGAGAGCCCGCTGAAAGAGCTGGCCCAGGAGGTGCTCAAGGCAGGCAGACGGGCACGGGATCTGGTCAAGCAGATCCTCACCTTCAGCCGGCAGACCGAACAGGAACGCACCCCCTACCAGATCCACCTGGCAATCAAGGAGGCGCTCAAACTGCTCCGTTCCTCCCTGCCCAGCACCATCGAAATCAAGCAGAATATTGCCAGCGAGGGCATGGTTCTGGCCGACCCGACCATGATCCATCAGGTGGTGATGAATCTCTGCACCAACGCCTACCATGCCATGCGGGAAAGCGGCGGCATCCTTGCCGTTTCCCTGACCGAGGTGGAGATCGGCAGCGATGAATATATCACCGAGCTGCATCTCAAAGCCGGCCCCTATCTGCGGCTGGAGGTGAGCGACACCGGCTGCGGCATGGAGCATCATCTTCTGGAACGGATCTTTGAACCCTACTTCAGCACCAAGGCCAAGGGGGAAGGGACCGGCTTGGGCCTCTCGATGGTGCATGGGATTGTCACCGGTCTTGGCGGTCATGTCACGGTTTACAGCGAACCGGGCAAGGGCACGACCTTCCACGTTTACCTTCCCAAGTGTCTGGAGCAAAAAGGGGCGCAAAAAATCGCGCCAACGCAGGCCCCCTTGCCCAGGGGGCATGAGCACATCCTGGTGGTGGATGACGAGAAGGTGATTGTCGAGATGATGCAGAAAACTCTGGAGATGCTGGGCTATCGGGTGACCACCTGCATCGACTCCCGCCAGGCACTGGAGCTTTTTGCGGCGCAGCCGGCTGATTTCGATCTGGTGCTCACCGATATGACCATGCCGCACCTGACCGGAGCCGAGCTGGCCCAGCAGCTCATGGCCATCCGGCCGGAGCTGCCGGTCGTCCTCTGCACCGGCTTCAGCGAGATCATCAATGAAGAAAAGGCCCGGGATATCGGCATCCGGAAGCTGCTGATGAAACCGGTGCTGCGCGATGAACTGGCCAGGGTGTTGCGGCAGGTGTTGGCTCAGCCGGAAGGGTAAGAGGCTCCAGACTGCGCCCGCTCCAGCAGCTGCACCGCCACCGGCTTACTTGCCTCGCCAAAATACAAGGTCTGGTGCGGGAAGGGAATCTCGATGCCGCTGGCATCAAAGGCCAGCTTGACCCGGCGGAGAAACTCGCGACCGACCTCCCACTGCTGGATCGGCACAGTTTTGATCCTCCCCTTGATAACCACGGCGGAGGTATCCAGCTTATCCACCCCGAAGATCTCGGGTTCTTCTAGGATCATCGGGCCGATGACCGGATCCTCTTTCAATTTCCTCCCCACCTCCGCGAGAATCGCGACCACCGCATCGGTATTTTCCTTATAGGCCACCCCGATCTCGAAGACATAGGCCGACCATTCCTTGGTGAGGTTGCTGAGGGTATTGATCGTCCCATTGGGGAAGATGTGCACCACCCCGCCGAGATCCCGCAAGACGATGGTGCGGAAATTGATCTCTTCCACCAGCCCGCCGCTGCCGTTGATGATCGCCACATCCCCAACCCGGATCTGATTTTCGAGGATAATGAAAAACCCGGAGATGACATCGCGGACCAGATTCTGGCCGCCGAACCCCACGGCCAAGCCAACGATGCCGGCGCTGGCGAGAAAGGGGCCGATTTCGACGCCGATTTCCTTGAGGATGAGCAGACCCACGATCAGCCAGAGGACAATGAGGGCGCCCTGGCGGACCAGCATGATCAGGGTTTCCACCCGCTTGCCGGACTCGAGCGGGGATTCGTGCGCGGCCAAGCCCCGCTCGTAGAGGCGGTTTTTCAGGCTCCCCAGGACCTTGTCGAGGATCGACCTGGAAAACCAGGCCATAACAAGAATGAACACCACCCGTAAACTGCTCTTGGCGAGCAGTTGCCATTCGATGATTCCCAGATATTCGTTTACAAAGCTCATAATCTCTTACCCCGCAGGTATGATTGCCCGAACCCTTCGGGTGTATTGCTCTTGAACACTCCTCTCCCTACTGGCGGTCAATGGCGGCGGCGCGCGCCTTGATGTAGAGATGGTACAGTTGATTCCAGCATTGGGCCATGCGGGTCTTGGCGTGCTCGGACTGCGAGTAACGCCAAAAACCGTGCACCTTGGCCAGCCTGGTCAATTTCCGGCAATAGAGCTCCCAGGTAAAATTGCTCTGGGCCCTTTTGAGCCCGGCCTTGGCAATTGTTGCCCAGTACTTGGGGCTTTCCGTACAGCGGATAAAAAAGTCAGCCAGATGGGCGGACATTGCCTCATGGTTGGTCGGATTGATGAGAAAGCCTGACTTCTCGTGTTCGACAATCTCCACCGGCCCGCCGAACATGGTGACGAACACCGGCAGCCCCGAATGCATGGCCTCGAGAATGGTAAGGCCGAACGCCTCGAAGAGGGCGGGCTGGACAAAGACGCCCTGGCGATCTGCCATGATCCGGTAAGCCTCTCCGGTGGCGCGCTTGTCCAGCAACTTGCCGACCCAGCGAACGCTGGAGTGGAGGTCGTACTCTTCGAGAATCCGGTGCATCTTGCGGATCTCCGCCGCCTCCTCGCCGTCCCGGGAACGCTCGGGATCCACGACGCTGGCGATAACAATCAGGTTGGCCCGCTCCCGCAGCTCCCGGTTCTTGCCGTAGGCCTCGACCAAGCCGGTGAGGTTCTTGATCCGGTCCAGCCGGGCAATGGAGAAGATGGGCGGCAGCTCCGGCCGGGCCAGGCAGCCGAGGCAGTCCTGATCCTCCCGGCCGAAGAGGAGCTCTTCCAGTTCCCGGCTCGCCTTCTGGTCCCTTCTTTTGTGTTGGCTGTTCGGGAAAAAGGTTGCCGGATCGACCCCGGGCGGAATGACGTTGAAGCGGGGGTGGAAAAGATTGATGCCGCTGGTCACATTCAACAACCCGGGCATGGTAAAAAACTGGTAGGACTCATACTGGCCGATCACCTGGTCCGTGCCGATGATCTCCTGGGAGGTGCTGGAAATAATAAAATCCGCCAGGTTCATGGCCATGAGATCCGCCATGAATTGCACGGAAAAATGATATTCTCCTTCAAAATTTTCCCAATGGAGATCGCTGAAAAGATATTTTGATTTTTCCAGGGCATGGGCAATGGTGCTTTGCGTAACCCCCATATTCTGAGAAAGTAGGGTGGCCACCAGATTGCCGTCCGAATAGTTGCCCACAATGAGATCGGGCCGGCCGCCGAATTCCTGGCGCAGCTCCTCTTCGACATCGATGGCGAATTGGTCCAGATAGGGCCACACCCGGAAGCGGGAAAGCCAGTGCCCCACCACCTCGTTGTCCGCATCCCGGAAGGGCACCCGCAGGATCCAGACGTTCTTGGTCTGCCACACCTTTTCCAGCCGCTGGTTTGAGGTGGTTCCCTCATTTTCGGGGATGAGCCGGGTGACAATGAGGATCATCGGGTCGATATCCAGCCCGGAATTCCGCAGATCCTCGGCAAGAAACTGCTCCAGGGCCTTGGCCTGATCCAGCACGTACACCACCTGCCCGCCGGTGTCCGGCCGGCCAAGGACATTTTCCTGGGCAAACCAGCCGTGCGGGGAGATCAGGGCAACCTTGGAAACCATGGGGATCCTGGCCAAAAACTCCTCGATGGTCTCCTCATTGGGCTGTTCGATAATGTCCTGCAAGAGATGCATGGTCTCGATAATCCGTTCCGGGCTGCTGCCCCAACCAGCCAAAAATCCGAGATGCCCGAGCTTTTTTTGTAAGCGGGACATGTCCTCGCGGCCGCTGGCACGCTCCACCATGTCCATCCCGTATTCCAGTGCGTTTTCCAGATCCTCGACGTTGCGGATTTTACCGCCGTCCAGCAGGAGCTGTACCCCATGGAGCTGGTGGAGCTTCAAGAATTCATACAACGCCTTTTGCCACTTATCCGGCTGACTGGCCAGATTCGTGGAGAGATAGCGGTTGAGGTGCTTGATGCCGTGGCCGATGGTATTGGGATCCTTCAGGCTTGGCCCATAATCGTAAAAGGGGGCGAGATTCAACTCCATGGTCCGCTGCTGCGCGGGGAGATTGGGGTTCACCAGCCGTTCCTTGACCGCAAGAAAATTGCGGGCGCTCAGGGGCAAGAGCTGCTCGCTCTCTTGCCTGATCGCATAAATACGGCAGCTGGCTTTCCGGTGGCGATAGACCACAATCCGCTCTTCCTGCAGGCAAAGGATCTCCTGGACCTTGCGCAGAAATCGCCAGGAACCGGGGAGCTCTTCCCCCTTGCCCTGTTCGCCGGCCCAGATCTCAAAAGCGAGCAGGATATCGTTTCGCAGCAAGATCGAAGATTCCGGGGCGGGAATGGAAAAAAGAAAATCGAGCAGCAGGGGGATTTCCTGCTCATCAATGAAATTGGCGAGAGTATCGGGCATCAATCGTCTCCTCCTATGAAATCGTAATGCCGCAGACCGTCGATGATTCCGGCCGCATATGCCTTGTTACTGAAATAGATCCGCCGCATTCCCTTCAGCTTCTCAAGCTCCTTGCTGTAATTGGCCACCACCAGTCCGTTGGTGTCTCCCCGGAGCATGGATTCGTCGTTGCCGGAATCACCGCAGACCATGATATCGGCCAGGGGGATGTTCCACTTGTAGCTCAGATAGCGGATCGCCTTGCCCTTGGAGGCTCGGTAGGGAAGGATATCGAGAAACTCGCCGTGGGAATAGACGAGATGATAGCGGATCTTGTTGATCTGGAGAACCTCATGCACCCTGGCAAGCAATTCCGGATTGTCTTCCATGTAATAGCTGACCTTGAAGGGTTTTTGTTTTTCCGGCTCCTGCATTTCCAGAAAGGCCAAACGCCCCAGTTTTTCCCTGATCACCTCCGGCCGCCATTGATAGGCGATATGCCGGTGCCACCCTTTATCCGGGGAAAGAGTGGCGCCGTAGTAAATTTCCGTGCCCACCGAGCAGATCAGAATATCCGGCCGCTCCACCGCATGTTCTTCAAGAATCTGAATGGTTTTTGCCAGACAACGCCCGGTGGATACCCCCCAGCAGAGCTTCTCGACATTGGCGTTCAGCAGGGGCAGGAGCTGCTGCAGGGATGCGTCATCGCCTATCAGGGTATTATCGATGTCGCTGATAAGCATGCGTTTCACCTCGGCAAGCCGCTTGCCGATGGCGGTTTTTCTCACACCCTCCAGGGTTTTCGGCACGGCAGGCATCTGGGAGATAACTTTTTCAATGGCCTCAAGGGTCCGATCGCAATGCGAGGACCAGGAATAATGGCGCTGCACCCGATTGATGCCGTTTTGCGAATACCGCTGCCACAACTCTTTATCCACCAGGATTTTTTTGCAGGCGGAGCCGATCTCCCGACTCTTGGTGGGGTCGATGAGGATCCCGTTGTCGCAGTTGGCGATGATATCGGTGGGCCCGCCGTCATGGGTGGCGACAATGGGCAAGCCGCAGGAGGCGGCCTCGATCAGGGTCAGGCCGAAGGGTTCCACCAGGGCGGGATTGACAAAGACCCCATAGCTGTCGGCGCAGAGCCGGTACAGCTCGGGCACCTCGATGGAGAAGTCGTGTTTTTTAGGGATGGCCAATTTGCCGTAGAGGTCGTACCGGTCCATGAGGAGCAGCATCTCGGTGAGGACATTGCGCTCATTGTCCTCCATTTCAGCGATATCTTTACGTATTCCGGCAAAGATCGCCAGATTGGCAATGGCCTGCAGCTCCTTGTCCTCGCCGTAGGCGGTGATCAAGCCGGCAATGTTCTTGCGCTGGTCCGGGCGGCAGAGCGCGAGAATAAAAGGCTTTTCCGGGGAAACCCAAAAACGGTGGAGTTCCCGGAGCAGCACCACCCTGGCCTGCCGGGTGGATTCGTCGCCGGCATCCGCATCAAGGTGCGGCGCGTAATGGGGATAGAAGGTCTCCACGTCGATCCCCGGCGGATTCACCAGATATTGGCCTGCCCCGAAATTGGGATAGAGGCTGTACTGCCGCTCGATTTCGTGGTTGGTGCTGACGAAGATCTGCTCGGCATCCTTGATGATCCGATCTTCCACCAAGATGCGGTGGTCGATATGGTAGCGCCGGTTGATCTCTTCGCCGGTCAACCCTTCGGAGAGCAGCTTCTTTTTCTTGTGCGCCCCCATGGAGTGGCCGGTGAAGATAAAGGGGGAGCCGAAGATGCGCGCCAGTTCGCCGGCCACATAGCCGCCATCGGCGTAATGGCCGTGGAAGACATCCGGCACCCGGCCGGAGCTCTTGATAAACTTCAGGGTCTTATCCACCATCTCATCGAGATGGGACCAGAGCAGCTCCTTGCGCATGTATTTGCGGCCGCCGCACTGGATGCGAACGATCCTCGCCTTATCCGAAATTGGCTCGATGGGGCAGGAATAATCCGGGGAAACCCCCTTATCGACAATCAAACGGGTGATGAGGTCAACCTGGGCAACATCGGCTCGGGCGGCAAGGGCGCGGGCCAATTCCAGGACATACTTCACCTGGCCGCCCGTGTCCGCATCGCGGCCAAGTTCCAAGGAGGTTCCCCGAACCAAGCCATGCACACTAAAAAGTTGGATGTATACTCCTGACGTTTTCACACAGTACCTCCCGGTCATAGTTTCTTACGAAAAGGGCTATTCCCGCTACGGATCATACTAGGGTAACAGGAAAGGATTTTTTTTTCATGCGGCCGAGGGGGGAAGATCTGCTCTCTGCGCCGGTATTACTGAGCAAACAGGGGGGGAATTTTTTTGTCACTTTTCTCGCACACACTATCCAGGCCGCTTATCTGCTACGGAATTTCGCCTGCAGGGTCAGAAGAGGCAAACAACCGATCATCGCAACATCTCCGGCGCAAGGAGCATAACCAGACCGAGTCCGCTCAGGACAACGCCGCCCAGCAGCTTACCGTATTTGGCATAGCCGCTGCCGAGCGTGGTTTCACAAGCAAAGGCGGCCAGGGAGAAAATAATGAGGTCATCGAGCATGAAAAAAAAGTCATAGAGCAGGATATAGCCGTAGTACTGAAACGCAGAGAGCGGCCGCAGGGAGAGGGTATGGGTGAAGACGGCGGGCAATCCGGCCGAGCAGGCAAACTCGATGGTGTTCACCGTAAAGGCCAGGGCAATAACGCCCAAAAGGGAGGCCAGGGAAACCGGCGCGGCAACGAGGCGCTCCATCCTGTCCATGGTCCGCTGCTTGAATCCGGGGTTGCCCACCGCACAGACCGGCGCACCCCGGGTCATAACAAAGGAGCGCAGGTCCAGCACTCCGACCACCAGTGCGGTGCAACCGATGACAATGGTCACCGGCCGCAAGAAACCGATGAAGAGGAAGACATTGAGCCAGGCGGTCATAAAGAGGAAATAGAGCACCCCCGAGGCGAGGACAAAGGACCCCACCAGCAGCCAGATCTTTTTGCGCTCCTGCAAGGTGACGAGCAAGGAAAGCAGATAGACCAAGGCCCACATGGCGCAGGGATTGAAGCCATCGGCAAGGCCAAGCACTACGGCGAGACCCGGCAGAGAGAGATCGGCAAGGGAGACATTGCCGAACACCGTCAGCGACACCGAATTCGGATGCCAGACCTCCGATGGGGCGGCAGCAAGCCCCTGCGCCAAAGCAAAAGACGGCTCCGCCGGCCGACCGCCCAAGGCACTGCCCGGCACAACCGATGCGACCAGACAGCAGCAGACCCCGAGCAAAAGAAAACGCACCGCACCCCCCATGGCAATCCCTCCAGTGTGTGATTACACTATGAGTATACCGCATCGGGAATCGGGTCCGGGGAAGAAAAGAGACGGATTGGCCCTTGACAATAAGGCGGAGCAGCGATAAATTGTACCAAACGGTCAGTTTATTTTACCCTCAAGGAGCAGGCAATGTCCACAACCAGCAAGGGCGAGAAAACCCGAGAGCACATCCTGAAGACAACCCGGAAAATCCTCGTGACGCAGGGGTTTCACAACACCAGCATCAGCGCGGTCATCGCGGCCACCGGGGTCAAGAAAGGGAACCTCTACTACCATTTCACCAGCAAGGAGGATCTCGGCCTCGCGGTGCTTGAGGATGCCAAGGATGAATTCTTTTCCTTTCTCGCCAAAGCGCTCACCGGGAGCGACCCAGTCGAAAAAATCATCAATTCCTGCAAGGCGATCTTTAGGGAACAGGAAAAAAACAATTTTGTCGGGGGGTGCCTGTTCGGCAACACCGCCCTGGAGATGGCCGACAGCAATCAGAACTTTTCCCAGGTTATCCAAGAGGTTTTCAGCCGCTGGATCGAGATACTGGAAGAGCATCTTGCGGAAGCAAGGAAAACAGGGTTGCTGCCGCCGGCCAGCCAACCCCGCCTCTTGGCCAAAACCGTGGTGGCGACCTTGGAGGGAGCGATCATGATCTCCAGGGTCAGCAAAGAAAAAAATGACCTGAACGATTTCCTTGCCGCCATCACCGGCTTGCTGGACCGGTGACTTCTCCCTCGTAAACCAAACACAGGGGCGGACGCAAATGCCCCCACAAGACCACAGGAGGTCTGCCATGAAACACACCCATCTCGCCTTACTTCTTCTCGCCGTCTCTCTCTTCTCCCTCCAGGGGTGCGCCGGAAAATCCTCTCAGCAGGCGCGCTTGCAGAGCATGGACAACAGCATCTGCCAGGATACGGTCTCGGGGAGGATGTGGCAGATCGAAAAAGGGCCCATGGCCTTCAGCCTGGCGGAGGCCGAGCAATATGTCCGCAGCCTGAACTTGGGCGGGTACAATGATTGGCGACTGCCAACGGTCAGTGAACTCTACGACCTGAATTATTACTTTGATCTCTTCCTGGTAGGCGACTGCACCCTGGATCGCAAGGGAAGCTACTGGTCCAGCGAGAAAGATGGAGCCGGCAAGGCCGGAGCCTGGGAGATTGGCGCCAGCCAGTGCGATCCGTCCCGCGAGTACACACCATCTGCCATGGGGTATGTTCGGGCCGTGCGGCCCTAAGCAGTAAGAGCCACTCCACAAAAAATCCCCTGCTTCGGAGTTTCCGAAGACAGGGGATTTTTGATGGTGCGCAAACGAGACAGGGCTCAGGAAAGCGCGGCAACCGCCTTTTCCACCGCCGCAGCGATCTGGCCAAGCCGCTCCTGGGAAAGCTTGATGGGCACCGGGTAGACCAGGAGCCGATCCATGATCGCCGCCGATTTCGGCAGCGCCTGGGCATCGTAGACCACCCGCTTTTTCCCGCCCGGCTCGACAAAGGGCCAGCCTGATTTGGCCAAGGTGGCGCCGGCCAGGAGATGCTCCCATTTGGGATAATAATGCCAGGTGTTTTCGGCAAAGCAGATCGCCCCGGCTCCGCCTGCCGCCAAGGCCGTTTTCACCTTCTGGGCCTTATCCTTGTCCGGCAGGAAGAAGGCGAGGAAGGAGGCGTTGTCTCCCTTCTCGTCAAGAATGGTGCGGAAGGTCACCCCGGGAATCCTGGCCACAAGCGCCTTCATGGCTTTTTTATTCTGCTGCTGGGATGCGACGATCCCGTCGAGTTTGGCCAGTTGAGCCAAGCCGATAGCACCCTGCAGCTCCATCATCCGATAGTTGGAGCCGATAAAGCTGCGCCCCTCGCCGCCCCGGCCGCCGGGGTTGACCGCATGGTCATGGCCGTGGTCGTGGTACTCGGACATATCCCGCATAAGCTTTTCGTCGTTGGTGACGATCATCCCGCCCTCGCCGGTGGTCATGGTCTTGACCGGGTCGAAGGAAAAGGTGCCGCAGGCACCGAAGGAGCCGAGGCGACGGCCATTGAGGCTGGCGCCGGCGGCCTGGGCCGTGTCTTCCAACACCGGTATCCCGTGCTTGTCTCCAATGGCTTTGATCTCTTCGATGCGCGCCGGAGCGCCCATCATGTGTACCGGGATGATCAGCTTGGTTTCGGCGGTGATCTTCTTTTCCAGATCCGCCGGGTCCAGGTTCAGGGTTTCGTCCACCTCGGCAAACACGGGGATGGCGCCGATTTCAAGAATCGCCTCCCAGGTGGCAACAAAGGTGAAGCCCTGGGTGATGACCTCGTCTCCGGGTCCGATACCCAAGGCAGCCATGGCAACTTTAAGCGCCGCGGTGCCGGAGGTCACGGCCTGGCCGCACTTCACCCCGCAATAGGCGGCGAACTTCTCTTCAAAGGTGCGGACCTTGTACACCCCCTTGCGCTGCTCGGGGAACTCGTAGCGGAACAGCACTCCGGTGTCCAGCACCTCCAGGATCTCTTTTTTTTCTTCCTCGCCAAATATCTCAAAACCGGGCATAATGCGCTCCTCTGATTGCTGCCTGTATCTGTTTTAACTTTTCACTTTTAATTGGGCACTCTTCCCAACTCAGCCCCACCCTTCCATGGCCGTTTCGTAGACCTGGATCACATCCTCCAGGGAGGGCTTGCGCGGGTTATTCTCCACCGGCCGGGTCACGGTGAGGGCGATCTTGGCCATCTCCGGGATCTTCTTGGCCGGAATCTTCAACTCGGCCAGGCTTGCGGGAATGCCGAGATCCTGGTTCATCCGGTAGACGAATTCCACGCCGGCTTCGGCCGCCTCGCGCTCGGGCAAGCCCTCGACCTTGGCGCCCATCACCTCGGCCAGCATGGCAAAGCGGCCGGGGTTGCCGATGAGATTATAGGCCATCACATAGGGAAGCAGTACCGCGTTGGCCAGCCCGTGGGGGATACCGAACATCCCGCCCAAGGGATAGGCCATGGCATGCACCAGCCCGACTCCCGCCGTAGCCAGGGCCTTGCCGGCAAGGAGGCTGCCGAGGAGCATGTTGGAGCGGGCCTCCAGGTTGCCGCCATGGGCATAGGCCAAGGTCAGATTGGAGCTGATCAGCTCAATGGCCTCCAGGGCATACATGTCGGAGATGGGGTGCGCCTGGGTCGAGACAAAGGCCTCCAAGGCATGGGTCAGGGCGTCCACCCCGGTGGTCGCGGTAATATGCGGCGGCAGGGAGACGGTGAGGGCCGGATCGAGGATGGCGGCCTCCGGGTACAGCGGATCGCCGTTCATCCCCCCCTTGGACTTGGTTTTCTCGTTGATGAAGACGGCGGTAAAGGTGACCTCGGCCCCGGTCCCGGCACTGGTCGGGATCATGATCTTCGGCACCCCTGGTTTCTTGATCTTGCCCAAGCCAAGGTAATCCTCGGCCTTGCCGCCGTTGGTGAGCAGGATACTGACCGCCTTGGCCACATCCATGGCGGAACCGCCGCCCGCACCGACCACGCAATCGCATTTCGCCTTCTTGGCCAGCTTGAGGCCATTGTCGGCCAATTTCAACCCCGGCTCGGGATCGACCTTGTCGTAGAGTTCAAACCCAATCTTGGCCTTGGTCAGCGGGGCGGTGATCCGCTCCACCAGCCCGGCTTTGACAAGGCCCGGATCGACCACCAGGAAAACCTTGCTGCCGCCAAGCTCTTTGACCAGGGCGGGAAGATCGTTGATCGCATCCACGCCAAAACGGATCCGGGTGGGCTGGGTGACGGTAAAGGATTGGGAAATCATGGTGGTCCCCTTTTTTGTTTAAAAAACTTGCGGGCAATGCTACTGTCCCAGGATACAAGATGAATGATAACTGTCTGCAAATACGCAACTGTCCAGCCTAAGCCGGAATCGAACAAAAAAACCACAAGATGTAACTGCTCAGCAATACCGCAGATGCGCGAAAGAGGCCGACGAAGTGTGCTATTGCACATGAGCCGGCCGATGACAAAGCAGATGTGGTATTGCTGAGCAGTTACGCGAAATACTACTGTAGCGGGAACTTGAATGGCAACTAAAAAATCAAGCAGCAAAGATACCGACCCGCAAGAAATCTATGTGAGCCGTTCTGAAAAGAAACGGTTGGCCAAGAACATCGAAGAGATCGCCAAGGAGCTGGTTGAGCTCTCCCCGGCCCATATCAAGAAACTGCCCGCCGACGATCTGTTGAAAGCGGAACTGACCAGCTCCCGTGAGCTCAAAGGCGGGGCGCTGAAACGGCAGACCAAATACATCGCCGGCATGCTGCGGGAAAGCGGCACCGATGAAATCCTGGCCTTCCTCGCGGAACGCAAGGGGTCCCACCTGAAAAAGACCGGGGAATTCCATGAGCTGGAACGGCTGCGGGAAGACATCATCACCGAAGTGCTGCAAGCCCGGGAGGAAGCGTGGCATAACCACGAACGCCTCACGGAAAGCTGGGAGTCCGAGACCATTCCCGCTGCCTGCCGCAGGTTCCCGGCCCTGAACCCCAAGGCCCTGCAGAAATCGGCCCTGCGCTATGCCGCCACCCGCAAGCCCGTGCATCGGAGGGAGATATTCCGGCAACTGCACGCCGCCATGGAGCGCCAGCAATTTGCCGAGCCAACCCCGCCTGCGGAAGAGGTATAAGGAATACAGCCATGGAATACCGAAGCGGCTCGATCAAACGGGTTTTCACCGTACGTTTTGACGAAGGCGACGACTTTCTCGGTGGTCTGCGCCAGCTTATCATCACAGAAAACATCCGCTGCGGCTGGTTCCATGTCCTCGGCGGCCTGCGGGAGGCAGGGGTGGTCACCGGCCCCAAGGAACCGGTCATGCCGCCGGACCCGGTCTGGGCGCAGCTAGAAGGCGCCCGGGAAACCCTGGGCAGCGGCTCCATCTTCTGGGATGCAACCGAACCGCGCATCCATCTCCATGCCGCCCTGGGCCACCACGGCGAAACCATTCTCGGTTGCGTGCGCAAGGGCACCAAGGTCTATCTGATCCTTGAGGTTCTGATCTTCGAACTGGACGGCATCGATGCCAGCCGCCCGTGGTTTGCCGAGGGCGGCTTCAACCGCCTCACCTTTGACGTCTGATCCTTCCCTGCTTTCGCAAACCCTGCGAACCATGTAACCAAAAAAGGCCGGTGCGCACCATGTGCGCACCGGCCTTTACATCACAGAAACAATCGCTTCGCCCTTAGGCTGCAGGGGTCACCTTGACCAGCTCATCGCCGGGCTGCACAGCATCACCCACCTTGCCGACAATCTTACCGACCACCCCATCAATTTCGCTGTTTACCGGGGTTTGCATCTTCATGGCCTCAAGGACCACCAGCTTCTCCCCGGCCTTTACCACCTGCCCTTCCTTGACGGAAATCTCACAGACATTGGCGGTGAAAGGCGCCCGAACATCCCCGGCCTTGGCCAGGTCCTCGATCTCTTTCTTGCTCAGCTTGGCCGCTTTTGCCTCGCCAGCCTGGGCCACCGCGTTTTCAAAAACAAAATTCCGCTGGTGATGATCGATATTGAGGTAGACGTTGGTTTCGGTCCCGTCCTCACTCTCCTGCATGGGGCCCATCTCGATGATGTGCTCCTTGCCGCTATGATCCTTGAAGGTAATGGACTCTCCCAGCTTGAACCCGCCCCGCCGGAAAAGAATGGACGGCGGCAGCACATAGACCTTGCCGAACTTCTCTTCGAAGCGGAAGAAGTTTACCGCATCGTTTGGATGCTGGAGATAGGTGACCAATTGCTGCTCGGTGGGCGCATACCCCAGCTTGTCGGTCAGGGCCTTGCGTTCCTTGTCGAGATCGATATCCTCGATGGCCTCCATGCCGCCCTGCTCCTCGAGCACCTTCTTCCAGTCCGGGCCAAAGGCCTTTTCATAGATCCAATCCGGCGGCTGCCGGAAGGGAAACGGTCCATACTTGCCGAGCAGCAGATTTTTCAGATCGCCGGAACAGTTCCCGTAACGATCGCCGCCCTGCACATTGCTCACCGCCGTGGTCCAGAGGATCTGGGAACCGGGGGTAACGCTCCAGTAGTTGCCCAGCTCAATCTGCACCTTGGGCAGTTCCTTGTGCAGGATCTCCGGCATCTTGTCGAGAAAGCCGCCCTTGGCTGCCTGCTCGAGGCTGCTGCCCATGGCGCCGCCGGGCAGTTTGTGGATCTGGACCGTGGGATCAAAGCCCTTGATCTGGGATTCGAAATATTCGTAGTACTTGCGCTCGGGCTGCAGGATCTCGGAGGTTTCCATGATGGCCTCCTCGTTGATACCCACGGCAGTGCGCCCGTATTCCTTCAGGGTGTGGATAACGCTCAGGATCGGCGGCGGACCGTAATAGCCGGTGAAGGCATGATCGGAGGCATCGACAATCTTGGCCCCGGCCATGGCCGCGGAGACGATGCGGCCGATGTCGTTGCCGTCGGTGTTATGGCCATGGTAGTGGATGATCATCTCGGGATACTTCTGGAGAATCGCATCCACCAGCTCGCCGATCCGCTTGGGGGAACCGAGGCCGCCGTGGTTCTTGATACAGAGGAGCATTTCCTCCCCGGTAACGTCAAGAATCTCCTGGACCTTCTTCACATAAAATTCGTTGGTGTGCTCGGGACCGGTGGAAAAACAGATGCACGGCTCAAGGATCTTACCGGCAGCCTGCACCTCTTCAAAAACCGCCTGCATGTTGGGCACGTGGTTCATGAAGTCGAACACCCGCCAAACGTCGACGTATTTGGCAAATTCCTTGACCACGAAACGGATCACGTTCTGCGGATAGGGGCGGTAACCGAAAAGATTGATCCCGCGGCACAGGGTCTGGAACATGGTATTGGGCATCTTTTCCCGCAAGAGTTCCAGCTTGAGAAAAGGATCCACCTGCTTGCGGAGGATATCCACATGCACCGAAGCGCCGCCGGTGATCTCGAGAGAGAAATAACCTGCCTCCTCGCGGGAAGGCGCGGCCAGCAGATCGGTGTGCAGCAGGATTCTGTTCTTGTAATCCGACTGCGACATATCCCGGGCGGTATTGGTAATATAATACCCGTCCGCTTGCCGCATACTCTTGAGTACCTCAGTGATACTCATACCTTGAACAATGCGTTCCATGACGACTCCTATCTAGTGCTGCAGTTGGACCAAAAGCGCTTTGCGCCCTTTCGGAGCAACAAGTAATTTTTAACCTTAGACGGCGTAGGGGTTTTCCCCTTTGTAATGAATCTCGGCGATGAGATGGGCCAGCTTGTTGCCTTCGCTGACTTGGTCCTCATAGTTGATCAGGTGCGAATGGGTTTCAATAAAGGAGGTGTCGAAATCGCCCTTCTTGAAATCCGGGTCCTGCACCAGATTCACATAATAGGGAATCGTGGTTTTCGGGCCGGTGATCACAAAGTTGTTCAGGCAGCGAAGCAGCCTGTCCACGGTTTCACTCCAGGAAAAACCGAACACGGTCATCTTGACCAGGAGCGAATCATAGACCTTGGGGATGGTGAAGCCCTGGTAGACGAACCCATCCAACCGCACGCCGTAGCCGCCCGGTGAACGATAGACGGAAACGGTCTTGCCGCCCTCCGGCATGAAGTTGTTCTGCGGGTCCTCGGCGTTGATCCGCATCTCCACGGCAAACCCACGGATATGTACGTCATCCTGGGTAAAGGAAAGGTTCTTGCCCAGGGCCAGCTTGATCTGGGTCCGGACGATGTCGATGCCGGTGACCATTTCGGTAACCGTGTGCTCCACCTGCACCCGGGTATTGATCTCCATGAAATAAAACTTCCAATCCCGGTCAACAAGGAACTCCACGGTACCCGCGTTCACATAATGCGAGGCCTTGGCCGCCGTCACCGCGGTTTCGCAAATCTTGTCAACCAGAGCCTTATCCTGGATCAGCGAGGGGGCGATCTCCACCAGCTTCTGGTTCCGCCGCTGGATCGAGCAATCCCGGGAGCCCAGATGCACGGTATTGCCGTCCTTGTCGGCAATGATCTGGACCTCGACATGCTTGGGATTGATCACTGCTTTTTCAAGAAAGACCGCGTCATTGTTAAAGGCAGACTTTGCCTCCGCTCTGGCCATGGGGAGTTCGGCCCGCAACTGCTTTTCGTTTTCCACCCGCCGGATGCCGCGCCCACCCCCACCGGCGGTGGCTTTCAGCATAACCGGATAGCCGTATTTATCGGCAAAATCGATGGCTTCCCGGAGACCGGCATCACCGGCGGACAGATTGTCCGTGCCGGGCACCATGGGGATCCCGGCATCCAGCATGATCCGCCGGGCCGTCACCTTATCGCCCAAGGCCTGGATAACATCGGAGGGCGGGCCGATGAAAATAATCCCGTTGTGCTCACAAGCCTTGGCAAAATCAGGGTTTTCCGCCAAAAATCCGTACCCCGGATGAATGGCATCAGCCCCAGATTTTTTGGCGACCCCGATGACCTTTTCGATGTTCAGGTAATCACAACGGGGACCATCGCCAATCCAGATGGCCTCATCCGCCGTACGGATGTGCAGCGCATCCTTGTCCGGCGTTTCATAAATAGCCACGGCAATATGCCCAAGCTCTTGCACCGCCCGAATGATCCGCAGGGCAATTTCACCTCGGTTGGCTATCAAGATCTTCTTCTTCAACGAATCACCTCATTATTAAGACAATTTTCAGGCCAAACCCAACGAGTCGGCCCGTAATTATGAAATATCTTTGGGGGCGCAATCAACGCAACACCGCATGAAACCGTGAAAAACCGAACCCAGAACAACGGCACAGCCAGAACACTCAATTTTGCAAATTACCATACCGTATTTTCAAGGGCAACAGTTTATGTCCACAAAAAATAAGGAGGGGCAGGACACCCCTGACCGCGCTGAATCCCTTGGCAAGCCGGAGCTCCCACGATCAGGCACCACCACCTTTCTCGCTTTGCAGGCCAGCGAGAACCCCGGGCAGATGGGCCCGGCAGGCCGCGGCAAAATCCTCGGGAAAATGGCCATTGACCCAGCGCAGCTGGGCCTCGCTGAAGGCACCCATGGAATAGGGAAGTTTGGGAAGAAGCGCATAGAGCAACCGCTGCCCTCCTGACTTCGCCGTGATCCGGCTCGAATATTCGATGCTGCTCACCAAGCGGGCGCCCAAGAGAGCAAGAATCTGCTGGGCGATGAGCAGGGCGCGGTCCAAGGAGGCGCGGGTATCCGCGTCCGCCTCCAGGATATTGCCCACCTCTCCCAAGGCCATGATCTGCAACTCCCACTGAGAGGTCTGCGCCTTGGGCACAAAAAGCAAAACCCGCTCGTCCTCGTAGACGACCAGGCTGGTGTTTTCGTTTGCCATGGTGTCCATCCGCCTGTTGTTGCGGATCGCCTGAAGATAGGTGGGGAAAAAATCGCACCCGGCCTCTTCTTTGTAGCGCGCACAGAATTCCGCCACCAGATCCCCGCAGGCGTAGCTCGATACCGGTTCCAGGGCGGCTTGACCGCCATGATGCCAGGCAGGAACCGTCCGCGGCAGCAGGGCGAACTGCTGGTGGATCTGCTGATGCGAGGCATGGAGGCGATAGCCGCTGGCTGCGAAGTCAAACCCGTAGTTCCAACCCCAGAGGGTGGCGGTGAAGGGCAAGGCAGAGGAGTCCTTTTCCTGCAGGGCTTGGACCACACCAAGCCGCAGTTCTTCGAGTTCGCGCACGGTCATGGTCTTGCGCGTGACGGGCAAGGGCAGATGCAACTCGGCCCCAAGACGGAGAAAGGTGCGTTGATAGTAGAGATGCCGCAACCCCCGCATGTCGGCAGCGGCAAGATCCACCGTGCTGTAGCGGACAGCATCATCCGCCATATTTGCCGCGTAATGCCCCCAGGGAATATAGCTGTTGCTGCGCAGATATTCAAAAACGTGGCATCCCTGCTCCGGGTCATGATACTCGCCCACGATTTCACTGCCCCCCTGCACTCCGGGCCGCAGAACCATAACCCTTCGAAAGATCTCGGGCAGATAGGCGTTGTTGACCACCACCTCGAACAGATCATGGCGGAGAATTTTTGCCCGCGCCGGACCATTTTCGCCTGCTGCGTAACGAAGGCCGACCGGCGCCCCTGATCCGTCCCAGCAAAATTCACAGCTCATACCAGCCAGCGCCACCAGATCCTCCGGATCGGTGGACGTGGCGGCCAAGGTCAGCAACACGGTTTCAGGAAGAACAGCAAAACTTTTTTGCACATCCTGAACCGTTCCGGCGGGCATGAGCCCCTTGAGCGCCTGACACATGGAGACAGCCTTGGGCGGCGGCAACTTGATGGAGGATGGGTTGCGTGCTCTTGGCGCGGCCCAACCGCTGCTGATATAGGTAACCCCCCGAAACGGCAGGGGGTTGACGACCTCATAGATCGTTTCCGCCTGCACAACCTGCAGATCGCCCTCGGGGAAATTATCCTGATTCGAACAGGGGGTGCCATCCGCCAATGCGCCGAGCGGCTCGACAAAATCGTTTTCCCGCAGGTTGGCAACCCGGTATGAAGGCGCATGCACCCCATAGACAAACTGCCCGGAAGGGTGGACACAGGAACGTACGGTCATATAAAACCTCCGATGGATCACACGGGAAAAGCGGCAAGATTGCCCGGGCAATATAACCGGGAACCACTCTCCCCCTCCACAAGAAAAATGGAAAAAGAGTCAACCCTGCTTGCCTTTGCCTCGAAATCTGCTACCATGGGAAAAATCCACCCTCTTTTTCCTTCTGCCTTATGGTGTGTGTCTTTTGATAAAAGCCCTTTTTCACAGATTGCTGCCGAGCAGAAACCGCCCCCCCTCACTGCTGGAGGAGTCCTTCTGCAAGTCCTCCTGCATTTTTACCGATGTGTTGCGGGATATCGATACCGGCCTCATCATTCTCGACACCACGGAAAAAAAGGTTTTCTTCAAGAATGGCCATGCGGTAAAAATTCTTGAGCCGCTCCATGCCGCCCAGGATTACGAGGGTCTCGCCGCCCTGCTGTGCAGCGACCTGGATCCCCTGCAGCAGCCGGGGCGGACCAGAAGCCGGCAGACCATCATCCATTATGAACACCGGGTGCTTGGCTATACCGTCTATAAGATTCCCGGCGATCAACGCCACATTTCGATCTTCATTCAGGACATCACCGACCGCCACCGATTGGCCGCCATCGACGAAGCCACGGAAATGATGAACAACATCGGCTGCCTCTTCTCCGGCATCCGCCATGAGATCGGCAACCCCCTCAATTCCATCAAGATGGCACTCACCGTCCTGCAAAACAACATCAAAAAATATTCCCCGGAAGAAATCGATGTCTATTTCAACAGAATCTCCGGGGAAATCAGCAAGATGGAGACCCTCCTCAAATCGCTCAAGAATTTCAGCATGTTCGAAACGCCCAGAACCAGCGATGTCGACCTGGCGATGTTTTTCGACAACCTCATGCAATTGCTGGGGGCGGACATTCAGGCAAAAAAAGTTGCGGTCCGCATAGACATCGCGCCGGACGCAAAGCAGATCATGGTGGACCCCAGAGCCCTGCAGCATGTCACCATGAACCTGCTCGCCAACGCCGTGGATGCCATGACGGAAACCCCCAAGCCGCAGTTGCTGGTGCGCAGCCAAAGCCGCGGCAATGTCATCCTGCTCTCCATCACCGACAATGGCTGCGGCATGTCGGAGGAATTGGCGCGCGATGTCTTCAAACCATTTTTCACCACCAAACCCCATGGCACCGGACTGGGGCTGGTTATTTCCAAAAAGATGCTGACCCAGATGCACTGCGGCATAGAGCTGGTCAGCGAAAAGGGGATCGGCACCACCTTCCACCTGACCCTGCCCAAAAGTGCGAGCAAGGCACCGCGGGGAGATGCCGCCATCGGAAGATCCCGGGAAAACGCGCGTCCTTCCGCTTTCGCCTGTTGAAGAGCATGCGGTGTTTACGGTACAATCCACCGGTTACCAAGGCTTACGCCCTTTCTGGGCCGGACCTTGCTGAACAATTACACTTGTAAGGAGAGATAGATGGGGATTCGGTCACGTTTCATGATCATCATGGCAATTATTTTCGGCGTCGCAACCGTGGGCATCGGGGCATCCAGCTACCTGTTCAGCAAGCGCAACGCCATGCTGGAGGCGAAAAGCAAAGGGGAGCTGATCTTCAATTATATTCTGGCCACCCGGGATTTTTACACGGAAAAACAACGCCCCCTCATCATGGAGGTTTTCGAGAAGGATCGTTTTTACCCCGAGCTGATGTCCGGCTTTGTTCTCACCCGCGGCACCTTTGACATCTTCAAAAAGAATCTGACCGGCTACAACTTCAAACAGGCAACCCTTGATCCGCTCTTCCCGCCGAACAAGGCAGACGAATGGGAGACCCAGCTGATCCGCAAGTTCGCCGGCCAACCGGAGCTTAAAGCGGACGAAGGCACCATGGAGCGCAACGGCGAGACCTTCTTTTATCTCGCCAAACCCATCAAGGTCGCAGGCAAGGATTGCCTGCGCTGCCACGGTGATGTGAACGATGCGCCCAAGGATCAGGTTGAGATCTACGGCTCAACCAACGGTTACAACTGGAAGAATGGCGAGACGGTGGCCGCATACGTGGTTTACGTTTCAGTGGAAGAAGCCTTGGCCAACGCCAGGAAGGGAGCGATCACCCTCTACCTCATCGGGGCAGGCTGCCTGCTGGTGGCCCTGATCGGGATCTGGCTGTTCATGGACCGCTTTGTGGTAAATCCCATTGTCCGGCTGAGCATCAAAGCCGAGGAAATCAGCCTTGGCAAGAATATGGAAGAGAGCGTCAGCATCAAACAAAATGACGAGATCGGTGCCCTGGCCAGCGCCATCGAACGGTTGCGCATGAGCATGGTCCGTATCCTCAAACGGTGAGCATATGTCAATAGGTAACGAAAACAAACAGACCCGACCTGCAGCCCGGCAGAATACACCCTTCTCTCTTCTGCTGCTCTGCGGACTGACCCTGTCCTGCCTGCTCCCGCCGCCTGCTTCGGCGGCGGATTGCAAAGGCCTTGCGGCAAAAATCCAACAGGAACGCAGCCCCATTGCCCGCCGCGATCTGCTGAAGGATGCCATCAAACAGTGCCCGAAAGATCCGGAGATCAACTTCATGCAGGGCTACAACCTTGAACGATTGCGCGATTACAAGGAGGCCTTGCCTTATTATGTTACCGCCTCAACCCTTGATCCAAAACAGGCCAAAGCCTTTTTCGGCATGGGGGACATCTACATGGTAACGGACAATGCCCAGAATGCGGTAACTTCCTATGAAAAAGGATTGGGTCTAGATCCCGGCAATAAACGGGCGGCAAAATCGCTGGAATCGGCACGGATCAAGCTGAAGGCACAGCGCGGCGAATCGGTGAGCTCCGAAGAGGCGGCCACCGTTCTTTTCGCGGAAAAATCCAAAGACCGAGAGATCAGCCCCATCGAAGCGACGATCCTCAGACTGCTGATCCTTTTCCCCAACAAGTCTGCGGAACTACCGGAAGAAGGGGGTGACCAACTCAGCATCGTCGGGACCCGCGCCTTTACGAGCCGCGAGCTCAAAGGCGCCACCTTCGAAGTGGTCGGCAATACCGACGACTCCGGCGATGCCGCGGTCAACATGGCCCTTTCCCGCAAGCGGGCCGAAGCGGTGCGCAATTATCTGATCAAAAGTTGTAATATCGAGGCGAAGAAGCTGCAGGTGGTAGCACTGGGACAAACGCACCCCATTGTGCCAAATACCACGGAACAAAACAGAAAGATAAACAACCGGGTTGAATTCAGACGGCTGAAATAGAAAGAGCAGTGCCAGAGATAAAAAGGCTTGCTCCCTCACGAGGGGGCAAGCCTTTTTTGCGTGTACTTAACGGGGGAGCAACATTTGCGTCTCTACCCGAAATTCCTTTTCCAACCCTGGGTCCCCTATCTCCTGGCAGAAAAGAGCAACCAGCTCCGGGAAACGCTCCTCGGCGCACGCCCCGCCCTGTAACCATTTCCCGACGATCTCCTTGACGATCATCGCGGCAATGGGGCCGATGGCCTTGGCCAGTGCATCCTGAAAAACGGGAAGGGCACTTTTCATTGGCTCTTCGTTCTGGGCCTGACCAAAATCCATGCTCCCCGCCTTTTTCGCCGAGTTTGCCTGCAGGGCGCCCTCGGGATTGGCACGGACTTTTTCCACTCCCTGGGCAAGTTCGCCAAGAAGCATATTGCTGGTCATGTTGATCAGCGAAAAATTTGCCTCTGTCTCACAGAGAATCACCAGCGAAGAACCGTCGCAGATCTCCTTCACCAGCACCATGGCCTCGGGAAAACGCATCTCCACGGAATTGACACTGAGCTGGCAGGAGGCATTCATCTTGAAAAGACGTTGCAGGGAAACCCCCATCGCCTTGAGTGTCTCATGGTCAAAACCGGTGGGCACATAAGAAAAAACGATATCCGGTTTATCGACAGAGACAAAAACCCCCTGAACACCGGGGAGCATTTTTATTTCCTGTAAAATTTCATCCATGCTACACGCTCCTCATTATGCCTGGGCCTCAAGCTGCTGCGCTTCGGCAAGGGCCGGGCCGATGGCCGCAACAATCTTGGTGGGGGAAACTCCAGACTCAACCTCTATTCCCACAGACAACTCCGTTCCCGGTATGATCAGCAGCTGTTCGCCTTTCTCCTGACTCAGGATGATATGGGAGGGAAGATGACCATAGCCGAGAATCCCCCTGATTTTATCCGCCGCCACGGCAACATAGGTCACAAAAGGCTTAAACTCCTTATTGTCAATGTTCCGCTGCACCCTGACGGTTCCATCCTTGGCAACAAGCACCACCCGGTTGACACCCTGGACTGCATTGAGCGTCTCCTCAAGACTTGCCCTGCCGCCCTGCGCCAACGCCGCCGCCATGGCCGCGCCGGCAGGAGGCAACGGCGAGGTGGCGAAATCAAGATCCTCCAGGTGATCAAATTCATCATCGCGCTCTCCTGCGGCCTGAGCAGGCATATCACCCCGCTCATCGCTCAAGCGGGCCCCTTCAATGAGAATAAATCCCAGGGGAGCGTCAATGGTCTGTTTCCGGTTCTGACAGAAATTGTAAATCTCGATCTCCGCCTGTTCCCAGCTGATGATCTCAAAGGCGGCGTCCAAGCCGACAAGAGGCTCGGCATAGGCGTTGATCAGGCTGCCGTTTTCGAAAAAAAGCAGTCCGGTGCGGGCGCCGGCCCTTGCCATGATGGTACAGGTTTTCCGGTCAAGCTCAAGGAGCTGCAGAAAAGAGGACAATGAAACGCCGGAGACATGTCCTTTTGCGCCTGCGGCCAGACCATCCTTGATTTTTTGCAGCAGCAGTTCAAAATCGACAGGCTTTTCGATGTATTGGAAGGCGCCCAGATTCATGAGCCGGTCTTCCATTTCCGGGGTGCCGAAAGCGGTCATGGCAATAACCGGCACCGAATTGCGCAGCCTGCTCATCCGGCTGACCAACTCGAAGCCGTCCATCTCCGGCATCTTCAAATCGGTGACCACCAGATGCACCGGCTGACTGCCCAAGACAGCCAACGCTTCCTTCCCGTTCCCCGCGGTAACGATCTCAAAGGAATCGACCCGCTCGCGGCACATGTCCTGCAAACTCAGCAAAAACCCATGGTCGTCATCAACAACCAATACTTTTTTCATAGAGACTGCCCCTGTTGCAATACGATTATTCTTTCCGCTTTCATTTGATGCAGGCCGCCCGGACCTGCAAGAGATCGGTTTGTCCCGCCAGCACCTTGCGGATCCCGTCCTGCTTGAGGGTAAGCATACCCACCCGCAACGCCTCATCCCGGATCTCAACGATGGGGCTGTTCTTGACAATAAGCAGCTTCAGCTGGTCATCGACCGTGAGCAGTTCATGGATGGCAAGCCGCCCGAGATAACCGGTTTTTTTACACTTGTCACACCCCTTCGGCCGGTACAAAGTGGCCCGCTCAATCTCCGCCATGCCCAACGGGCTCAAGGGATGCTCGCCATATTCCACTTTAATCAGCTCTTTTTCCACCGCATCGGGCGCGTAGGCCTCCCGACAGTGCGGACAGAGCCGCCGCACCAAACGCTGGGCCAGAATGCCCAGCAGCGAGTCGGAGAAATTAAAGGGATCGATCCCCATGCCCAACAGCCGGGTAACGGTTTCCGGGGCGGAGTTGGTATGGAGGGTCGAAAAAACAAGATGGCCGGTGAGCGCCGCCTCGATAACGGTCTCGGCGGTTTCCTGGTCCCGGGTCTCGCCCACCATGATGATATCGGGGTCGGCCCGCAAAAAAGCTCTGAGGATTTTGGCAAAATCGAGCCCGATCTTGTTTTCCACCTGCACCTGCCGCAGTCCGTCCTGGACGATTTCCACCGGGTCCTCGACGGTCCAGATCTTTTTTTCCGGCCGGTTGACATAATTGAGCGCGCTGTGCAGGGTCGTGGTCTTGCCGGAACCGGTGGGGCCGACCACAAGAACCAGCCCGTAAGGCAGATCAAGGAGGCGGCGCAACTCGGTGAGATTGCGTGCCGACAACCCCATTTTCTCCAGGGGCAGGGCGGAGCCGGCGGCAAGAATACGCAAGACCATATCCTCGTTGCCTCCGTGCGTGGGGAGGGAGGCAACCCGCAGTTCGATCTTGCCCCGGCGGGTTTTGAACTTGATCTTACCGTCCTGGGGCAGTCGTTTCTCCGAGATATCAAGCTTGGCCAAAATCTTGAGGCGGGAAATCAATGACCGCTTGTAGGCAAAGGGGATATTTTTATAGTGGGAACAGATGCCGTCAATCCGAAAACGGACCGAGGTCCCCTTCTTACCGGGCATCGATTCGATGTGGATATCGGAAGCGTTGCGGGCCACCGCATCTTCGATGATCTTATTGGCCATCTGTACCACAACCCCATCGGCCGCACTGCCCACTTCCTCGTCATCATCGGCGCTCCCCTCAAACTCCTCTACAAGCTCAAGCTCTTCGAAAACATTCTGCGCCCCCTGATCCAGGGAGTATTTCCCATAAAAAAAATCGATGAATTTGCTGATGTCATCCTTGAGTCCCACAGCAAAGCGGAAGGGGGCGCCATGGAGTACAGCGCGGATATTGTCCTGCTTGCCGAGGTCGTGGGGATTATCGACCAGGACAACAATGTGGCCATCCTCCTGACCGATGGGGATAAAGACATTGGCCCGAAAATAGCTTTCCTTTGCCCCCTGGATACAGGCAGGCGCCTCCGGCACTTCCGTTTCAACGAACTCAACAAACGGACACCCATAGTATTCGCTGATGGAGGCGCCAAGCTGTTTTCGGTCAATGCCAAAATCACCGAGCAGAGCGCTGTCCAGCGTCTTATTGTGCTGCCGGGCCTTGACCCGCGCCGCATCAAACTGATCCGGGCTCAGAAGTTTGTTACGGATCAGGCCATAAAACTGGCCATACTTGGTTGTGCTCTGGGAGAGGTTCGCAAGTCGCTGGGCGGCGTTGCGATAGGAGGGATCAAGGGCGACCATTTCCTCCAGGGTTTTGATGGTGGAAGGTGTCGAGCCGGTACTTTCATAGGCCAGGGCAAGCTGGTCGAGAAGCTGAAGACGTTCGATCTTGCGCTCGAATCCGCCTTTTTTGCTCGCTGCGGCTTCAAAATGTTCAATGGCTTCAAAGGGCTTATCAAGCTGGAGACAGCAGACGCCGATCCGGGCATGCACCACGGCAGGCTTGAAACCGGTGGGGAGCAAGGCCCGTAACTCTTCCACTGCCTCGCGGTAAAACCCTGCCACCATCAACCCGTGGCAGTTCTCGAAACGGTCAGCCTCGGAAACCTTGCCGGCGGTCGCAGAAGGGGCCCTCCCGGATGCCGCCATGCCCCGTTCGGTTTGCAAAACGACCAGCCTTTCCTCGACCAAATCCCGGAGAATCGGATCGCTGGCGACCTGGGCGAGCAGCGACTCGCACAGGGCCAGAGCCTCATCCACCAGCCCTTGCCCGGCGTAGAGGTCGGCTTCGGCAAGTTTTGCCTCGATGGCTTCCCTGGCACCCATGGAGATAGTCATTTCCATGCCGTCCGGTTACACGCTCCTCAAGGTTATAACCGGAACGCTTTTCCCGTTGACCATAAGATTACCGGCAACCAGGGTGGAGGGGTCAGCCAGCGGCTCCCAGCAACAACCGTTGGAGGTATCGATCTGCTCCGTCGGTCCATCAAGCCAGAATGCCATGCCGCTGTTGGCTTTGAACAGGACAAGCAGGGGGCTGTCAGCCTTGGCTTCATTTTCTACCGAAGCCGAAGTTTTGGCCACCGGAATGGTCAGCGTTTTCAAGATGGCTTCCTCAAGAAAACCCAGTTCACCCCGGACAACCAAACCGATTTTGCCGAAAAAACCACGCTTAAGATTTTTCAAGGACAAAAAGGAGCCGCATTTTCTCACCCTGCCCCCTGGGGTATCCTCATAGACGATCTGCTCCGGCAGAAAACCCACCATTTTTCCACCCCAGGTGGCAAGCGCCACAGTCTGCCAGGGACAAGGCGTGGCCGCCGAGGCGGCTGGCTTTGCAGACTCGGCCGGAACAGCGGCATCCGCCTGATAATCCCCGCCCAAGGCATTGAGCAGATTCTGTTTTTGCTTTTCCAACCGTTCTCGCAACTCGGTGTGGATGGCATGCAATTTTTCATAGCCGGGGGTTTTGGCAAAAAGATTTTCAACCGGAATAATCCGTTTGGCAATACACTTCCCCAGTACAACAAGATGGGCATTCACCGCCTCAATCAGCACCTGGGCAGCCCTGGTGCCGGATGCAGCAGGAAGTTCCGGTAAAAAATCCTCGTCCCCGGAAACGGACTGAACCGGGGGGATGGTCGCCCGAACGGCAGCAGTTGGGGGGGAAATGGTTTTCTGCTCGCTTGCGGAGAGATTTTGCGTTTTGGGTGCTGCCGCCTGCCCAAACTGGCTGTAATCCTTTGGGATATTAGGGATAGCGGAACGCAGCTCCGAAAGGGTGGGGTCAATCAGGGTTTGCTCGACAAGGGAGAGATCTTCGGCACCTGCGGCGGCCCGTAAGGTTTGCAACCCTTCCTGCAAGATCTTCGGGGCGGAGGTGGGAACCCTTTGCGGGGCGATGACCATGACCTCCAGCAACCGGTCCATGAGCGCAAAAATTTCCGTCAGGGCGACCGCCTTATCCACCTCGAAACAGCCCTGGATTTCCTTGAGGGCATTCCGGGCTGTTTCTATATTGCCGGCTGAAATCTCCCAGTCCAGGGAGAGCAGCGCTTCCTCAAAGGGGATAAAGGCATCCGTTCCGTCGGCGGAAAGCAGGCTGACCGGCACGGGTACGACTTTTTCCGAGGTCGGCACGGCTGGCGCCGGAGTCGCCGATTTTTCGGAAACCGGGGCCACAGGAGTGTCCAACCCTGCCCCGGCATGGGGGGCAAAAAGGTTGTCAATGGCGTCGTCTATTTCGGCGTGAAAATCACGCTCGGGGGCATTGTCAGTCATAAACTCCATTCTCCTTGAGAAATCGCCAACCTCGGGACATTCCGGCAGGCCTATTTTGTCTCATGCAGCAGATGCTTATTGGTGACGTAACGCACAGTCTGTTTGCTGATTTCCCGCAAGGTTTCAAAGACCCCCATCCCCGTAACGGCCGAGGCCTCAAAGGTCTTTGCCTTGAAGACGCTATTGAGATCGGCGTCAAGTTCTTCCACGGTCAGGGTTGGGATCGGGGTACCGACAAGATCCCGTTTATTATATTGGATGACCAAAGGAATTTCTTCCAACTTGAGACCGTAATCCAGGAGGTTCGTCCGCAGGTCTTCCAGACTTTCGATGTTGCGCTCCCGCCGCACCTGAAGAGGGTCGGCAACAAAAACCAAGCCATCGGCCCCTTTCAGAACAAGCTTGCGGGTGGCGGCATACATGACCTGACCCGGCACGGTATAGAGCTGAATCCGGATATTAAACCCTCGAATTTTCCCCAGGTTCAAGGGCAGCAGGTCAAAAAACAGGGTCCGGTCGCCTTTGGTTTCGATGGTCAGCATCTTGCCCCGGGCATTATCCGCCATGGAGCTGTGCACGGTGAGCAGATTGGTCGTCTTGCCACATCGACCGGGGCCGTAGTAGACAATCTTGCAATGAATTTCCTTCTTGCTGAGATCAATGAGCGCCATTGGTCATCCTTCAAAAATTTGCAGGAGGGTATCGGTCAGGTCGGTCACCCGGCAGCGCACCAGGCCGAGGGAAACATCTTCTCCGAAAATGGTGATGAGAATAAGCTCTTCGCCGATCCGCCCGAAATGGATATTCCCGTTTTTCCCTTTATGAAAGAGCAGGGAAAAATCCTCCTCACCGATCAGTTTGGCGATCTGGGAGGTTGCTCCCAGATTGGCCGCAGCCAAGGCGGCCAGGGAAATGGCGTCGATATCATCGGAGTCATGTCCGCAGTTGGACAGGATATTGCCTGCCCCGTCGATGAGCAAGGCGGTGCGAACACCCGCCTGAATGAGCGAGCCTTCTATAGCATTCCTGGCTTTTTCCAGAATTTCCGCAGTCAGGATAAAATCTTGCATATCCCGTTTTCTCCCATGGTGAGGGTTTGGATGCTCCATCACAGCAAACAGGTAAGGTTGCCGCACACAGAGGGGGGCGAAAACTGCCGCTAAGCAGCTTCGGAACCGGCTGAAACGCTGTGTATCTGCTGAATTTCCGGCAAAACACGTCTCTATCGTGTACCTGGAAAAAAAACCCGTGTCAAGCGGAAAGCGTGCAGAAATAATGTACTGATTCCAATCAACTATGCAGGCATAGAAGAATTTACTCTGCTACGCAAAAATCCCGACACCATCCCTTGCCCGGAAACCGTCACGCCGAAAAAAAAGAGACCGTTTTGCTGCATTGCAAGAGGGAACACCTGGAAACAGCGCCTGTTTTTTTTAGACAATCCTCCTCTTCTCTCCTTGTCGAACCCCCTGAAAATGGAGTATCGTATCTTTTTTGGAAAAAATAAAAGAATCAGCCGGTTAGGCGGCAAGGATCTTCATCATGAACAAACCAGGCTATTTTGGACAATGGGGCGGCGCCTATATTCCGGAAGTGCTGTACGAAACCTTCCGGGAGCTGCGAGAGGTTTACGCCAAGGCCAAGGCAGATCCAGCCTTCTGGCAGGAATATGTCGCGCTTATGAGTTCGTACTCCTGCCGCCCCACCCCCCTGACCCACGCCGACAACCTGAGCCGTCACTTCGGCGGTGCCCAGATCTTCATCAAGCGCGAGGACCTCAACCACACCGGGGCGCATAAAGCCAACAACGTCATGGGCCAAGGATTGCTGGTCAAGCGGATGGGCAAGACCAGGGTCATTGCCGAAACCGGCGCGGGTCAGCACGGGGTGGCCTGCGCCACCATGGCCGCAAAGTTCGGCTTTGCCTGCACCATTTACATGGGCGAGGAAGACGTCCATCGCCAGCGGCCCAATGTCTTCTGGATGGAAAAACTGGGCGCCACCGTGGTCCCGGTCACCACCGGCAGCCGCACCCTCAAGGACGCGATCAACGAGGCCTTCCGCGACTGGGTTTCCAATATGGACACCACCCACTACGTGATGGGCACGGTCTGCGGCCCGCACCCCTTCCCGGAGATGGTCGCTTGGTTCCAGTCCATCATCGGGATAGAGGCACGGAAACAAATCATCGCCTCCCACGGGAAACTTCCGGCGCGGATCTACGCCTGTGTGGGCGGCGGCTCCAACGCCATGGGGATCTTCCAGGGCTTCCTGGCTGATTCCGAGGTAGAACTGATCGGGGTGGAGGCAGGCGGCAAGGGGATTGACACCGGCCAGCATGCAGCACGCCTCGCCAGCCAGGACGCTTCGCCCGGCGTGGCCCAAGGCTACAAAACCATGTTTCTCCAAGATTCCGATGGTCAAATGCTCGACACCCATTCGGTGGCCGCAGGTCTTGACTACATCGGGGTCTCTCCCCTGCTCACCGACCTTTGGGAAAAAGGGCGGGTCCGCTTTACCGCGGCCACCGACCAGGAGGTCATGGCGGCGCTGGATCTGACCATCAAAAAGGAAGGGATCATCCCGGCCCTCGAATCCAGCCATGCCTTTGTCCAGGCCTTTAAGGAAGCGGGAGAGCTGTCCAGCGATCAGGCTATCATTATCAACCAGTCCGGCCGGGGCGACAAGGACATCTTCACCATTGCCCATGCCTTTGATGATCCGTCCTGGAAGGAGTTTATCCGGAAGAAAGGAGAGGAATATGCAACTCGCTGAGCAGCTCCGGGAAGCCCGGAGCAAAAAAGATATTTTGCTCATGACCCATCTGGTGCTGGGCTACCCATCCTTTGCGGCAAACCGTGAGGTAATTCACCAGATGGTAGAAAACGGCGTGGACGTGATCGAACTCCAGATCCCCTTTTCCGAACCCATGGCCGACGGCCCCATGATCATCAAGGCCAACCAGGAAGCCATCGCCTCCGGGACCACGGTCGCAGACTGCCTCGCATTTGCTGCGGAGATGGCGGCACAACACAAGATCCCCTTCCTGTTCATGACCTACTATAATATCCTCTTCAAATACGGCGTGCGGGAGTTCCTGCACAAGGCAAAGGAAATCGGCATCCGAGGCTTCATCATCCCTGATCTCCCCCCCGAAGAAGGCGAGGAATATCTTCGGCTGGCGAAGGAGTTTGATCTTGCCGCGATCCAGATCTTCGCCCCCACCTCCACCGAGGAACGGATGCGCACCCTGGCCGGACATGGGGACGGGTTTATTTACTGCGTGGCCCGGCGGGGCGTCACCGGCAGCAAGACCGAGTTCGACGCTTCCTTCGACGACTACCTGGCCCGCTGCCGCAAGGCAACGGATCTGCCGCTCGCCGTGGGCTTTGGCATCAGCAGCCGGGAAGACGTGCAAATCCTGACCGGCAAGGCCGATCTGGCCGTGATCGGCACCGCTACCATCCGGCTGGTGGAAGAAAAAGGGGCGGCGGCGGTGGGCCCTTTCATCGCCGGGCTCCGCTAGACGATGAAAGCCGGCCCCTCAGATGCCGACAAAACGCTGACAAACGAGACCTCCCGTCTCCATGAACTTGCGGCCCTGTGCCTTGAGTGGGCCTGGGAAACAGATGCACAGGGCAATTTCACCTATTGTTCGCCAAGCTGTACTGTGCTCTATGGCTATAAGCCCATGGAACTCCTGGGTTGCAACAGCATCGAAACGCTCATCCCCCCGGAAGATCGGGAGACCCAACGACAAATCCTGGAAAAGATCCGCCTGAGCAAAAAACCTAGAAACGGCTGGCGGCGACGGGGAGTTCGGAAAGACGGCACCGTCATCCCCATCGAAACCCACTGCCTGCCCCTATTGGCAAGAACAACCGTGGTGGGTTTCCGCGGCATCTCCAGAGACATCAGTGCATTACAGGCACTCGAACTCCGCCTCGAGCACAAGGCCCGAGAACTCACAGAAGTCAACAACGCCCTCACCCTTCTCCTCCATCAAGCCGCCGAAGCCAGAGCCGAGCACGAACGCAGAATTCATGACAATCTCCAACGGTTGGTAATCCCCTATCTCGACAAAATACAGGACCGGGCCAAGGACGAGGAACTGCAGCTCTACCTACGGGTGGCATTAAACAATCTTGAAAAAATCACCTCCACCTTCAGCCTGGCGCTCTCCACCAGGTTGGACGGACTTACCCCCCGGGAGCTGGAGATTGCGGAACTGACCAAACAAGGCAGATCCACCAAGGAAATGGCCGCTATCCTTGATATTTCCAGCCGAACCGTAGAATTTTACCGCGATAAACTTCGCGTTAAACTCGGCCTCAAATGTAAAAAAATCAATCTGCGCTCATACCTCTCTTCCCTTGTCTGACACGCATTCCCACTGACCCAGTATTTTTCCCGTATTGCTATTGACGTCCAACTCCATTAATAGCAAAACTCTGCCGTAGCGGCAGCCTGCCACCAAACCGGGGGGAACGGTGGCAAAAAAACCGCCCTTTCCGCCTGACACTTTCGGCCTAAAATTTCGGCTCCAACGTTCCGGCATGAGTACAATTGAAAGCAGAAATACAACAGGAGCGTATAGCTTGAATACCCCCGGAAACATCCCCCTAACCCTGCTCCCCTTGCTTTTCAACCCAATCCTGGATGACGTCCATTGCGCTGTGTGTGTTATTGAAATCCGCAGGGACGACTTCGGCACTCCCACGGAATTTGTGGGCAGGGTTGCCAGCCAGCTTTTGTGCGAATTACTCTCGCTGAAAGAAGGCGACATCCTAGGAAAGACACTGCCGGAATCCCTCAGCCAAACCCTGGCTCTGCCTGCACTGCTGCACGAACTCACCCTCTCCGTAACACCACAAATACACAAAGAGTTTCTTCTTGGGCCCGGCCGGATCTGCACCCTCCAGGCGCATCTCCCTTGCCCGGAGCTGCTGATCATAGCCATCCGCAATACGCAACCCTTACAGGCAATGGTCAGCTCCCAGGCCGAAGTGATTCTTGCCAGCCTGGGGGAGCCATGCACCATCATCGACCGTAACTTCAGCATTCTCTACGAAAACGAAACAGCCAAGCAACTCTGGGGCTCCAACTTTGGCAGAAACTGCTACACCATCTACCATGGCCGACAGAGCCGCTGCGAATCGTGTCATGCCGAGGAAGTTTTTAACGACGGGGAAATCCACAAAAACGAAAAAGTGGCCCGCATTGATGGCAGCGAACGCCACCTGGAGATCACCTCGGCACCGTTAAAAGATGATACCGGTCAGGTCACCGCCGTGGTGAATATCACCCACGATGTAACCATCCGCAAGATGACGGAGAAGGGCAAGGAACATCTCATCCGAGAGCTACAATCCTCCCTGACCAAGACAAAAAGACTCAACGGCCTTCTGCCCATCTGTTCCTACTGCAAAAAAATCAAGGATAAGAGCGGGTCCTGGCAACAACTGGAGAGCTATCTTCGCAGTCACGCCGAGGTGGAGTTCAGCCACGGCATCTGCGAGGAATGCGGAGAACAACACCATCCCCAGGTTTTCCCCAAGAAAAAGTAAACGCAGCCAATTTCTGGTCCGCAGCTCTTTTTTTTACATTTTGTTTTACAGTTCCCTGGCAGACAGGGTAGATTTATTATAATAGAGAGAACGGCATCCGGCCGCACCCCGAGCTCAGACCGCTACCCCGCCACAAATACGATACCAACCATGGGCCCAGACAAAACTCTCAGGGAGATATTCAGCAAGGTCAACATGAGCGAGCTTCCTGCCATGTCCGACCATGTTGAAGAACTCCTCCAGCTCCTCAACAGCGACGAATCCAGCGCCGAAGAAATCGCTGCGGTTATTCTCAAGGATGCCTCCCTGACCACCAAATTGTTGCAGGTGGTCAACTCGGCTTTCTACAGCCGGTCGGCCCCCATTTCCAACATCAGCCGGGCCATCACCACCCTCGGCCTTACCACCCTGAAGGAACTGGCCGTCAGCCTGGCCCTGTTTGAAGATTTCCTGAAGGCCGGCGTTGAAAAGGAAGAGATCAGCAAGCTCCTGGCCCTCTGCTTCGTCAGCGCCTCCCAGGCAAAGATTC
Source organism: Thiovibrio frasassiensis (assembly GCF_029607905.1). Taxonomy (NCBI): domain Bacteria; kingdom Pseudomonadati; phylum Thermodesulfobacteriota; class Desulfobulbia; order Desulfobulbales; family Thiovibrionaceae; genus Thiovibrio; species Thiovibrio frasassiensis. Next base: position 181,355 of record NZ_JAPHEH010000001.1, read on the forward strand.
TTTGCCGGGCCAAGAAAATCAATGTGCAGGAAGAAGAGGTCTTTATCTGTACCCTGCTGCACCAGCTGGGCAAACTCATCATCCTGGTCTATCTCCCGGAGCTGTACCGCAAGGCCCAGGATCTCATCGACCGGGGCTACTCGGATGAATTTGCCGCGAAAACGGTGCTGAACGACCTCACCTTCTCCTCGGTGGGCATGGAAATCGCTCGCTTCTGGAATTTTTCCGAAAAGATCGTCCTGAGCATGGGGCAGAACCCGCCCCAGCCGACCAACAAATTCGACTCCCAGCTCTACCTCCTCAATGTCGCGGCCTTCTGCAACCGCCTGACCTCGATCCTCTGCTACGGCTCAAGCCTGGAACTCGGGGAGTTACTCCTGCACTACGGACCAATCCTGGGGATCAGCAAAAAGGAGGCCTTCGGCCTGGCCAACAGAAGCCTGGAGGTCGCCGAAGCAATGTCGGACAACATCATCCGTTTCGGCTTGGCCAAGCTCAAGATCAGGACCAGGATCGCGCAGAAAGCAGGAACCTCCCCCTGACCCCCCGCAGGGGGAAATCAGGGCCGAGAGAAAAAGGGCGCATGCCCCCACGATCTCCAGCCCCGCAATTCTCCCCTACGAACCTTACGAATCAGATGGTTTCGCCGGTGGCGATGTTCAGGGAAGGGAAATCCCCACCCTTGCGGGAGGGGGTCACCACGCAGTTGCGGCCGATCACGGTCCGGTCCGGCACCTCCGCCTCCTTGCCGATCAGGGTGATCCCGGTGTAAAGATGCTTCGGGAATGACTTGTTTGGCGTTGCCTTGTCCTCACCCTGCCCCACCACTACCCCCTGCCCAACCCGGACCCGTTTATCGAGAATGGCCAGATCCACCACCGCCCCCTCCTCAAGAATGCAGTCGTGCAGGATGATGGAGTCCTTGACCCGGACATGCTTTCCCACCCGCACCCCGGGCGAGAGCACGGAATTGAGCACCTCTCCTTCAATAACACAGCCGGCCGAGATCATGGAGCCTTCCACCACACAACCCTGGGCAAAGCGGGCGGGACAGCGGTCCTCCGCCAACCGATCCGCATAGGGGTTTGGCCGGATGCCCCAGGCCTGCGGGGAGATCTCGGAATCGACTTTCAGCAGATCCATGTTCGCTTCCCAGTATGCCTGGACCGTACCCACATCCCGCCAATAGCCATGAAAAGGATAGGCAAAAACATTATCCCGCTCGATGGCCTTGGGAATGAGATGCATGCCGAAGTCCACCTCCTCGCGATTTTCCTCAAGCAACCGCAGCAGATATTCGGTATCAAAGACATAGATTCCCATGGAGGCCAGATCGGTGCGGGGCACCTTGGGTTTTTCCTCCCATTCGATGATACGCCCCTCATCGTTGGTGATCCCGGCCCCGAACTGATGGATCTCGGAAAGCGGCACCACCATCATGGCGATGGTCACCTGGGCCTGCTTCCGACGATGGAACCGGAGCAGATCGTCGAGATCCATGCGGTAGATATGGTCCCCGGAAAGGATGATCGTTTCCTTTGCCGGGTGGGCGCGGATAAAATCGATGTTCTGGCGCACCGCGTCGGCGGTGCCCTTGTACCAGTCGGAATCATGGGCTCCGGTGCGGGGGGGGAGGATCTTCACCCCCCTGGTCCGGCCGGTGAAATCCCAGGCCTCGCCGGTGCCGAGATGACGCATCAGGGAAAGGGGCTTGTACTGGGTGAGCACCCCGACCTGACTCAAGCCCGAATTCATCACGTTACTCAAGGAAAAATCAATGATCCGGTAGAACCCGGCAAAGGGCACGGCCGGCTTGGCCCTGGTCTGCACCAGAACATTGAGGCGGCTGCCGACCCCGCCGGCCAGCAGGAGAACCAGGGTATTGTCGCCTAGGATCATCGGACCACCTCGCCGTTGCCGATTTCCCCGACCATCTGCTCCGGTCGCAGATTGGGGTGCAGGGTGCAGCCGGAACCGATCACCATGCCGTCGAGGAGATGGTTGTTCCAGCCGATCACGGTCACCTTCTCGCCTTGGGGCACCCCGGCAGCACCGCCGACCCGAACCCGGGCGCCGAAGGTCACGTTGACATCGCTCACCACCGTGTCGAGGATGGCCCCGTGTCCCACCACATTGTCGTAAAAGAGCACGGAGTTCTTCACCTCCGCCCCGGACTTGACATGAACCCCGGGAAAGAGGATGGAGTTCTCCACCCGCCCTTCCACGACACAGCCGTTATAGACCAGGCTGTTCTCAATGCTGGCCCCGGTCCCCACCTTGAGAGGCTGGCAGTCCCGGACCGACCGGTGCTCCAGATTGGTGCGGATGCCCCAGTCTGCAAGGCGGATCTTCGGTTCCGGACCCAGGAGGTCCATATTGGTCTGCCAATATTCATCAACCGTCCGGGTGTATCCCCAATAGCCGCGAAACTTAAAACCGAACACCCGCCGCTGGCTTGCCATGATCCGGGGCAGGATATCCCGGCCGAACTCAAAGGAATCGTCCTCCCGGGCATTGGCCTCCAAGACCTCATAGAGGACGGAGGGCCTGAAGCAGTAGACGGTGAGCGAAGCCCAGTTGAATTTGGGGTCGACCGGTTTTTCCTGGTACTGCAGGATGCGGCCGCCGCGCTCGCCGTCCTCGTCGTCGATCTCCGCCACCCCGAAACGGCTGGCCTCAGGCATGGGAACCTGCAGGCAGGCGATGGTCAGGTCGGCATCCTTCTCCCGATGGTACTGGAGGATCTCCCGGTAATCCATCTGGTAGACATGGTCGCCGGAGAGGACCAGAATGGTTTCCGGATCGTGATACTGAATAAAATCGAGATTCTGATGGATGGCATCCGCCGAACCACGGTACCAGCTGCTCTGGCCCGAGCCCTGGGAAGGGGGAAGGATGGAAACCCCACGGTACCGCCCGGTCATGTCCCAAGCCGCGCCGACCCCGATATGATTGATCAGGGAAAAGCTCCGGTACTGACTGAGAATGGCGACCCGTTCCAGGCCGGAATGCATGAGATTGCTCAGGGCGAAATCGATCACCCTGGCAAAACCGCCGAAGGGGACAGCCGACTTGGGCCGGTAGGCGGTGAGCACGTTCAACTCATCAACGCGCCCCCCGGCAAGGATCATGGCCAGAACCTTCGGTTTCAGTTTCATGGAATGCCTGAAAAAAGAGGGGAATTGCTACTTCAGTTCCTGGTTGCAAGTCCATTATGGAAAGGGTTGCGCCAAAAAGCAAGCAGAGGAATGTGAACGGAGCAAGATTTCCCAAAAGATCTGGTGCCCATCGCACCAAAGCGGACAGGCGAGGAGAGGTTACAGCAGATGTTTGGTGGTGAGGCGCATCAGGGTCTTGGTAGAGAAATCCTGCATCTCCACAGGGAGATTACGGAGCGGCACCTCGGCTCTGGCCGCTTCCCGGTGTCCTCCCGCGGAACCGATCGCATTAAACATCTTCTCCGCCAGCCGGCCGGCATTTTTCTTGTAGCCGTCACAACGGAAGATGACCACCAGCTTATCGTTGTGCATGCCGGAAACAAAAACCCAGGCGACCTCATGGACCTGATTGAGGAAATCGGCGATAAGCACCAGCATATCCGGGCTGGGAACCCGACCAAGATGGGCATAGAGCCGCTGCTTGCTCACCTTCATTTCGTTGAGGGCGGTCTTAAAATAATTCAGCTCCGAACGTCGGAAGGAAGATTGCTCTATCTTGCGGACCAAGTTTGGATTGGCGATATTGAAGAGATAGCGGAAGGAGATGGCGTCCGCCAAGGTGGCCTTTTTTTCAAAATTCCGGGTATCCACCTTGATCGCATAAAAAAGGGCGGTGGCCAAGGCCACCGAGGGCTTCAGATTTGCGGCCCGCAGGTACTCGACAAGCATGGAAGCGGTGGCGCCAAAATCCTTGCGGATATCGACAAAAGGAGCCACCCACCCCTTGGTGGCGGGATGGTGGTCAATGACCACGTCAAAGGTGATATTCTCGAAACAGGGCAGATGACTGGGCTGGGAATCGAGCATCACCTTCTTGCTGAAACTCCCGATCTTGACCGTATGCAAACGCTCCATGGGGATCTTCAAGAGATCCACCATAACCACGTTGTTGAGCCGGCGGATTTCGTTGGGATAGGCGATGGTGACGCTTTTGACCCGGTAGCGGAGCAGACGCTTCACCGCCATGGCGCTGGCAATGGCGTCCGGGTCGGCATTGATCACCACCAAAACCTCATCCTCCTTACTAAAAAGACCCCAGAACTCCAGCAAGCGATCCTTGGCGGTCTTCTTTTTATTGGATATCGGTTTTTTAGGAACCTCAATCTTTCCGTTCATGCCCACGCCATCATCCCCGCCGCCCATGAAAAGCAGACCGAAAACCGTCCGCCCAGATCTGTGCATCGCCAAACAACCGATGCCCTATACCACATGCAAAGATAAATTTCAAATTGCCCTTCGCAAACTATTCCCCGTCAAAGAACGGGACCGAAGGGAAGAGCGCATGCTCGGTGTGGGGAATAAAGCGGGAGCCGGAAAAACGCAGCATGAACTCCTGGTTGACGTTCAACTCGATGTAGGTGATCTTTTTCACCAGTTCCAGGCACCGTTGCCGCGCCGCGCTTTCCAGCAGGATCCGCTGGGCTCCGGCCAAGGAGCTGTTGCCCACCGGTTCATAGGTGGCAAGGGGCAGATCGGGCAGCATTCCCAAAACAATGGCCTGCCTCGGCGAGATATGGCGGCCAAAAGCGCCGGCCACATAGATCCGGTGCAGATCAACAAAAGCGACCCCCACCTGGTTGGTCAGGGTGGTGAGGATGGCATACATGGCCGCCTTGGAACGCATGAGGGCATCGAGATCCACCTGCCCCAGCACCACGGGCTGGCCATCCGCCGAATCCTTGCCCGGAACCACCACGAACTGGTAGCCGTCGCTCCCCGGAATCAAGCGATCGCCGTCAGCCTGGGGCCGGAACTTGCCCCGGATATCGATCTGCCGGGTCAGATAGAGCTCCGCCACCAGATCGATGAGCCCGGAACCGCAGAGCCCCTTGGGCTTGCCCTTGCCGATGGTTTCATACCGGATCTCGCCGCTGTCCGGATCGATCCGCACATGCTCGATGGCGCCGGGGCCCGCCCGCATCCCCATCCGGGCCACGCCGCCTTCCAGGGCCGGGCCTGCAGCGCCGGCACAGGCGATGAGCCACTCCCGGTTGCCGACAATGACCTCGGCATTGGTACCCACATCAATGAGCATGCAGGTCTCCGTCTGCTGGTCCAACCCGCTCGCCAGCACGCCGGAGATCAGATCCCCGCCGAAATAGCTGCCCACGCTGGGCAAAAGCCAAACCGGCGCGGCCGGGTGGATGGCCAGGTTCAATTCTCCGGCCAGACAGGGATCCGGAGCGTTGACCATGGGAATGTATGGCTCGCGGCAGAGATGGTAGGGATTGATCTTGAGAAAAAAATGAACCATACTGGTATTGCCGGACACGGAAAGGGCCCGGATCTCGGCCACCGCCAGACCGGCCGCCCCGGCAAGCTCCGCGGCCAGCTGATTGACCGAGTCGATTATTGCCCGGTGCAGCTCGGCCAGCCCCTCGTCTTTGGCTGCATGATGGATTCGGGTGAGGATATCGGCCCCGTAGCGGATCTGGCCATTTTCCAGGTCTGCTCGAGCCAGGATTGCGCCGGTACCCAGATCAAGCAGGGTTGCTTCGAGATGGGTGGTCCCCAGATCGAGGGCCATCCCGGCCAGAATCACCACCGGCTGGGGGAGAAAATCAACCAGCACCGGAGGGCCGGGGAGCACATTAATAATCGCACTCCCCTGAAAGCCGGCGGCGCGGAAGCGGCCGGCCACCTTGGCCAAACGATGATAGGGCACCACCGGTATTGCCCCGTTTAGATGCGGGGCCAGCGCCTTTTTCAAGCGATCGAGATCGCCGGTATTATCGCCAAGACTGGGAGGGAGCGCGGCCACGGGAATGGTATGCACCAAGGCGTTCAGCATAACCGGGCAACTCCGAAAAGATTCTTCATGGGCTTCTGTATCATGCCCGATATACTATGCCTCCTGCCGGGAAAAGTCCCTAAAAAAATGGACCGGGCAGCCCCGAGCACATCAGAACAGCGACAGGCTTGACGTTCAGGATGGGCAATGGTAAAGAGCCAGATCAGGGTCGAAAATTACGAATAGCCTCAGAGCTGTAACTGTTCAGCAGCGCCACTTCGCTGCTGCCGCAGAGGCGCGACAGAGGCCTAAGCGCTATACATCGGTGCGTTTAAACCGATAACAGCCAAGCGAGCACAGCGAGACTGCGAAGCAGAGCGCTGCTGCAGGACAGTTATAACATGCCCTTATTGCTCTATACTTACATCGCCACCGAGATCCTGGCCCCGTTTTTCGCGAGCTTTCTCATCATCAATGCCATCCTCTTTCTCGGCAAGCTTGTCCCCCTGCTGAACATGATCTTCGACTTCGGCGTCGGCTCCGGCGACTTCCTCCGCCTCTGCGCCTACATGCTCCCCAACCTGATGCTCTTTTCCATTCCCATGGCCAGCATGACCGCGGTCATTGTCGCCGTAACCAGGATGGTGAACGACAATGAGATCATGGCCCTCAAGGCCAACGGCATCGGCCTGGTTCGTCTGCTGCCGCCGGTTTTCGTCATCGCGCTCGCCACCTCCCTGCTCACTTATTTTTCCGCGGTCACCCTGATTCCCCAGGGCACCCTGGCCATGAAAACGCTTTTTATCCAGATGGCAAAGGAAAAAATCGATCAGGGCGTGCAGCCCGGGCAGTTCAGCGAAGGACTGGCCAATGTTGTCTTGTATATCGATGCGGTTGATCCACAAACCAGACAATGGCAAGGGGTCTATGTCTCCGACATGCGGCACGGTGATACCCCCATGACCATCGTCGCCAAAACCGGCACCCTCACCGCCCAGCCGGAGAAGATGCTGCTCACTCTCTCCCTGGCGGACGGCACCCTGCACCGGGCCAACGAAAATATCACTCAGACCATCCGCTTTGACCGCTACCAGGTCAACCTGCCCATCAAGGCACCCACCGAAATCGCCGGCACCTCCCTGAGCGAGGTGGGGAAAAACGGCCTGAGCCAGGCGCAGCTCCTGGAACAGGTGACTCGCCATGGGGCAAAAAGCGTTATCGGCATGGGCATGCTCATGGAGTACCATGTCCGCATGGCCATGCCGGCGGGCGGCTTCATCCTGACCATTCTGGGTCTGCCCCTGGCCATGCTGGCCCGGCCCGGCCGCAGGCCGGTGGGGGTGCCGCTGGGCCTGCTGTTTTTCGTCCTCTACTATGTGCTGTTCACCGCCGGTCGGGCCATTGCCGAAAGCGGCCATCTCCCGGTCGCCCTCGGTCTCTGGCTGTCCAACATCCTGATGGCTTTTTTCACCGTCATGCTCACCCGGCAGGTGGCCAAAGAGAGCGTCCCCCTCTTCCTCACCCGCCTGAGCGGGCCGGCCCTGGCCCTGCTGGCCAGACTGCCGGGAAGCAAAATCGGAGGGAAACTGCCATGAAGCTGCTGGATCGCTACCTCATGGCCCAGTTCGCCAAGAACCTGGTGCTGGTCATCTGCTCCCTGATCGCCATCTATCTGCTCGTCGATTTTTTCGAGCGGCTGGACAACTTCCTGGAAGCAAAAAAGACCATCGGCCTGGCGATCCAGTTCCTGCTGCTCAAGCTGCCCTTCATGTACATGCAGCTCATCCCGGTCTGTCTCCTGCTGGCCGGCATCATCACCCTGGGCATCCTCAATCAGCATCTTGAATTCATGGCCCTCATGGCCAGCGGGATCAGCGTTCTCCGCATCATCCGCCCACTGCTGGTCGCGGCGGCTCTTTTCACCCTGCTCACCCTGGCCATCGGCCAATGGCTGCTTCCCCCCACCACCGCCGCGACCAACCGCATCTGGTACGAGGAGGTCAAACGTGAAATCCCCAGGGGGATCATTCGCGATGGCCGCACCTATTTCCGGGGCACGGAAGGGATTTATTCCTTTGTCCGTCCCAACCCGAACAAAAACGAGTTCCGCAACTTCTCCTTTACCGCCTTTGATGCCGAACACGGCTTGATCACCATGCTCACCGCCGACAGCGCCAGCTGGGAGAGTGGCAATTGGCTGCTCAAAAACGGCCAGCAAAAACAACGCAACGACAAGGGGGGCTTTTCCGTCTCTCTTTTTAAAACGCTCTCCCACGGCTTTGCCGAAGCGCCGGAGGAGTTCTTTGTGCCGCCATACAAAATCGAGGAGCTTTCCTACACCAAGCTGCTGCGGCAGGCCAGGGACAGCAAGGCTTCCAACCATGAGGCGCTGGTGGAATTCCACCGCCGTCTCTCCTATGCCTTCCTGGGCATTCCCCTGCTCCTTCTGGGAATCCCGGTGCTGCTCTCCGTGCATAAAACCAGGGGCCGCGATCTGGCGCTGGCCATCCCGGTCAGTTGCGGCTTGGCCTTTGCCGCCTGGGGCGGCTGGAGCGCCACCCAGTCCCTGGCCACGACCGCCGTACTGCCGCCGGGCATCGCCTCCTGGTCCATCCATGTGCTGACCATCGGCCTCGGCTGTTTCCTCTTAAAAAAACACAACCAGTAACCCCCGCGACATGGCCCACGATTCAGCACCATTAGCCGCCATCCTTAGCCGCTTCCGGAAGATCGGCATCATCGGCATCCCGCCCCTGGCCGTGATCCGGACGGCGAACGAACATGGCCTCGTCATCCACGACCTGGACGAGCCCTTGGTCCGCGAAGATCTCGAGACCGCCAGCCCTTTTCTCCCCCGGGTTTACTGCGCCATCCTCCGCACCGCCGTGGTCAACGCCCTGCACCTTGAACTCGATGCCATCTATGTGGACACCGGCCCGGGCAAGTGCGATTGCGCCCTGCACACGGCAACGATCCTGGCCGAGGCGTTACCCATTCCGGTGATCTCCACCAAGAATATGGACAGTGTTGCCTACGGCACCCCGCTCTGCCAGGCATGCCTGCCCCTCACCGCCCGGATGGTGGCCATTACCGCAGGGGTCAAATCCGCAGCCCCCTACGACAAACCGATGCAGCCCTGTCTGCCCACCGCCGCTTTCTGGGGGGTGCCGCCCAGGGATTTCTCGATCCTCGATCTCTTTCCGGCAACCACCCACATCTACGGCTGGGCCCGCTGCATGGAAAACAAGACCCCGGCCGATCACGAGCTGGAAGCGCTGTACAACCCCCAGGTGCCCACGGTTTTCTTCGCCCAGTCCTTTTGCGCCAAAACCGCCCTGGCCCGCTATCTGGCGAAAAAACACCCCCACGCCCTCTATCTGGATGTGGATGTGCACACCAGCAGCAGTGCCCGGGCCAAGGTCCAGGCCTTTCTCGAGCTTTCCGGGGTGCACCCATGATCCTGGGCGATTTCGGCACCTCCTACTGCAAATTTCTTGATCTCGCGGCACCGAATGGTGGGCCGACCATCATGGCCACCAAGGAACTGCCCAAGGGCCTGCGGGTGGATCTCGCCACCGGCCACAACGGAAAGCGCTTTGCCGACCGCTATATCAACGAGCTGATTGCCCTGGCCAGGGGCGGCGAGACCCTGATCAGAGATGAAGAATACGTGCTGCTCGACTGCGGCAGCCGCGACATCAAGTTTATCAAGTATCAGAACGGCAAGCTGGCGGACATGGGGTGGAACGCGGAATGCGGGGCATCGATGGGCTTCACCATCGAGCTGCTGGAGCGGTATTATGACTTGGACTATGCTCACCTCCAGGTCCCGGAGCAGACCTTTTCCGTGACCTGCGGGGTCTTGGGGATGAGCGATATCTTTGACGCGGTGATCTCCGGGGTCCCGGTGGCCGAGGCGGTGGCCCGCTTTGTCAAGGGAATCGCCATCAATGCCTACCGCTTCGCCGGTTCCCCGGCCAAGCTCTACCTCTCCGGCGGGCTCTGCGACAACCCACTTTTTATGGGGAGCTTTCCCTGCCAGGTCACGCCGCTGGGCCGCTTCGTACTCCTGCGCGGCTTGGAGGCGAGCGCGGCAACACCCTCCTCCGACTCCGAGCCGAGGTAAAACCGGTGCCTACACCCGCATCAGAGCGGCCAAACTGCCTGGCCTGCCTCCACTTCTACATCACCCACGAAGCATCGCGTCCATACGGCTGCAGGGCCTTGGGCTTCAAATCCCTGCAGTATCCCTCAATGGTGGTGTTTGCCAGCTCCGGCATCCATTGCCAGGTTTTTTCCGCGAAAAACCGGCGGACGCAAACCGAGCATAAGTAAAAGAACATATTGACGTGATGCCATCTTCCCAGCATTTCTGAATGAACCTTTCTGCTGTTCCCTTTTTCTTCTTTTGCGTGCCCAAAAGAAGAAACAAGAAAAAGGCACCCCAGCCAGTCCTGGCCCTGCGGGCTCCCCTCACTTCTCGACGATGGCGGGACGCAGAAAAACTCGGGCTTCGCCCTCAGACAGTCGGAGTCTTCGCTTACCTTCTGCGTCTTTTCCGCCCCCGTCTGCGAGGCTCGGCAGGACAAATGGGGAGAATAAATAAATTCCCATTGGCACGCAGCCGAGCACCGGAGAGGCTGCCGAAAAGGGATTTGCACTGTCTGAGCGAAGCGAGTTTGCAAAGCCACAGCAGCATCGAGGAGCACAGGGCATCCCGCCCACGGCGGGACAAGGGACACAGGGTGCCCTTTCTTCGCCGCTTCGCTGCTGGTTCGTTTCTTTGTACCCTGAAGGGCATAAAGTTCCGCAAAGAAATGAACAAAGGAATACCCTCGATTTCTCAGAATGGTGGGAATGGTTGTGACTCAGAGATGTTACGAATCAACAGAAATAAGAACCACACTCTGCCGCAGCTGGTCTGCACTAAACACCGTTTCCACCCCCTCAAGCAGTCCCAAGGCGACAAGCCGTTTGACATTGGCGTTGCCCTTGCCCCGGTAGATGGACTCGTCCGCCTTGGCAAGCGACAATCGGTGGGATTGGTGGCGCGGCCGGGCTCCAAGCGCGGCGCGGAGCTGGTTGAAGAAGAGCCGGGAAAGCACCAACTCGCCAAAGGCCGGATGGTAAGGGCCGGCAAGCATCGTTTCTTCCAATGATGCAGAAGGCTGCAACCCCATGCGCACCACCGGAATCCCCTGCGCCGTAAAAATAGACCAGAGCCGACCACCCAGGGCCACCCCCTGCAACAGAGACAAGGGGCGATACTCCCCCTTGCGGTAGAGTTCCGCCAAGGGACTGCCGGAGATCACCAGGCAGGGGTAGAGCCGGACCATATCCGGGCGCAATGCCGCAGCGTGTCTGGCGCTGGCCAAGGCCGTTGTCGTACTGTCGCCGGGCAATCCGAGCATGAGCTGCAGCCCCACCCGGATCCCTGCCTCTTTCAGACAGGCAACCGCAATGCCGACCTGGGCCGCGCTATGGCCCCGGCCGCTGGCCGCGAGCACCCGGTCATCCAGCGACTGGGCGCCCAACTCCACGATACCGACTCCCTGCTCTTTCAAGAATCCGGCGATTTCCGGGGTTATGTAATCCGGGCGGGTGGAAAGCCTCAGTTCCCGAACCTGTCCCGAGGCCAGAAAGGGCTGGGCCGCGCCGAGCAATTCCCGCTGCCGATCCATGGCAAGGCCGGTGAAGCTGCCCCCGTAAAAGGCGACCTGCACCGGGGCCTCGGGATGGCGGCGGGGCCAGGCAAGCTGGGTGCGGATGGTCTCCGCCACCTCGCGGCCACCGACCATCCCCTCGGCGGCACCGGTGATACTGCGCTGGTTACAGAAGAGGCATTGATGGGGACAACCCTGATGGGCAATGAAGATGGGGATGACAAAGGGAGATGGCATGACGTTAGAAGAAGCACGCTCTGAAACCACGGCTCACTTGGTGCCCTGCCCGGGCTTGGCGAGATTCTTGAGCGCCATGGCCGCAGCTTCCTGCTCCGCTTCCTTCTTGCTGCGGGCGCTGCCCCGGCCAAGAATTTCCTCCCGGAAACGGACCGAGACATGGAAGGTTTTGTTATGATCCGGCCCTTCATCCCCCTCCAAGACATAGCGGGGGCCTTCGTTGAACCGCTCCTGCAAAAGCTCTTGGAGCGAACTCTTGGCATCGGCGAGGAACATGCTCTGCTGGCGGTCGTCAAACCAGGGAATAAAATGACGCTCAACAAATCCGGCGGCGGCCTCATAGCCACCATCGAGAAAAATGGCCCCGGCCACCGCTTCAAAGGCACAGGAAAGGATGGAGGCCTTTTCCCGGCCGAGATTGGCCTCTTCACCCTTGCCCAGCAGGAGAAATCTGCCCAGATCGAGATCTTTTGCCATCCGGGCCAGGTGTCGCTCGTTGACCAGAGCCGACCGCAGCCTGGTGAGATCCCCCTCCTGCATCTCCGGGAAATGGTGAAAAAGCGCGTAGCCGACGGTGAGATCGAGCACCGCGTCCCCTAAAAACTCCAGGGTCTCGTTGTCCTTCTGGCCCTGCCGCCCCTGCTCAAAGGCGTAAGAGCTGTGGACCATCGCTATCTGAAGATGGACGCGGTCACGGAACGCGTAGCCGAGACTTTCCTCAAGCAGGTACAGGTCTGGTTGCGGTGTTTGCGTAAGGGAATTGATGGTCACGATATCTAGGGCAATGGCTAAGAGTAATCGGTAAGGGCGCTGGCCCTTGCGGCAACGAAACACCATACCGCAACCGCCGAAAAAGGGCAACGGATCAGCCGCTCCGGCGCATGGCTTTCCCCCTTTTTTCCTTGCCTGCCGCAGGGCAGCGCGGAACACACATTTTCCCTTGTCAAAAAAACGATCTGCGTTTAAGATTGCCCCCACCAAAAAGGCGGCGTAGCCAAGTGGTAAGGCAGTGGTCTGCAAAACCATTATTCAGCGGTTCAAATCCGCTCGCCGCCTCCATTAAACATCCAAAAGGGTCAGCCAGTTACGGCTGGCCCTTTTTTTGTCTGAAAATCCCCCTCCCCCACCCAAGCAAAAACACAGGTCTACTTTTCCGCCCTAACCCACCGTCTTGAAACAATAAACCCTTGTATTGCTCCTATTTGTCAGGTAGACAGATAACATCCCGACTATTTTTAGCCGGAATTATATAGCTCGCTCGATAACACCCCCATACGGGGTGGATAGGTAGCTATTTAAGCAAAAAATACCCAGAAATTGCCCAGAAAAATCAATTAAAGGGCCAAAAATCGAGCCGAAAAAAACAACTCGAGCTAGCTCGATAATATTATTGTTATCTGCCTAATCAATTTTGGAGAAAGATATGCCGATAGACGATTATCACGGAGAAACATTTGTCGCCTTTGTCGATATATCTGGCTTTAAAGCTTTGATGAAGAACAGAGAGGATGCGTACAAGGCTTTGAGTAGATTCTATCAAATTGGCTACGATGTTTTAGGCTCAGAAACAAACAGGATAAATCCTAACAGAGTTGATGGGATTTTTATTTCTGACTGTGGCGTACTGTTTTCACGATGCAATGGACAGGATATTGAAAACCCTCGAAATCAAGTGATTGCTCTGGGACACCTTCTTGAAATAATAGAAAGTATTTCAAAACGGATGATAGCTGATAATTTTATGCTTACAGCATCAATCTCTTTTGGACAGTTCGATTATCATGAAAGAGCAAATTTTGTTGGAATAGAAAAAAACCTCATGCTTGGGAATGCTTACCTAGAGGCATATTTAGATAATGAAGTAGGAAAACCAAAATTGGAACCGGGGCAATGTCGCATTGTTAACCATAATCAAGACAACAACCTTTTTACTTTAGTTGAAGCAAGTGACGCCCCGCCATTTAATAGAGTTGTTAAAAATCAAAGAGACTCAAAGCATCTCTACTTTTACTGGATGGTTCCGTCCGAGAATGAAATTGATAATTTTACTCAAAATTATAAAGATGCCTACAATCAAAAATACAGTGGCATGTTAAAAGCCCTAAGAATGTTTGCAAATAATAATGACGTCATCAGATAACAAACGCTTAGAGAGGGACGCGGTAAACTTATGCGGCGCTGACGCGGTCAAGTTCATTGGCCGCGCCCCTCAAGCGAAGCGTTGCGGAAGAAATGAAATGAGGCTCTGGTCGATTAATCCAAGCTATCTAGACTCGAAAGGCCTTGTTGCCCTTTGGAGAGAAGCCCTGCTTGCCAAAAACGTACTGGAAGGCAAAACAGTCGGATACAAAAACCATCCACAATTGGTTCGGTTTAAAAGCACCTCAAATCCGGTTGGTGCTATTGCGAGCTACTTGAGGGCAATTGCAGAGGAAGCCGAGAGCAGAGGATACAACTTCGACAAGAGTAAGATTCCAAACAAAAGGATAAACAGTAAAATTATTGTTACTAGCGGGCAGGTTGATTACGAATTCAATCACCTGTTAAACAAACTTAAGTTCAGAGATCCAGGCTTGCATGAAAGTATGCGCGGTTCCAAAAGAATAAGAGTTCACCCGTTATTTACTAAGGTTCGTGGCAATGTTGAAAATTGGGAAGTTATTTGATGGGCAGAAACAGGGGCCGGAGCCTGATTTTCTGGCGGGGCAACATTGCAAATACGAAAGAATCACCCCGTCTTAACCGGATTCTTGCGATACGCGTTGCTGGGTGCACCGTCAACATAGATACCTTCCAAATAAGAGAGCTTTCTCGGCAGCTGTTGCAGCGTGCCCCTGGCAATCAGGAATGTTGCCTGCCGCCCGACCGTAAGCGTCCCCAGCTTCTCCATGCCGAAGAATCTCGCCCCATTTTCCGAAGCGCAGCGGATGGCCTCCTCCAGTGAATAACCAGCTTTGAGAAACAATTTCACCTCCTCACCCAGCGACTCGCCATGGAGGATGCCGACACTCCCGGCCCCGGTGCCCACCGCCGTTTTCACCCCAAATTTTCCAGCCAGACGCAGTTGCGCCAATTGGTTGGCGAGGGTCTTTTTCCAAAAATCCTCCGCGCCGGGGAGCGGCTTTCCCGGCGCCACATAGCGGGTGGAGAAACGGCAGCATACAGAGCCGCCGGAGCTCGCGCCGTCCAAACCGTTCTTGGCCCGCACTACGCTGGGAATCCACAGCACACCCTTCTCCGCCATTTTTCTCAGATTGTCCTCGCCCATGTCGTAGCCCTGTTCGATGGCATCGCACCCCGCCGCAAGCGCCTCCGCCACCTGCTGCCTGCCATTGGCCACCACCACCGCCTTTCTTCCGCCTTTCTCCTGGAGAATGCGGCAAAGATCTTCATAGCTCAGCCGAGGATCCGGTCCCTCCTCGTCTTCGATATTCGCGGAATAAGCGACCTTGACGAAATCCTCGCTCGGGCAGAGAGGACCGGAGGAACGGATCTCGATAATGCCCCCCTCTGCCATCCCCGCTTGCGACAGTGCCACCGAGTCAGTACCATCGCTGTCGGCCACCCCCAGAACTCCGTGGGCATGGCAGTCGCGGAGATGCCGCGCCACCATGATCGCTTTTTGGGCCAAATCACCCTCTGCCGAGGAGAGCCGCACGGTACTGTCCACCGAGGGCGATCGTGACAGGGAGAGGCTGCAATCAACCAGCGGCGGCAAAATGATGCAGTGCGAGAAGTCATCGATTGCAGCTCCGCCATTACGGGGAAGGTCTGTGGCGGAGCCGATTCCGGTAATAATGGTGTCCGTAACTTCCAAAAAGACATTCCGGCGCACCGGGGCGCCGCTGCCGTCGATAAAGCTTCCCGCCACTATGAATCGTGTTGCAGCCATGACGATTGTTTCCTTTCTTATACATTTCACTTTCAGTTTTCCACCCCGACACGATACAATATTGCAATGGTTCGGCATCGCCGACCAGTTTCCAGAACCGCAAACCCAGATTTTTGGCCAATGTACCGAGATTAGACCGAGTAACGTTCACAAGCAGGCGTATTCAGGGAAGTTCCCCCCGAACCTTAAACAAGGAGAATACCATGACTGAGAGTGTTTACAAAATCATCGAACTGGTCGGATCAAGCCCGGTTTCCTGGGAAGAGGCGACCAAGAACGCCGTCAAATCCGCAGGGCTGACCCTGCGCGATCTGCGCATTGCGGAGGTTGTCACTCTGGATATGAAAATTGGCGAGGATGGCAAAGAAACTACTTTTCGGGCGAGGGTGAAAGTTTCTTTCAAGATCGTTTCCGACTGACCCGCCTTGCGCACAATGATCTTCCCGGGATGCCGGGAACGGCCAAGGGCAGACCTGGGGTCGGCACTGACTTATGGGTTGGTCACCATAAGCATAACGACTCCAGCCCTTGCCGACTTCTTGTCTCGCCCATAGCTTATCCAGCCCCGCTCATTCCCCTGGCTCTTTTTCCACATCGACGCCCTCGTCCTTGAGGCTGCCAAAGGTCAAGGCATACTGCCGGGTAAATTCGGCGCCGAGAAAGAAGATCTGCGCCGAGAAATAAACCCAGAGCAGCAGGGCGATCAAGGAGCCGGCCGCGCCGAAGCTGGAAGCCACCCCGCTCTTGCTCAGATACAAGCCCACCGCATATTTGCCAAGCGAGAACAATCCCGAGGTGACCACGGCCCCGACCCAGACATCCCGCCAGGAAGGGGGCGACTCCGGCAGCATCTTGTAGATCACCGCGAACAGAGAGGCGGTGATCCCGAAGGAAAGGAGCGAGGTAAAGAAGAAAAAGACCGGGGCGGAGCTGTTCCACATCCCCCCCACGGTGCTGGCAAGCACGGACAAGGCTGCGCCGCAAACCAGGGAAGCAAGGAGCATGAACGCGAGAATCAGCACCAGGCCAAAGGCGAGCAGTCTGGTGCGCAGGAGGCTGAGGAATATGGGATGGTGCGTCGGCGGGGCACCCCAGATCTCATCCAGGCTGTCCTTCAGCTCGGCAAAGACGCTGGTGGCGGTAACCAGCAAGAGCACACCGGCCACGAGGCTGGCAAACTTGCCGGAAACGGGATCGCGCGCCGCGGCCAGCAAGGCCTGAATCGCCCGCGCGCCATTGGGCCCGACCGTGACCGGAAGCTGGGCGATGATTTCGCCCTGGGCTGCCTTGGTGCCAAAAAAATAGCCGGCCACCGCGATGGCCAGCATCAGGATGGGGGTCATGGAAAACAGGGCGTAAAAGGCCAGGGCCGCACCCTTGCTGGCACCACGGTGATCGAGCCAGGCCTTTAACGATGCAAGCAGAACCTTTTTCATATACCTCCGGTAACCAGGAGAGATGGAGTGAACCTCCTGGTGCGGTTCATTCTATAATAACCGCTTGAAAATTCAAAGATTTTCCACCGATTCAACTAATTTCAAGCAATTTTCTTTCTGGCTACCAAGCAATCCCAGCCAAGTATTTTCTTTCATGGCTGTAAAATCCCATTGGCACGCAGCCGAGCACCGGAGAGGCTGCCGAAAAGGGATTTGCACTGTCTGAGGCGAAGCCGAGTTTGCAAAGCCCCGGCAGCATCGAGGAGTACCCCTACGGGGCATAAACTCCGGGTATCCCGCCTTCGGCGGGACAAGAGACACAGGGTGCCCTTTCTTTGGTTCGTTTCTTTACACCCTAAAGGGCATAAAGTTCCGCAAAGAAATGAACAGCAGAACAAAGCCTCTTACTCTAGCGACCGGATTACTTGGCAATCAGAAATTAGATACCCGTCAGGCTATTCTTGCGGTATTATACTCTCCTTAAATCCACCCTTGCGACATACCCTTTCCCTACGGTGGTGCCTTTTCAATTACCGTCAATGGACATAAAAATGACCGAAAGCAACATCATCGAACTGACCTCTTTCCGTGCCGATCTCGCCCGTTCCCTCACCCGGCGGGGCGAACGGCTTCTGGTTGCCGCCGACCTGGCCGACGAGGTCGCCACCCTGGAACCCCTGGAAGCGTATTACATTATCCGGGAGCTCGGCCTGGATCAAGCCCTGCCCATCCTCCGGGAACTGAGCCATGAACAGCTGCAGGCCTGCCTGGATCTGGATTGCTGGACCCGCTACGATTTTTCCGTGGAAAATCTCGATGAATGGCTGGCGCCCTTTGCGGCCATCGACCCGGAAACCCTGGCCCAGACCTTCCTCTCCCTGGATTATGTGCTCCAGCTCCTCTTTCTCACCCAGTCCGTCACGGTCTACGATCCGGATACCGATCAGGTACCGCCGGAGGACGAGACGCGCGAGACGACTGCCCGGGCCATGACCCCGGACGGCTTCTACCTCCTGGAGCTGAAAAACCCCGAGCAGACAAGAAAGGTCCATCCCTTTGGACTGCTGGATGCCATGTACCAATACGACCCCACCGCAACGCACCGGCTGATGAGCGAGGTCCGGGTGGATCTGCCCACCCAGATCGAGGAAGAAGCCCTGCGCTTCCGCAGCGGCCGCATGCAGGATCTGGGCTTTGCCGACCCGGGCGAGGCAAGCACGCTCTTCTCCAAACCGCCCAGCCGTCAGCCAATGCCCCGCCCACAGGAACCGCTGGACAGCCCGGTCACCCGCTTGCCCTCGGTCTATGCCGCGCCCTTGCTGGAAACCACCCTCTTGCAGCGGGCGCTCACCCTGGTGACTGACCCCCAAAGCCTCTCCCGCTTGCAGCAGGAACTGGTTTGGGCCATCAACAGCGCGATCATTGCCTACGGAGAAAAGCCACAGGATATCGAACAGATAACCGATACGGTGAAGCGGGTGCGGGATACCATCTCCCTCGGCTTGGAATCCCTGTTAGCGCTCCAGGAACCACCCTGCCAGAGGGAGGTGGCCGAGGCCGCGGCCAAGGCGGCGGAGTTGCTGGAGATCTGGCCCATGACCGATCTCTTCCGGCACGGCTATGGCGCGACCATGGTCTTGCAGGAGGAAATGCGGCAGGCCATGGCGGAACCCCGTTTCGCCGAGTGGTACAACCTGGCGGACACGGAGCAATCCGATGAACCCGCCGATCGGCTGGAGCGCGCCTTTGTCGCCGGACTCCTCAAGCGGCAGCCCCTGCGCGGCGGCTTTGATCCGGGCAACGCCGAGACCGTCCGGGCCTTTGCCACCCTGGCCGAAGTCAGTGCGGCCCAAGTCCGGCTCAAACGGCTGGTGGATCATTTCAAGAAATAAAGGCGATGCGCCATATTCATGGCCTCGTAACGGCTTGAAACAGGTTCAGACAGGTGCTTCGACAGGGCTCAGCATGAGCGGAATATCCATTCATTTACGATAACTTCCGTTCGCCGTGAGCCTGTCGAAAGGCCGCTGTTCCGGATTCGTTACAAACGATACATCCCCGCCCACCAAACAATGCCCTTCCAATCCTGTTCGGCATTATTTCCCCAGCACCGGCTTCATTTCCTGGGCAATCTCCCGGCAAAAACTCGCCAGCGCCTCGCTTAAGGCAGCAACCTGCCCTTCCCTCCCTTGACTCGCAGCGGGGATCAGGTAGCTGCTTTTTCTTTCCTCCAGCACGATCCCGCCGTCTCGCCCCTTGACCGCCCAGCGCACAACCAGCCGAGCCGCCCCGTCACTCTCGTTTTCAAAATGGAGCACCTCCACCAGGAGCCGATAATCCGTGGCCCTGCCGGCCGGCCAGGGGTGGAGCAGGATGCGGTCGGTAACCAGCAGCAGCGAGAGGTTTTCCCCCAACACCCTGGGAATATTCTCGCTGAGCGGCTCCGCCCAACGGTGGTTGTCGGCCAGTTGCAGCCGCTGGGTAGTCAGCCGGGTAACGATCTGGGGCCGGGCCAGGTATTCCGGCAGCTGCACCGGGCCGATGCCGAGCACCAGCTTGCCCGTCGCGTCGGCATTCTTCCCTGTGCTGGATACTTCCAGAGACGAGAGCTGATAATAGCTGACCGCTGCTGTGCGGGCGCAGCCCGCCACCAGCAGCAAACCGCCGACCAACAATAACAACCAGCTCCCCTGCCACTTGCCAGATCTGTTTTTCATTTCCCCTCCCCTTGCAACCGTTTTCCCTGCACAAGGGATTCCGGCTGCTGTTCCAGGGTTTCCGCCAAAAGTCGCAGAGCCCGAGCTGCACGGGTGATCTCCAGCAGGGCCGTATTGAGGCGCTGCACGGTCGGCGATTCTTCCCCTGCCAATCCCTGCAAGGCCTGGGCCGTCTTGGCCAACTCCTCGCTGGCCTTGCCCAGGCTGACCGCCATGGGGGAGCCGGCCTCAGCCACCCCGCCGACCTTGAGCATCGCATCCCGCACCGCTTCCAGCGCCTTGCGCATCTCGGCGAGCACGGGGGCGCCATCGTGGTCGAGCTTGGCGCTCAGAGATTCCAGATGGGCAAGGGTCGCCTCCAGCCGCACCGGGATCATCCTCGCTTCCTGTGAGGAGAGGATACCATTGAGCGCTTGGCTGATGGCGGCGAGATCGGCGAGAAAGGTATCCATGGGAAACCCCTCCAGCTTGGTGGCAAATTCCTCCGCCGTGGTCGGGATGGTGGGGATTTCACTCAACTGAACATCGCTGGCCATGAAGCGGGGTGGCTTGTCGGGATGGAAATCCAGATCAACATACAGCTGACCGGTAAGCAGGCTCTGCATCTTGAGCTGGGCGCGCAATCCGCGCTCCACCAGTTTCTTGATCGTCTCCCGGTCCCTGAGATCGACCTTATCGCCATTGCGGGATTGGACGATATTGGGCTCGACCTCGATGGTGACCGGCACCAAAAAATGATGGTTTTCGGTATCAAGCCCGAGCTGGATGCGTTTCACCGTGCCCACCTTGACCCCGAGAAAAACCACCGGCGCCCCCACCTGCAAACCCTGGGCCGCCCCCTCAAAATAGAGGATATGCTGGCCTTTCTTCTGGAACCATTGCCCCCCGGCGAGAAGCAGGGTGGTCACCGCCCCGAGAATGAGGGCGCCAAGAACAAAGGCCCCGATAAGCGTGGGATTTGCCTGCCTGCTCATGCCGCCCCCCTGAGAACTGTGCAGCAGCGCCACATCTGCTGTGTCATCACCCTACTCAGGTGCAATAGCACTCTTCGCAGGCCTTTTCCTTGCATCTGCGGCGCTGCTGCACAGTTCTCTCCCTTCTTTTTCCGCAACCTGCTCATGCCGCCCCCCTGGTGAGAAAATGGCGCACCTTTGCGTCTCCCGAAACCAGCGCCTCTTTGGGATTGCCGGTGTTGATCATGGTGTGGCGCTCGGTGTCCAGATAGACCGAATTGGTGCCGATACCGAGGATACTGGCCAATTCATGGGTGATCACCACAATGGTCGTTTCGAGACTGTCGCGCAATTCGAGAATCAGGTCGTCGAGACGCCTGGCGGTAAGGGGATCGAGACCGGAAGAAGGCTCGTCGATCACCAGAATATCCGGGTCGAGGGCCATGGCCCTGGCCAGACCCGCTCGTTTTTTCATGCCGCCGCTCAGCTCGGCCGGATAAAACTCCTCAAAACCGGCCAGCCCCACCAGGGCCAACTTGAAGGAAACGATCTCCGCAATGCGGCGCGGCGAAAGCGCGGTGTACTCCTTCAGCGGCAAGGCGACATTTTCCGCCAGGGTCAGGGAACTCCACAGGGCTCCACCCTGAAACATGATCCCGAGCCGCCGTTTCAACCGCTCCTGATCTTCCGGCTCCACCCCCCAAAAATCCTCGCCATCGTAGAAAACGGTGCCCTTGGCAGGGCGTTGCAGTCCGATCAGGGCCCGCATCAGGGTCGTCTTGCCGCAGCCGTTCCCGCCCATGATCACGAAGATATCCCCTTTGTTGACCACGAAATTAAGATCCCGCTGGATGACGAACTCG
The DNA here is from genome assembly GCF_029607905.1 of Thiovibrio frasassiensis. Lineage (NCBI taxonomy): Bacteria > Pseudomonadati > Thermodesulfobacteriota > Desulfobulbia > Desulfobulbales > Thiovibrionaceae > Thiovibrio > Thiovibrio frasassiensis. Next base: position 203,065 of record NZ_JAPHEH010000001.1, read on the forward strand.
CCATAGGCCATGGTCAGGTCGTGGATCTCGATCTGGGGCGCGATAGTCATGGCCTGTTAGATTCCCAATCGGTAATAGATGATGGTCATAATCGAAGCCGAAATGGTGATCAGCAGGATGGCGGTCACCACCGCCGAGGTTGCCGCCTCGCCCACCGATTCGGCGCTTCTCCCGCACTGAATGCCGCGCAGGCAGCCGGCATAGGCGACCATGGCCCCGTAGACGCTGCCCTTGGAAAGTCCCACCAAAATATGTTTGAGCGACAAGGCGCGCAGGGTTTCGGTGTAATACTCGAACATGCCGATATCAAAGATGGTGGTCGAAACCAGCATCCCGGCGAACATCCCGACAAAACCGGCATAGAAGGTGAGGATCGGCACCATCAGCATCAGGGCCAAGATCCGGGGCAGGACCAGAAAATCCACCGGCGAGATGCCCAGGGCCTTGAAGGCGTCGATCTCTTCATTGACCTGCATGGTCCCGAGCTGGGCGGCGAAGGCCGCGCCGGTACGCCCGGCGATGATGACGCCGGTCATCAGGGCACCGATTTCGCGGACCATGCCGATGGCCACCAGATCGGCAATGAAGATCTGGGCGCCGACCAGCCGGAGCTGATCCGCACCCAGATAGGCGAGAATGAGCCCGACGAGAAAACTGATCACCGAGACGATGACCAGGGCCCGGGGCCCGACCTCTTCGATCTCCCACCAGAGATCGCTCAAGCGAAACCGGGCCCGACCCCGCAACAATCGACCGAAAGAGGCGGTGATCTCCCCTAAAAAATAGAGCATCGCGGGCGCGCCGCGGAAAAATTCCAACGTTGCCGTGCCCACCTGAAAAAACAGGCTCCGTTTGCCGTTGCGGTGCTTGACCACCTTCTTTTCGGGAACGGCACCGGCCATTTCCAGGAGCCGGCGAACCCCCTGGGGCAATCCCTCCTGATCGATGCCGACCCCGCGTTCAGCGCAGAGTTTGAGCAGAGTCCGGAGAAAGGCGAGAAATCCGGTGTCCCAGGCGGAGAGCTGCGTGGTATCGAAGGAAAGGCGGCGCAAGTCCTCTCCCTGCTCGGTCAGAATCACCCCGGCGGCGGGCAGATCCTGATCCAGGCACCAGCGGCCGGCACAAGAGACCTGCAGCAGATCACCACCGATGCGGTGCATATCGAGCTGCCACTTTTTTTCGCCGCTGTTATGGAGTCGGTTGAAGGCCACATCCGCACCATTGCCAAGCTCAATTTGTTTGAAACAAGCAACCACCGCCCATTGCATCAAGCAGGATATTTCCCTATAAATATCATGGAGAATCGCCCCAACACTGTCAACCGGAAAACACGGGGCCGGTTCCTGCCTGTGCCAACAGAACTACGGTCGATATAGCCGCACACCTCTGCGAATCCAGGGAAAGGGGTCGCCGCGAGCGGGGCGATTCGTCATGCCCCGTTCCGTTTCTTCCCTCAAAAAAAAAGGCCGACCCCGCAGGGCCGGCCTTTTCTCCGCCTTATTTTCTCTTCTTCTGTTAAAATCCCAAGCCCTTCAAGAGATCGTTTACCGCATCCTGATCCAGGGAACCTTCCCCCCCCACCTCCCCGGTGGTCATAGAGTTGAGATACTTGTCCACATCCTCCTGGGCGATCCGCTTGCTCTCCTCCACGGTAACCCCGGCATTCTTCTCCTTGTTTTTCAACTGGGAGCCAAAGGAAACCACGATGGCCAGGAGCTGAACCTGGAAATCGGTGAGCAGTTTGATGATCTTCAAGATCTGCTGACCGGAGAGATCCTGAAAACTCAAGGCCTCGGTAATCCGCGAAATATCATCGGTAATGGAGGAGGCCACCTGGAAGGCATCTTCGATCTTTTGGAAGATTTCATTCTGGTCTTCAATGGTCATCAGGCCCATGCCGGAAATCTCACCGGAACGCATTTGCGCCAGATTCTCCGTCAACTCCCCAGCCATAACAAGACTTTCCGCCAGCATCCCCCCAAGCTCGGCAACCCGCGGGTCAGTCCCCTGCGTCGCGCTTTCCGGCCCAGCCGACTCGGGCAGAACTGCCTCCGGCTCAGCTGCTTCCGAGGCCGGAGCGGCCTCCTCAATCTCTTCGGTGGGCGGCACTTCCAAGGGCAGGCTCTGATCCAGAAAGATCTCCCCCTGATTGAGATCCATTTTCTTCAAAAGGTTCTGGGTCTTTGTATCAGAACAGGAAGAAAGCAGGGCGGCGAGGACATCACTTAAGGGGACGGTAAAGAAATTATCGCTGTCCGGGGCGATATCCTTGATCTTCTCTCCCATGGCCTCAACAAAACCGTTGTGATCAAAGATCTCCTCGGCCTTCTTCCTGGCCGCGGTGATATGGGTTTTCACCGTTTCGTTGGTACACAGCTCGTACATGGTCTGAAAAATCGTATCCAGGGAAAAAAGATAACGGGTTCGGATGACCATTTCCGGGGCGGCCTCGGCCAGATCGAGCACCTCCTCCGCGGAGGATTCCTCTGTCGCCGCACCGCCACCTTCTTCCTGCATGGCAACAATCAGCGCATTGGCCTGGCTTATTTTTTCCTGCAGGCTCTGCAGGGTTGCTTCGGCGGACTGGGCGCCTTCCTCTCCAGCCGTTACAGCCGCGGCCTGAAAAGCGCTATGGGTTTTCAGGGAGAGGAGCAGCTCCTTTACGCCATCGGTCTGGTTCTGGACCTTTTCCACCTGATCCATGATCTCCATGGTGGCCCGTTCCGTCATGGAAACAATATCGTGCAACTGGTTTTTTGCGTCCTCGATCTTTTCTCCGGCCTCATCAAGCTCCACCCGCTTCATGCGCCGGTCTTCCAGGGGGATTTCCCCCATGGTCGAGCTCAAGCTTTTTGCCAACTTTCCGATATCATTAAAGATATCGGTCGAAACCTTTTTGTAGTAGTCATCCCCTTCAAGCCCACCGGACTGCACGGCTGAGATCACATCCACCTGTGCCGCTTCGGGTCCGGCAAGGGCTGGAACCGGCGGCTTTTCCTCGGCCAGGATATGCCGTACCACCTGACCGGCCCCGGTTTCCTGACCGCCAAGAACGGTTATATTATAGACCACCGTATCTGTTGCTATCCTGAAAAATCCAGCGCTTATCTCAAGATTGACTTCCGACTTTCCCGCCATGGACATGCTCAGCCTCCCGCTGCTGTTCCTCTGCCTGCTCCCTGCCTGCCCCACAAGAGGGGTACTCTTACCCCATCGGCAAGGTGCCAATTTTCTTGAATATTTTACACCGTATCACTGCGCAGCCCATTCAGGCCGAAACTTTCCCGGAAAAACTGACCCCGGTTTCATAGCCGCCCGGCTTGCTCCGGCTGTTCGCCACCCAGGAGACCATGCCGACGGCCCGCAACACCCCGACATCCTCTTCCACCTTGGTGGCGATCCATTTCCCCTCTGCCACCGCATGCCAGCCGGGAAACTCAAGAACCATCACCAACTGACTGCCCAGGGGCAGCGCTTCCTCCGCCATAAAACAGAGGCCGCCCCCGCTAATATCGAGCAATTGTCCTTCCCGGTAAGGAATATCCGCCAGGAGATCTTCCAGCCTGGTAAAACGAACACGCAGGTTTTTGCCCACCCGCTCATCCTGACGCCGCTCCTCGCTCGACTCCTCTTGCACCATCATAGTTCGCCCTTCCCTTGCATATTGATCCCGGTCCAGCCAAGGCCACCTCTCCTGTTCTACCTGTTTTTCCCGGAAATAAGCAACCCCCCTGCCGATTATTTGATAAACGGCAGGATAGCCTTGAAAGCCGGAGTGCCCGCCTTCTGCAGCCATTCGTAGATGATCATCTCCGTATTGGCAACGATGCCGCCGATCTCGCTGATCCGGGCAAGCCCGGTCGCATAGTTTTTCTCCACCCGCGAGGCCACACCATCGGCCGGCACCCACATCCGGTAGCCTTGCAACAGGCCGCCGGCCACCGTCTGGTAGATGCAGATATGGGTTTCCACCCCGCAGACCACGATGGTGTTGATCTCCTTGGGTAAACGCTTCGCCGCCGCCCCAATGGGCCCGTTGGCAAAACAACCGAACTCCAGCTTATCGAGCGGGATGACCCCGGCCAATTCCGCCTGAATCTCCGGGAGCAAGGCGCCGATCCGGGCCGCATACTGGGTCGTGGCAAGAATCGGCACCCCAAGGATGTTGGCCGCCTTCATCAGCAGCGCCGCGTTCTTCACCACCTCGTCCCTGGCCGGAATGGCCTGCATCATCCGCTCCTGGATATCCACGACCAAGAGGGCGCATTGTTCCGGCGCCAAACGGTAGAGTGTTTCTCTCATTACTTTCTCCTTTCACCGTCAAAAATCATTCCTGATATTTCCTTGTACCTGGAAAAATGTATTGCAAAGAACCATTATTTATCCATACTTAGGAAAATTCTCAAGAACTCTTCAGCACCAACCGGATACCACTGCCATGAGCCACTATCGCCGCATCCGCCAGATCCTCAAGGAACAACCCCTCGGCCAGGCCGTGGAAATCAAAGGCTGGATCCGCACCCGCCGCGACAGCAAGGGGTTTTCCTTTCTCGAGGTCAATGACGGCTCCTGCGTAGCCAACATTCAGGTCATTGCCGAAGAGAATTTGCCCCGGTATCAAGAAGATATCCTCCGTCTCACCACCGGCTGCTCGGTGCGGATCAGCGGCCAGCTCGCCGCCTCGCCGGCCAAGGGTCAGGATGTGGAGCTCAAGGCGGCCGAGGTCGAGGTGTACGGCTGGGCAGACCCGGAAACCTATCCCCTGCAAAAGAAACGGCATTCCTTTGAATTTCTCAGGGAAATCGGGCATCTGCGACCCCGCACCAACAGCCTCGGCGCGGTGGCCCGGGTGCGCAGCGCCCTTTCCTTTGCGGTGCACCGCTTCTTCCAGGAGCAAGGGTTTCAGTACATCCACACCCCGATCATTACCACCAGCGACTGCGAGGGGGCGGGCGAGATGTTCACCGTCACCACCCTGGACCTGAACAATGTCCCCCGCAAGGAGGGACGGACTGATTTCAGCGAGGATTTCTTCGGCCGCCAGGCCAGCCTCACGGTGAGCGGCCAGCTGGAGGCGGAGATCTACTGCCTGGCCCTGGGCAACGTCTACACCTTCGGCCCCACCTTCCGGGCGGAAAACTCCAATACCAGCAGGCATCTTGCCGAGTTCTGGATGGTCGAGCCGGAGATGGCCTTCTGCGATCTTGCTCAGGACATGGAGGTTGCGGAATCGTTCATCAAATATCTGGTGCAGTATGTTTTGGAGCATTGCCCGGAGGAGATCGAACTCTTCAACAATTTCGTGGACAAGGGGCTCAAGGGTCGACTGGCTGCGGTGCTGGAACAGGATTTCGCCCGGATCACCTACACCGAGGCCATCGAACGCCTTACGACCTGCGGGAAGAAATTCAACTTCCCGGTATCCTGGGGCGCGGATCTCCAGTCGGAACACGAGCGCTACCTCTGCGAGGAGGTCTTCAAGCGGCCGCTGATCGTCAGCGACTATCCCAAAGCCATCAAGCCCTTCTACATGCGGGTCAATGACGACGACACCACCGTGGCCGCCATGGACATCCTGGTGCCGGGCATCGGCGAGATCATCGGCGGCAGCCAGCGAGAAGAACGCTACGATCAGCTGCTCGGCCGGTTGGAAGAACAGGGCCTCAGCCGGGAGGATTACGGCTGGTACCTCGATCTGCGCCGCTATGGCACCGCACCCCACGCCGGTTTCGGCCTGGGCTTTGAGCGATTGATTCAGTTTGTCAGCGGCATGGCCAACATCCGCGAAGTAATCCCCTTTCCCCGTACCCCTGGCTCGGCCTCTCTCTAGGCCAAGACGTGAGCCAAGACATCCGGGCCGACCGCATCTATGGCCACGCGCGGTACACCGCCCTCTATGACCTGGAGCTGGCAAATTTCCGCGCGGATCTCCCCTTTTATCGCCAACACCTGCCCGCTCCCCCCCGCACCATTCTCGAACTGGGTTGCGGCACCGGCCGAGTCAGCCGGGCTCTGGCCGCAGAGGGGTATCGCCTAACCGGCGTCGATCTCTCCTTCCCCATGCTGGCCGGTGCTGCTCTCGCCGCAAAGGGAGCCACGCCGCACTATGCCTGTATGGATATAACCGCCCTGGCCTTTCGCACCACCTTTGCCGCGATCATCGCCCCATACAACACCTTCAATCTCCTCACCAACCCGGAGGGTCTGCGCGGGTGCCTGAATCAACTCCGCCATCTGCTTGCTGAAGATGGGATTCTGCTCCTGCAGCTCTATATCCCGGACCGGGAACTCCGCGGGCTGGAAGGGAAAAAACGGTTCCAGTTTCAGATCTTCGACCAACCCGACGGCGCAAAGGTCATCAAGGAAATCCTCAAATCCACCCCGCCGCATTCCTGCCTGGTGGATATCACCGAACGCTACTACCTGCGCTTTCGGAAAGATCTCCCCAACGAAGAATGGGAGTACACCTATCAGATCCTTGGCCACGACTTTAGGCAATGGCTGGAGATTTTTGCCGAACAGGGTTTTTCCCTGACCGCATCCTACGGCGACTATGATCTCGCCCCCTTTGTTCCGGGAGTCCATACCACCCTCCTGCTGGCGCTACACAAGGCACCACGCGTCCCTGAATAATTTATTTGCTATTCCAAAACCTTTTTGGTATCAAAAAAAATAGTAAGCAATGTGCAGTATTTTTTTTAGCTTTGTTAAAAAGTTTACCGCACAAACCCGAAGATGGTTGTGCGGTATTTTGCTTTAATGGGCCGGGAATACTGCGGGTTTCAAGTTAGGGTTCCAAGCAAGGAACGGAGGAATATCATGTTTGAAGGCACAGTGAAGTGGTTTAACGAAGCAAAGGGCTTTGGCTTTATCGCACAGGATAATGGCAAGGATGTTTTTGTCCATTACTCCGCAATCAACAAGAATGGCTTCAAAACTTTGGCGGAAGGCGAACGCGTCCGTTTCGAAATTGTCGACGGCCAGAAAGGCCCTGCCGCGGCCAATGTGGAACCGCTGTAAAGTCAACACCGACGCTAGACCACTCAAGGGCTCTCGCATTCGCGCAGGCCCTTTTTTTATTCCCCAGCACCCTCTTTTTTTCCTGAACCCATCTCCTGGTTTGCACTGCTTTGATTTCCCCTATACAATGAAAAAAAGCTCCGGCGTTTTTCTTGAGAGCGAAAAACGCCTGCTCAACACGAGCCGCACAGGATTTAGCGCATGTTCGATTCTTCGGAACACATAAAATTCGTCATCTCCCTCTTCGCCATCGTCAACCCCATTGGCGCCATCCCCATCTACATCAGCCTCACCGACGGCTACCGTCCGGAAGACCGCGCCAGGATCGTCCGGATCACTCCCATCGCCGTGGTCGGCATCCTCCTGACCACCCTGGTCAGCGGCGAACTCATCCTCCGTTTTTTCGGGATTTCCGTCGATTCCTTTCGGGTGGGCGGCGGCATTCTCCTGTTGCTCATGGCCACCTCCATGCTCCAGGCCAAGACAAGCCGCGCCGCACATACCAGTGACGAGGCCGAAGAAACCTCGGACCGCGAAACCATCGCCATCGTGCCCCTGGCCATCCCCCTGCTTTCCGGACCGGGCGCCATCAGCACGGTTATCGTTTACGCCTACAAGGCAAAAAGTCTTTCTGCTTATCTGATTACCAGCGCGGGCATTCTCCTTATCGGCCTGGCCATCTATCTTTCCCTGCTGGCCGCGCCCTACATTACCAAAAAACTCGGCAAAACCGGGATCAACATCATCACCCGGATCATGGGGCTCATCCTCACCGCCATTGCCGTGGAATTCATCACCAGCGGGTTGAAAAACATCTTCCAGAATCTGCCCTAAGCTCCAGGCCTTCCCAGGCCACAACCAGGAGATTCCCGGCCATGAAAGTCATTGCGGCAATGAACGGCCTTGTCACCTCGGACATCGCCGCCCTCTATGCCTTGCGCTACGCAGCGCTCTTCAACTACACCCTGGGCCTGCTCCACGTTCTCAACCCCGATGACAGTCGGGATGAGGTGGAGGCGAGCATGACCACCATTGAAGAAGCGGCTGAAGAGTTTCAGGTAAAAACCGAACGCATCTTTTTGCAGGGAGAGCCGGCCCCGGCCATCCAGACCCATCTCAAGGAAACCAATGGTGACATCCTCTTCTGCAGCACCCGGATGCGCACCCGCTTTTTCGAGGATTCGCTCAGCGAAAAACTGACCCGTTTGCACCTGCCGGCCGACCTGGCCATTGTCCGGGTGGCGCATGTGGGCGCAACTACCCGCACCGAAAATATCCTGCTGCCCATCAAAGAAGACCGCCTCTCGGTGAAAAAATTCGTCTTTCTCAGCGCCATGGCCAAGGGTTTCGACGCGGCCACCGAGATTTACAGCATCACCCTTGCAGGGAACCGACGCCTTGCCCGACTGGACATCGGCACCACCAAGGAGCTGTTCCAGAAAATCAACGCCCACCTCAGTCATTACAACAAAGCCTTCAAGCTCATGGATGTGCCGTTGCGGATCAAGCATGCCCTGGCCGAAAACGAGATCGATCAGATCCTGCACCATCTGGCGCACCACGACTTCCAACTGATGATCATCGGCGGCAGAAGGCTCTCCCCCTTCCCCCTGTTGTTCAGAGAAAACCCCATTGCCCGTCTCTTTCGCTACACCCCGGTGAACACCATCGCCTTTTATGGACGGGATGAAAAGTAATGCAGCTTTTCACTCTGGAGAAAGAAGCCCTGCTCCAGCGGCTGAAGAGTTCGGAAAACGGGCTCTCTTCCGCCTTGGCGGCTCGGCGGTTGCGGGAATTCGGGCCCAATGTCCTGGAACAGGGGGCGAAAAAAAATTACCTGCTCGCCTACGCCAGGCAGTACAGCCAGTTTTTTGCCATTCTCCTGGAGGTAGCCGCTCTCCTCTCCTTTGTCGCCGACCATTATGACTCCAAGCAGGGCAGCGATGTCTTGGGCTACGCGATTATCGGGGCGGTGATCGTCAACGCCACCTTCACATTCTGGCAGGAATACCGGGCGGACAAGGCCATGGAGGAACTGCTCAAACTGATCCCCGTCCGGGTTTCGCTGCGGCGCGATGGCGATGTGGTGCAGGTCGAGGCGGAAGATCTGGTGCCGGGCGACATCATGCTTCTGGAAGAAGGGGACAAGGTCGCGGCGGACGGAATAATTCTCGAGGCAAACTCCCTCTATCTCAACCTCTCCTCCCTCACCGGCGAATCAGCGCCCGTGGCCCGCAGACTGCAACCCGACACGGCAAGACGGACCCTTGAGGCAAAGAACATGGTCTTTGCCGGAACCACCGTGCTTTCCGGCAGCGGCATCGCGGTGGTGAGCGCCACGGGCAACGCCACGGAATTCGGCAACATCGCCAGCCTCACCAAGAACGTGCGCAAGACCGTCACCCCCATGCAGCGCGAGATCATCCACATCACCCGTATCTTCACGGGGATCGCCCTGCTCATGGGCTGCGTCTTTTTCGCCCTGGGCCTCTTCTCGGGCAAGGGAATCCTCATGGCCTCGATCTTTGCCCTGGCCCTCATTGTCGCCAACGTGCCGGAAGGATTGCTCCCCACCATCAGCCTCTCCCTCTCCCTGGCCAGCCAGCGCATGGCCCGGCACAACGCCCTGGTCAAGAACCTCGATTCGGTGCAAACCCTGGGCAGCGCCACGGTGATCTGCACCGACAAGACCGGCACTCTGACGCGAAACGAGATGAGCACCAAGCTCCTCTGGCTTGCCGGCGGCGAGGAGATTTCCATCTCGGGGGAAGGGTATCGCGAGCCGGGCGAATTCTCCTTTTCCCGGCACAACGAAAGCAGTGAGCAGCGCCTCACGGAACTGCTCACTGCCGGCATCCTCAACTGCAGGGCCAGCATCGACGAGGAGCGATTGCGCGGGGATCCCACCGAGCTGGCCATTGTTGCCGCCGCCCGCAAAAAAGGAATTACCGCCCCGGAGATGACCAAATTGCAGGAGTTCATCTTCACCAGCGAACGCAAGATGATGTCCACTGTCTTTGAGGATGACGGAAAGATCCAGATCTTTGCCAAGGGAGCGGTGGAGGTCTTGCTGCCCAGATGCACCTCCTTTTTGGGGGATGACGGCAAAGAACAGCCGCTGAGCGAGAACAAGCGGCAGGAAGCCCTGGCCCGGGCGGAAACCTTCGAAAACCAGGCCTTCCGCGTCCTGCTCGTCGCCAGCGGCACAGAGGCCAGGGAGGAGGCGCTGACCCTGCTCGGCTTGGTTGCTATCATGGATCTGCCCCGCAGCGAGGTATTTGCGGCAATAGCCACCTGCAAAGGGGCCGGCATCCGCACCATGATGATCACCGGGGACAACCCGCGCACGGCCGCGGCCATTGCCCATCAGATCGGCATGGCTTTCGACCGGGTCGTCACCGGCCCGGAACTTGAGGCGCTGCACGATGAAGCGCTGGAAGAGATGCTCGCCGCAGAGACCGTGCTCTTTGCCCGCATGGCCAGCAGCCAGAAGCTGCGGATTGCCACGGCCCTGCAGAACAACGGGGAGGTGGTGGCCATGACCGGCGACGGGGTAAACGATGCCCCCGCCCTCAAAAAGGCGGACATCGGCATTGCCATGGGGCTCTCCGGCACCGAGGTGGCCAAGGAAGCGGCGGACATGGTGCTGCTCGACGACAACTTCTCCTCCATCGTCATTGCCATCGAAGAAGGAAGAAACGTCTATTTCAACATCAAGAAATTCGTCACCTATGTGCTCGCCTCCAACGCACCGGAGATCGTGCCCTACATCCTGCAGTTTTTTCTGAAAATCCCCCTGCCCCTTTCGGTGATCCAGATCCTTTCCATCGATCTGGGCACGGACATCCTCCCAGGCGTGGCCCTGGGCAGCGAACGGCCGGAAAAGAACATCATGAACCGGCCGCCGGTGAGAAGAAACGAGAAAATCCTCGACCGGGAGGTTTTTCTGCGGGGCTATTTTTTCCTGGGGGTCATCGAGGCCACCGCCGCCATGGCCGCCTTTCTCTCTTTCCTGCTCCTCCACGGCTGGCAGTACGGCACCGTGGATCTTGCCGACCCCCTCCTGCACCGCCAGGCCATGACCATGACCCTGCTGGGCGCTGTCTCCTGCCAGCTCCTCAATGCCTGGACCATGCGCAGCTGGGAATTCTCCGCCTTCAACCTGGGATTTTTCTCCAACCGGTTGCTGCTCTGGGCCATGGCGGTCGAGCTGGTCTGGGTCTGGGCCATTCTCAACGTGCCCGAAGTACAGAGAGTGTTCAACACCGCGTCGGTGCCGCTGAACGATCTCTGGATTCTGCTGCCCTTCCCCCTTCTGCTCTTTTGTGCACATGAATTCTACAAGTGGCTGCGCCGCCGCAAGAAGAACAGAGACCTCCTCCCAACCTAACACCCTCAAGCCTCAACCAGACGCATCTCCCTGCGGTTTTGCCCCATTTTTTCCTTGGAACCTTCGCGAAACGTGATACCATTGCCGAAACAAAATATTCGGCCTGTTGTCGCCAAGGGCTTTTCCACCCACCGCAAGGAATGCGTAACCATGACTTCTATTGACTTCAACGCCCAGCGTCTTGATCATGCCAAGCAGATCGTCAACAAGATCAAGCTGCCGGCCCAGCCCACCATCGTCATTGAGATCAACAAGGAAATGCGCACCGAACATCCCGATTTTCCCCGCATCGCCCATCTCGTCACCCAGGACGCCTCGATCAGCGCCAAGGTGATCAACGTCATCAACTCTCCGTTCTTCGGTTTGGCCAGCAAGTGTGAATCCATTGTCAAGGCCCTCACCTACATGGGGCTGGAAAATTTCCGCAAGGTGGTGCTCACCGCCTGCCTGCAGGATGCCTTGGGCGGCGGCACCGCGGCCGACAAGATTTTCTGGGATCATTCCCTGCACACCGCGGTTACGGCGGAGTCCCTGGCCAAATCGATGCGCGGCGTGCTGAGCGCCGAGAATATCACCCCGGACATGGCGTACATGACCGGCTTGTTCCATGACTGCGCCATCCCGATGCTGCTGAAACGCACCCCGGAATATAAGGCCTTCACCCATGCCGCCCTCAGCCATAAGCGCGACATCATTCAGGAGGAAGACGCACTGGTCGGCTCCGACCACTGCGTGGTGGGGGGGCTGCTGGCCAAGACCTGGTCGCTGCCCGAAGCGGTATGCAAGACCATCATCCACCACCACACCTCCGATCTCTCCGGTCAGGGCAAGGTGCCGGGCAAACTCATTGCCCTGATCAAGGTCGCCGACTACATCGCTTACACCTTCGGCTATTCCATCGGCATGGCGGATCGGGTCATCGACGGCGAATGGGATCCCGAGGAATGGAGCGAGCTCAACGAGGGAGTACTGCAGGAACTGCATATGGGACCGGACGATCTCATCGACCTGAAGGATGCCATCTTCGAACAGCTCGGCGCTCAGTGATCCCCGGGCGGGGCTTCGTATCTGGACAAAAAGAGAGCGGCCCGCTCCTTGGCTTCCGCCAAGGACGCGCTGGATTGCACAGCCGAGGCCAAATGATGCCCGAAGGGGTAGTTCTTGGCAAAATAATGGGTGAACTCCTTGAGACGGCCCAAGCGCCGCTCCGGCAAAAAACTTTCCTCCAGCAGCTCGACAAATCGCAGATAGAGCGCCAATTTATTCAGCACCGGCACTTCCACGGCATGGCCGTATACCTCGCGGGTCAGCTCGGCGAAGATCCAGGGGTGCATGGCAGCAGCCCGGCCGATCATCAACCCGTCCGCCCCTGATTGGGCCAGGCAATTCTTTGCGTCCTCCACCGAAAAAATCCCGCCGTTGGCCACAACCGGGATATTCACCCAGCTCTTCACCTTGCCGACCCACGGCCAGCGCGGCTTGCGCACGAAGGGCTCGCCCCGCAGCCTGGCATGCACCGAAAGCAGCTCAATCCCCTCTCCCTCCAGCATCCGGCAGAAATCGCGCAGTTTGTCCTCATCCAGGCTTTCGCCCAGCCGGATCTTGGCGGTAAGGGGCAGATCGGTCTGCTTTCTCGCCGCCGCCACCAGGGTCTGCACCAGCGCGGGTTCCTCCATGAGACGGCTGCCCGCCCCCATGCGGCGGACGGTGGGCGCCGGACAGCCCAGATTGAGATCGATGGCCTCTGCCTGCAATGCGTGCAGTTTGGCAATGGCAGGGGCGACCTCCTCCACCCGGCTGACCAGCAATTGATACGACAGGGGGATTTCCTGGGGGGCACGGACCAGATAGGGGGAGAGGGCCGCGTTTTCCATGGGCAGCCGCTTGGCGGAGAGCATCTCGGTGGACAAGAGGCCGATGCCGCCCTGCTCCAGAATGAGCCGCCGCAGGGCGGAATGGGTCAGGCCGGCCATGGGGGCCAGAAAGAGCGGGGGGGAAATTTCCAGCCCCTTCAGCCGGATGGATTGCACCTTATCCATGCAGGGCTTTCCAGCACATTTCTTTAAAAAAACAGACCATGATTTATTCCCGGCCCAGCAGCTTTTTGGCCATGGTCCCCAATTTTGATTCCCGAAGGGCGAGAAAATCCAGATCGACCTTGTCCGCCAGCTCCGGCCGCTGCGCAAGAATCAATTCCGCCGCGATCTCGGCCCCGCCCACGGTCAGCTCCTTGCAGGTGGCGCCGTTCTTCTCCTTGCGCCGCTTGAGCAGCACCCGGCAGCAGGTGGCGGCAAACCGAGCCCGAAAACGGTCGTGCATCTCCTTGGCCACTTTTTCAAACTCCTTGGCCTTCATCCCCCCCGGTTGCCGCGGCCCGAGAAAAAGGCTGAGGGCCACCTCCGCCCCGGCCAGCGCGCCGCAGGTGCAGCCGGCGCCGCCCATGCCGTGGCAGAACCCAGAACCCAGACGAACGGCCATCTCGGGGCTGAGATCGCCGCGAAACCCCTGGTTGATGACGACAATCACCGTTTCGGAGCAGCAGTAGCCCCGGGCCGAAAAGATGTTGGCCGCACGTTGGCCGACCAGATCAACGACCCGTGCCGCATTTTCCTGATTTTTCATATGTTCTACCCATGACTAAAGATAAAAGGCGCGCAAAAGAACAAAATCCCCCAACAACAGGTGCTTCGACAGGCTCAGCACGAACGGAAAGAGTCAAGAACTCAAGACAACTCCCGTTCGTCCCGAGCCTGTCGAAGGGCTCTTTCTTACGCATCCACAAAAGATCCCAGATCCAAACCATTCCACCCTTTCCACAACCACCCCCATATACCACAAAAGGGTGACCGGATCATCCACAATCCCGGTCACCCTTTTGCCTCGCACCTTCTGCTTTTACCTTTTCCTATCCCCTGCCGAAGGTAAGCCCTGCCTCGTCCCGGTCCACCACGATGGTATCCCCCTCGACAAAGGTGCCATCGAGAATCTTCATGGCCAAGCCGTCTTGGACATAACGCTGGATCGCGCGCTTGAGCGGCCGAGCGCCAAAACTCGGGTCGTAGCCCACCTCGATCAGGTACTCCTTGGCCGGTTCGGTCAGGCTGATGCTGTACTTTTGCTCGGCCAGCCGTTTGGTGAGCAACCCCACCTGGATATCGATGATCCGGGCAAGATGTTCCTTGCCAAGGGAGTGGAAGATGATGATCTCGTCGATCCGGTTCAAGAACTCGGGCCGGAACTGGGCATGGAGGATGGCATCGATCTGGGTCTGCATCTCCGCCCGCCTCCCCTCGCCCATCTCCATGATCATCTGGCTGCCCAGGTTCGAGGTCATGATCAGGATGGTGTTCTTGAAATCCACGGTCCTGCCCTTGCCGTCGGTCATCCGCCCGTCATCCAGGATCTGGAGCAAGACGTTGAACACATCCGGATGCGCCTTTTCGATCTCGTCAAAAAGGATGACCGAATAGGGCCGCCGCCGCACCGCCTCGGTGAGATAGCCGCCCTCCTCGTAGCCCACGTAGCCAGGAGGCGCGCCGATCAGACGGGCGACCGAATGTTTTTCCATGAATTCGGACATGTCCAAACGGATCATGGCCTTTTCGGTGTCAAAGAGGAAATGGGCCAGGCTCCGGGCCAGCTCGGTCTTGCCCACCCCGGTGGGGCCTAAAAAGATAAAGGAGCCCAGGGGCCGGTTGGGGTCCTGCAGCCCGGCCCGCGCCCTGCGCACCGCGTTGGCCACGGCGGTGATCGCCTCTTTCTGGCCCACCACCCTTTTGGCCAGCTCAACATCGGCATGGACCAGCTTGTCCTTTTCCCCTTGCAGCAGACGGTCCACCGGGATGCCGGTCCACTTGGCCACCACCTGGGCGACATCCTCCTCGTCCACCTCTTCCTTGAGCATCTTCCGATCCTTCTGGATCTCGGCCAGATGGGTGTTTTCGGCGGCCAACTGCTTTTCCAGCTCCACGATCCTGCCGTAACGGATCTCGGCCACCTTGCTCAGATCGCCCTGGCGCTCGGCCTGCTGCTCGGCAACCCGCGCCTCGTCGATATCGCTCTTGATCTTCCTGATCTTCTGGATAATGTCCCGCTCCAGGGTCCAGTGGCCCTTCATACTGGTCAGGGTCTCGTTGAGCTCGGCCAGCTCCGCCTCGATCTTGTCCAGCCGTTCCCGGGAGGCAACATCGCTTTCCTTCTTCAAGGCCTCCCGCTCGATCTCCAACATGATCCGCTTGCGATCCACCTCGTCGATCTCGGTGGGCATGGAATCGATCTCGATCCGCAAGCGGGAGGCCGCCTCGTCGATGAGGTCGATGGCCTTGTCCGGCAGGAAGCGGTCGGTGATGTAGCGGTTGGACAGGGTCGCCGCCGCGACCGTGGCGGAATCCTTGATCCGCACCCCGTGATGGACCTCGTATTTTTCCTTGATCCCGCGCAGGATGGCGATGGTGTCGTCCAGCGACGGCTCCTGCACCAGGACCTGCTGGAAGCGGCGCTCAAAGGCGGCATCCTTTTCGATGTATTTGCGGTACTCCTTCAAGGTGGTGGCGCCGACGCAGTGCAGCTCGCCCCGGGCCAGGGCGGGCTTGAGCATGTTGGAGGCGTCCATGGCCCCTTCCGCTGCCCCGGCTCCGACCAGGGTGTGGATTTCGTCGATGAAAAGGATGACCTCCCCTTCCCGTTTCTGCACCTCTTTCAAGACCGCCTTGAGCCGGTCCTCGAACTCGCCGCGGTACTTGGCCCCGGCCACCAAGGCGCCGAGGTCGAGGGACAACACCTGCTTGTTGCGCAGGGTTTCCGGCACGTCGCCATTGACGATCCTCTGGGCCAGCCCCTCGACGATGGCGGTCTTGCCCACTCCGGGCTCGCCGATCAGGACCGGGTTGTTCTTGGTCCGCCGGGAAAGGACCTGGACCACCCGCCGCACCTCGTCATCGCGGCCGATGACCGGGTCGAGCTTGCCCTGCCGGGCCACATCGGTGAGGTTGCGGGCATATTTTTCCAGAGCCTGGTACTTCTCCTCGGGGTTCGGGTCGGTGACCCGCTGATTGCCGCGGATGGCGACCAGCGCCTGCAAAAATGCCTCCCGGGTTATGCCTTTTCGTTTAAAGGCCTGGGCGGCGGGGGAATCCTTGTCGTCGAGCACCGCCAAAATGAGATGCTCCAGACTGACGTACTCATCCTGCATCTCGCCTGCCACCTTGAAGGCCCGGTCCAGCAAGGCCTGGAACCGTTTCCCGGCATAGGCTTGGGTGTAGCCGCCGCCGCTGACCTGGGGCAGCTTGCACAAAAGATCGTCCATCTCCTGGCGGAGCAGAGCCGGACTCACGCCCATCTTCTGGAGGATGGGCACCACCACCCCATCGGGCTGATCGAGCAGCACCCGCATGAGATGCTCGGGCTGGATCTCCTGATGCCCTTTGCCCTGGGCCAGTTGCTGGGCAGCCTGCACCGCTTCCTGTGATTTCACCGTGAATTTATCAAACTGCATAGCCGTTGCTCCTTAAACAAAAGAAGATGATCAGCCAGGCACCCCCCCGGCCGTGTTCTGCAACTACCGTAAGCTCGCCCTCAGCCGCTGTCAAGGGGAGTTACGTCAAACTTTTGACAGGCTTATAAGTGATATTGAATTGGTATGTTCATTTCTTTGCTTGCCCAAAGAAAAGGCCCCCTATGTCTCTTGTCCCGCCTATGGCGGGATACCCGGAGTTTATGCCCCGCATGGGGTACTCCTCGATGCTGCCGGGGCTTTGCAAACTCGCGGAGTTTATGCCCGCAAGGGTACCTCAAACAGTGCAAATCCCTTTTCGGCAGCCTCTCCGGTGCTCGGCTGCGTGCCAATGGGAAATCCCCCATTTGTCCTGCCGAGCCTCACAGACGGGGGCGGAAAAAGACGCAGAAACTGTCTGAGGGCGAAGCCCGAGTTTTTCTGCGTCCCGCCCTCGTCGAGAAGTGAGGGAAGCCCGCAGGGCCAGGACTGGCTGGGGTGCCCTTTTCTTGTTTCTTCTTTTGGGCACGCAAAAGAAGAAAGAGAGAACAGCAGAGAGATCATCGCTTTTATTCCCGGACAAACCTTTTCCCCTTCCCCCCCACATACCCTTTGCCTTATCCAACCCCTCGGGGATATATAGAACTTGTCCCGTTTTTGAACTCTATCTTCAGGATAGCACATGCCCGATCTCGCCGTACCCATTTTCATCATCACCTATCTCGGCGTCGCCCTTGGCCGCATCCCCGGCCTGATGCTGGACCGCACCGGCATCGCCCTGCTGGGGGCAATCGCCATGATCGCCAGCGGCGCGGTGCCGCTCAGCGAGGCCATGGCGGCCATCGACCTGCCCACCATCATCCTGCTCTATGCCCTGATGGTGCTTTCCGCCCAGCTCCGGTTGGGCGGCTTCTACACCTGGGTCGCCGGCCGCACCACCACTCTGTTGGACCGCCCCCGGCTTTTCCTCCTCAGCAGCATGCTGGCGGCGGCCCTGCTTTCCGCCCTCTTGGCCAACGACATTGTCTGCCTAGCTTTCACCCCGGTCCTCTGCCTCGTCCTGCTGAAAAAAGGGTTCAACCCCCTGCCCTTTCTCCTCGGCCTGGCGGCGGCAAGCAATATCGGCTCGGCCGCCACCATCATCGGCAACCCGCAAAACATGCTGATCGGTCAGGTCGGCCGACTCCATTTCGGCAGGTTCCTCCTCTGGTGCGGACCGCCAACGCTTATCGCCCTGGCTGGCGCCTATCTCATTCTCTGCCGCATCTATAATGGGGACTTTACTGCGTCCGCATTCCCCCAGGCGGTCGAACTCACCCCCGATTGGCCCCCTTTCGATCGCCGGCAAACCAGCAAGGGGCTCATCGGCATCCTGGTTCTGCTCGGACTTTTCTTCACCCCCATCCCCCGCGAACTTTCCGCCATCACCGTGGCCGCAATCCTGCTGTGCAGCAGAAAAATCCACTCCAGGAGGATCCTGGAGCTGGTGGACTGGCAGCTGCTCACCCTGTTCTGCTCCCTGTTCATCGTGCTCCACCCCATCACCAGCCGCAATATTCCCTCCCTGCTCATGGAAGCCATGGCCCAGCAGGGCCTAACCCTCAGCAACCTCCTTGCCCTCACCACCCTCTCCACCATCCTGAGCAATCTGGTCAGCAATGTGCCCGCGGTCATGTTCCTGGTCCACTTTCTCGACCCGAACGTGCCGCAACAATGGTATGTCCTCGCCCTGTCCAGCACCTTTGCCGGCAATCTGGTCATCATCGGCAGCATCGCCAATCTCATCGTCATCGAGCAGGCCAGGAAATTCCGGATCGAGATCAGCTTTCAGGAACACGCCAGGACTGGTATCCCGATTACGCTTTTTTCTCTGCTCATTATGGCTTTACTGATATACTTGCACCGCTTCTTCATGCTCCTGTAGGGATAAAATCCATCCCGAATCCTCTCTGTCATGGAAACATCTCCTATGAAAAGCCTCTGGCTTTCCACTACTATCAGCGAAAAAAAACTTGAACTCTTCAACGACTGGCTGCTCCGATATGTCCTGACCTACGACAACCTTGTCCAAGCATTGATCATCACCTGCGCCCTACTGATCGCCTTTCTGTTCGGCAACAGAATCAAACGAAGATTTTCAACTCCCGAACTACCCCAAAAACGTTTCGGCCAACTCCTCGTTGCCGTGCTGCCCTTGGCCACGCCTCTGCTCTGGCTTTTCCTGCAAATCATCTCGCTGCTGGTCGCCATGGAAGCCGAATGGCCGCACGATCTGCTCACCATTGTCGTCAATCTGCTCGCCGTCTGGATTGTGATCAAAACCGCCTCTCTGTTTTTCAACAACACCGCCTGGATCAGGCTGATTACGGTTATCGCCTGGACCCTTGCCGCCCTCAACATCCTGGACCTGCTGGGACCTGCCGTCAGGCTGCTCGACCGTCTTTCCCTTAAGTTTGGCAAGCTGCAGATTTCCCTCCTCACCGTACTCACAGGTTTCCTGACCGTGGTACTGCTGCTGTGGGGAGCCCGGCTCCTCTCCCATCTTCTCGAAAAGCGCATCCGGGGGAATGCGTCGCTCTCTCCCTCCATCCAGGTCCTTTTCGTAAAGCTCTCAAAGATTACCCTCATCACCGTTGCCATCCTGGTGGGGTTGCGGAGCGTCGGCCTCGACCTCACCGGCTTTACCATTTTCACCGGCGCGGTTGGCGTGGGCATCGGCTTCGGGTTGCAGAAAATCTTCTCCAACCTTATCAGCGGCATCATCCTCCTGCTGGACAAATCCATCAAGCCGGGCGATGTCATCACCGTGGGCGAAACCTACGGCTGGGTGAACTCCCTGGGTGCACGCTATACCTCGCTCATTGCCCCGGACGGCAAGGAATTCCTGATCCCCAATGAGGATCTGATCACCCAGCAGGTGGAAAACTGGTCCTTCAGCAACAGCACCGTGTGCGTGAAGATGCCGGTGGGCATTGCCTACAGCGCGGATGTGCGCAAGGCCATGGCCCTCTGCGAAGAGGCCGCCAGACAGACAGAGAGGATCATCCAGGAGCCGCCGCCCCAGTGCCTGCTTGTCGCCTTTGGCGAGAGTTCCGTTGATCTTGAACTGGGCGTCTGGATCAACGATCCGATCAACGGGGTCAAGAATGTCAAGAGTGCTGTTCTCTTAAATATCTGGGATGCATTTCATGAGCAGGGCATTGAGATCCCCTATCCGCAGCGGGATGTGCACATCAGAACCATGCCCCCCGGGACAGGGGGCATGGCGGGTGGACAAGAGGAGGGGCACCGGCAAGATCGTTAGTCCGGAGCGTGACGCAGAGGCGGGACAAACAGGAAACGATTTCAATAAACCGTTCGGCCTAAGCCCTGTCGAAGGCCTGCAGGCACAGGAAAACCGAGGCTCGACAGGGCTCAGCGCGAACGGGAACTGCTCTTACACCTCGAAAGACTGGTGCGGTTCCGGGATATCAACCTGCGGAAAGCCCAGCTCCGTGCGCAGGGACTCGGCAAAGATGGTGGCCACCTCCTCCTCGCCATGCACCACGAAGGTACGGGTCGGCTTCTTTTGCATGGCTCCGGCCCAGGCCAGCAGCCCATCCCGGTCGGCATGGCCGCTGAAGCCGGTGAGAGTTTCCACCCTGGCCCGCAGCGGAAATTCCTCGCCAAAGATCTTTACCGTTTCCTCCCCTTCCACAATCCTGCGGCCCAGGGTATTGGGGGCCTGCCAGCCGGTAACCAGGATGGTGTTCTTCTTGTCGCCGATGCGCTTGCGCAGGTGATGCAGAATGCGCCCCGCCTCCATCATGCCGCTGGCGCTGATGATGATCGCCGGCTCCCGCAAGAAATTCAGCTCCTTGGAATCCTGTACGCTCTGGGTGTAGCGCAGGGTGTCAAAGCCGAAGGGGTTGCTGTGGTTGTCCTTCAATAAAAATTCCCGGATCTCGCTGTCGTAGGTCTCGGGATGCAACCGGAAGATATCCGTCACCCGGGTGGCAAGCGGGCTGTCCACATAGATGGGGACATTGGGGATGTCGCGCTGCAAATAGAGCCGGTGCAGGGCATAGACCAGCTGCTGGGTCCGCCCCACGGCAAAGGCGGGGATCAAGAGGGTGCCGCCCCGCTGGTAGGTCTCGTTGACGATCCGCTCCAGCTCCTTTTCCGACTCCGGGTAGGGCGGATGCTGCCGGTTGCCGTAGGTGGACTCCATGATGAGAATATCCGCCCCCTCGCGCAATACGGCCGGGTCATTGATGATCGGGATCCCGCTCCTCCCGATATCCCCGCTGAACACCAGGCGGACATCGCGGTTCTTCTCCTGATCGTGGATATCGAGAATCACGTTGGCGCTGCCCATCATATGCCCGGCATCCACCAGGGTGAGGTGCACCCCGGGCAGGATCTCCCGCTTGCGATTATAGCTGATGCCGACAAACTGGTCCATGGCGGCCACGGCATCCTCCTTGGTGTAGAGGGGCTCGAACTCCTTCTGGTTCTTCTTTTTGCGCAGCTTGTTGGCAAACTCCACATCCTGTTCCTGGATATGCGCGGCATCCATGAGCATCACCGCGCAAAGATCGCGGGTGGCCGAGGTGCAGATGATATCGCCGGTGAACCCTTTTTTGACCAGACAGGGGATGTTGCCGGAGTGATCGATATGGGCATGGGAGAGGATCAGGCAATCAAGATCCTTGCCCGCGCAAAAACCGCTGCGGTTGAGCTCGAAAGCCTCCTTGCGCTTGCCCTGAAAGAGCCCGCAGTCAAGGAGGATGCGCTTGCCGTTTACTTCAAGGAGATGCTGTGATCCGGTAACGGTTTTCGCCGCGCCGTGGAAGGTAAGTTTCATGGGTCTGCTCCCTTGCTGGTAAAGATGAGTTTAGCTCAGCATACAAGGGGAGCTGAAAAAACAGAAGTAAAGATTTACCTTGAATAGCCTTTCCAACACAGAGGGTGCGATGAGGAAACCGACTTGATTCCCATTCCCGTTTATTGCCCTCCGTCGGAGGCAAAGAATATAATTCTTGAATTGCTCCATGGCGTCAGGTAGACAGATAACTTTTCGGCTATTTTACGCCGGGACTAAATTGCGTGGACAGCTGACACATCAGAACTTTTTTGAAATTATATGAATTCAACGAATAAGGAATTGGACATGGGCAGGGAAACAGACTCGGAACTGAATACTTTTATTGATGAATGGGAAGAAACGCCTGAAAAAAACAGAGAGGTGTTTACGCGTTTGCGGGAATACCTCGGCAAAAAAGAAGGTGTCACTCTCCAGTTCATAGCCCGGCCCGGAGTCACCTATTCTCTCCGGGCTGTTCATGCCGCCCAGAAAAAAAGATCTCTTTTCGTAATGGTTGACGTGATTGAGGACAACCCCAGATGGCTTTCCGTCTGCTTTTACGGGGAAATGATTACTGATCCGGAAGAAAAAGGCGACGTTGTTCCCGGAGGTCTGCTCGGTGAAGATGCTGTCTGTTTCGACATTGCAGAACGGGATGAAGAACGTATCCGCTATATCGAGGTCCGCCTCGATGAAGCCTGCCGAAACGCCACGAAGGAATAAGCAAGGATATAGTTCTTGGATTGCTCCATAGTGTCAGGTAGACAGATAACATCCCGATTATTTTTAGCCGGAATTATATAGCTTGCTCTATAACACCCCCATACGGGGTGGATAGGTGGCTATTTAAAAGAAAAAATGCTCAGCATACGCCCAAAAAGGTCCATAAAAGGGCCGAAAATCGAGCAGAAAAAAACAACTCGAGCTAGCTCGATAATATTATTGTTAGCCACCTTATCCCCTTCTTATAGCCATGCCCACCAAGACTGCCGGATGGCTGCTCCAATTCGACGAAGATTGGCGCCTTGATCTGATTCAAGACATAGTGGAAGGTGGCCTGAAGCGGTGCCAAAACAATGTGTTCTGCGATGAAAGCTGGCATATCTGATGCTCATTGAACAAGGCAAGCGCCTTCTCTCTGTGATGGGGTATGCGTACTCATTGATGCCGATGAATTTTCCTGACGATGAATCGTGGATTAACCGTTATGGCATCGTGTCTGAGCTTGGAATAGACCTGCTGACACCGGTTGCGACCTCGGCTGGCCGCTACCGTTTTATGCCTGGCCCAGAGTTCTCGCCAAGGCTTTATCGTGGGCAGAACAAGTTTTACCCAAGGTGCAGGCCTTCAATCTTCAGGGGGATGAGTGACGTTGATGCCCTTTACTGGGTAGCCAAGAGCATCGAACTTTCAGCGGTGATGGATCGTCACCCGGCAACAAGTGATTTGATGGCGTATCAGATTGAAGGGCTGGATTTTGCGCTGAGTATTGAGGCCATTGCGCAGCATTACCAGTATCCAACGCAACTACTGGATTTTTCCCGGTCGCGAGATGTGGCGATGTTCTTCGCAACCTGTGTATCCGATCAAGCGGGGGATGCCTTTTCGCCTCTCCAATCTGGTGTCGCAGTCCTCTACACGGTGAATTTGCGGGAACTGATTCTGCAGCGTGGAGGGCAAAGCAGTTTCTTACCGCTAGGGCTGGAGCCGCTGCCTCGACCTGAAGCGCAACGCGCACTCGCTTTGCGCTTGGGCCGGGGTGAGAACCTGAACGATATGCCATGGGTACAGCACCAGAAGCTTGAAATCACACCAACGCTTTCTCGACACTACTTTGAAATGTTCGATGGTGGGAAGAAGTTGTTCCCGGATAACCCTTTCGACGGTCACATTGCGGCGTTACGCACCAACCGCACCTTGCCCCTGCAAGCCCTTGAGTTTGGCATTGAACAAGGACTGCTGCCAGCGCACCCGGAGGGCGTTACTGGCGCGCGTAATGCGCTGAAGGCCGCCGGTTATACCGTTGAATACCGTGCTATCGATATTGACGAAAGCGTGATGCAGGCTGCTGCGGACGAGTGGGCAGTGCGAAAGTTGGATTATTTCAGCCGTATTCGCATACGCGGGGTAGCTGACCATATGGTGATTGAGTGATCTCGGTTTCCTTCGGCATTGAAGCGTATCGAGAAAGCATTATGAACTTTCAGCAAGAATGGCTAACCCATCATTCCACCGGACCTGCGCGAAAAATCGCGCAAGCCGGTGAATTCAGACGTTAAACAATGACCTTGTATGAAGGAAAAACAAGAATGACCCTGGAAGCCCTCTGGACCCAACTGGCAGAAATCGAAGCCAAGTCCGGCATGCACTGCGGCCGTCCCGGCAAGTGCAACGCCGACTGCTGCCATCCCTCCATCATGGGCGGCGTGCCGGGCGTGACCCCGCCGGAGGCAGAATTGATCAATGGTTTTTTGGCACAGCAGAAGGGATTCCGCTTCTATGAGGCGGGCGAAGATGGTTGCAAGTTCCTGGGCAAGGACGGGCTCTGCCGGATCTATCCGGTCCGGCCCATCGACTGCCGGGTCCATTTCTGCAAAGAAAACTCGCTGGAAAGCCAGCCCAACCCCGAGATCGTTACCCTGGTGGCGGAATACCATGCCCGCCACGAAGCGGCGTTTATGGAAACGGAGCTGATCGATGCCTGCCGTTTTTTAGGGGAACCGTAAGGGCGCAAAATATGACATAATGGATTCGTGGCTGTCCCAATGCTCAATCACCCGCAAAACTTATTACCAGTAAACAGGAGGGGGCTATGAAACGATTGATTCCAGCGCTTGTTCTCTGTGTAACCGTGCTCTTTGTTTTTGCAGGATCAAGCTTGGCGGAAACATCCATGCCGGACTTAACCGGCAAGTGGACGTCCAAAAACTATGCGCACCACCACGAAAAAACCGGTTTTTTCTCGAACAAGGAAGCCGACGGCAAATGGACCATCAAGGAGCAGCAGGGGCGATTCTTTTCCGGAGAACGCTCGTATACCAAGAAAGCTACGAAACCGGCAAAGTCCGTCACCGAAGGTTTTTCCGGGGTTATTTCCAGAGACGGCACCCGCCTCTACCTCGTTGACCATGATGAAGACATTCTTCTCGGCGAGATCTTGCCCGATGGCTCCATCGAACTCATCATGATCAATGACGGCGACAAAAATCAGCATTCAAAAATCGGCCTGCTTGAACTGGAACGGGCCAAATAACACGTAAACTCGCGGGCGAAATGATTATTTGCCTTGGGTTTAATGGGGGGACAGCCACGCACCTATTCAACCTTTCTTTTTGCACCGTAAAACCCCAATAAAAAAGGCCATGCCCGATTGGCGCGGATTGTTCCTCCGCGCCAGCCAGCCATGGCCTGATTGCTTCTCTTGTCTCGGGGTGGTGCAGCTCAGCAACCGTTATGCAAGGCGCAGAACTCCTTGATCAGCAGTTTGCGGGCGACCAGTTCCAACTTAAAATAGAAAGGGCTTTGCATGAGGATATGGATGGCTTTTTGTTGCGTCATGGCCTCCTCCCTTACAATGACCAGATTCTAACCCGGAACGGTTACGCCGCCTCGACACACACCCGGCAACGCCCGGCTTTTTTTGCCTGGTAGAGCACTTCATCGGCCCGCTGCAGCCACTCGTCCTTGCTCATCTCCGGACTCCACTGCACCAAACCGATACTCACACCCAGACGGCTGCCGTCGCCGGCATTGAGTTCCAACCCATCCACCGCACTGCACAACCGCTCGGCCAGCAGCCGGGCCGGCTCCAAGGCGGTATCGGGCAGGACGAGAACAAACTCGTCGCCGCCCATGCGCACCAGGAGATCGCTGTTGCGCACCATGGAGGTCAGGGTCTTGGCCACCATCTGCAAGGCGTTATCCCCGGCGGCATGCCCCAGGGTATCATTGATCTGCTTGAAATGATCCAGATCCATGCTGGCCACGGTGATGGGCCGTCCGTGGCGACGGGCGGTTTCCAGCATGGCGCCGATGCGCTCCTCAAAAACCCGCCGGTTGTCAAGGCCGGTGAGCATGTCGCGCCGGGCCTGGGCAAAGAGATCTTCATACATAAGGGCGCGCTGCATGGGCTCCCCCAGAACCTCCAAGGCATCGTGCAGGATCTGGGCCTCTTCCGCTTCAATGCAGGGGCTCCGGCGCAGCAGCATCAGGCAACCCTGGTTTGCCCCAGCCGGGTCAACGCCGAAGGACATCTGCCATTGCTGCACGAAAAACGACCCCCACTCGCAGCAGGTGCCATCCAACTGACAATCGATCTTCTCAAACACCTCTTCCGCGGTCTCCATGGCCAGACGCCGTTCCGGCCCATGACAGGAGCAGATAATATGCACCCGGCTTCGGTCGAGGCTGCGGTAAGCAATGAGATCATGGTCAACCAGGGGCATCAACCAGACGGAAAAAGCCTCGATCATGCCCTGCAGGTCGGTGGCCCCGGCCAGTCTGGCATGCAGCTCGTTGACCTGTTTCAACCATTCGGATTGACGGCGGTAACGATCCAGCTCCACCATCAAATGGTCCAGATTAATCGGCTCTATAATTTCCCGGTCAGCAAGAGAGAGTGCGGCGTTCATTGCAACGGCTCCTTTCATTGAAAAGATTCTTTGCCCTGTACCTATGCCATTTTCATGCCAGAACGCCGAAAGGACCGTGCACAAACCCTTGCCCCGCAAGGAGGTGCAGCGACGTATGCGCTACATCTATCTAAAATTATTTAATAAAATAAAAATATTCCCAAGAAAGCCATCCGATCTTTCCACAATGCCACGCGACTTGTGGAAGGAAAAAATTTCCCCTCCATCCTGTCAGTCCACTGACACCCGGACGACCTTGCCGCCATCCGGGCGACACCTCTTTCTGTTTCCCGGCAATCGTTTCCTTGCATCTGGAAACGGAGGGGATATTATGGAAAACAATCAGCCAGTTCATGCCAGGGAGTGGACCACCGCCATGCCGACCCCGAACAACCGCCGCATCATCCATCTCGACATGGATGCCTTTTATGCCTCCGTCGAGATCTTAGACAATCCGGCCCTCCGGGGACTTCCCGTGGTGGTGGGCGGCAACTCCAACCGCGGCGTGGTCTGCGCCGCCTCCTACGAAGCGCGGAAGTTCGGGGTCCATTCGGCCCTGCCCATCCACACCGCCAGAAAGCTCTGTCCGCAGGGGGTCTTTCTCCCGGTGCGCATGGCCCGCTACCAAGAGATTTCCCGGAGGATCATGGAGATCTTCCTCCGCTATACCCCTTTGGTGGAGCCACTCTCCCTGGACGAAGCGTTTCTGGATGTCACCGGCAGCCTGAGGCTGATGGGCACGGCCGAGGATATTGCCATACAGATCCGGGGTTTGGTCCGGGAAACCACCGGCCTCACCGTCTCGGCCGGGGTTGGCGGTTCGAAGCTGGTGGCCAAGATCGCCTCCGATCTGAACAAACCCGACGGCCTGACCATTGTCCCCCCGGGCCGGGAAGAGGAATTTCTCGCCCCCCTGCCCATCGGCCGCTTATGGGGGGTGGGGCGCACCACCAGGGAGGCGCTGGCCCTGATCGGGGTGAAGACCATCGGCGATCTGCGCCGGATCTCCCCAACGATCCTTACGGCCAAGTTCGGCAAGGGTGGAATGCTGATGTACAACTCCGCCCGGGGCATCGATCTGCGCCCGGTGGAACCGAGCCAGGAAGCCAAGTCCATCGGCCACGAAGAGACCTTCAGCGAGGATCTGCGCGACACCAAAAGGATCGACCAGGAATTGCTGGCCCTCTGCTGCAAGGTCGGCAAGCGGGTCCGGGACAAAGGCTTGACCGGCAGAACCATCACCATCAAAGTAAAATACCGGGATTTCGTGCAGGTGACCCGTTCGCTCACCCTGGCCGAACCGGTGGGGGGGGATGACAAATCGCTCTATCAGACGGGACGGCTGCTGCTTGCCAAAACCGAGATCGGCTTGCGGCCCATCCGACTGCTGGGGATCTCCCTGGCCAATCTTGCCCCTGCCGGGGCTTGCGGCCAGTTGACGCTGTTCGGAGAAAACCGGCCCAGGGAAAAAGAGTGCCGCCTCTATCAGGCGATTGATACCATCAGCGACCGCTATGGAAATGGCAGCATTGTGCCGGCTACCTTGGTGGAAAAGAGAGAGGAAGGATAAGAGAGCAGAGGCGCTTTGCCCCTCAATATTTCAAGCCCACCCGGTCGCGCACCAGATCCAGGGTGACCACCGCCTTTTCCCTGGCCTTGACCGCGCCGCGCTGGAGGATCTCCCGCACTTGGCCGGGGTCGGCCAGCAGCTGCGCCCGTTTTTCCCGGGGCTCACGAAAATACTCCCAGAGCAGATCGAGCAACTCCAGCTTGATCTTGCCGTACATGGCCCCGCCGTTCACATAGAGGCCATGCACCTCGGTCAACCGATCCTTGGGAGCGAACAGCTTGAAGAGGCTGTAGAGGTTGCAGTTGTCCGGATCCTTGACCGCCTCCACCGGGGTGGCGTCGGTGACGATAGCCATGACCTTTTTCTTCAGCTCCTTCTCGCTGGCGAAGATGGGGATGGTGTTGCCGTAGGATTTGGACATCTTCTGCCCGTCCAGTCCGGGGATGGTGGCCAGCGAGTCGTCAATGACCGGCTCGGGCACGACGAAGGTCTCGCCGAAGGTGTTGTTGAACTTGATGGCGATATCGCGAGCCACCTCCAGATGCTGCTTCTGGTCCTTGCCCACCGGCACCCGCTCGGCCTGAAAGAGCAGGATATCGGCGGCCATCAACACCGGATAGGCAAAGAGGCCGTGACTGGGAACAATGCCCTTGGCAACCTTGTCTTTATACGAGTGGCAGCGCTCCAGCAGCCCCATGGGGGTGAGGGTGGAAAGCACCCAGGCCAATTCGGTAACCTCGGGCACGTCGGACTGCACCCAGAAGGTGCAGCGTTCCGGATCAAGGCCCAGGGCGAGAAAATCGGTGGCCGCTTCAAGGGTGCCGCGGGACAAGCGCTCCCGGTCCTGCACCGAGGTGAGGGCATGGAGATCGACGATAAAGGCATACAACTCGCTTGAATCCATATTGGCGATCATGGAGCGCATCATACCGAAGTAGTTGCCGATATGAAGCTGGCCAGAGGGCTGGATCCCGGATAAAATTCTCATTAGGTTCTCTCTTGGTTACGGACAGACAAAAAAGGCAGCCAAACCGGACAAAATCCGACTGGTTATCGCTGCGCATCATGCATATATTCTGAAGAAGTGGATGTTAAAAAAAAAAGGCCGGGGGGGCAATCTTTTTCTGCCCCGCGCGCATCCCCTTCTTTTTTTTTTGCGATTGACAGCCGCACTGACCAACGTTACACCTTTGCATATCTTTACTGCAAATCGAGCCAATGGAGACCCCATGAAAATACAACCCTCTCTTCCGACCATGCTCGCCCTTGTCTTGCTTGCCGGCGGCTGCACCATGCCCGCCGTGCAGGGCTCGGCACCGCGCACGGACAAGACGGTCGTCAGCAAAAGTAGCTCCCCGGAAAAAACCGCCCCCAAGGTCCCGACTGAAACGAAGGGAAAACGGATCTCCCTGATCCCCAAGGAGAGTGCGGCGCCGACAGCCGTTATGACCCCGCCCGAGCCGGGGCAGGAAGTACAATCTCCGCCGCAGCCGCAGACCCAGGTTTTTACCGATTACAACACAGGACTCACCTTCACCTACCCACGCCCGTGGCATCTGGTCTCCACCCAGGGAGAGGGTTCTACCCTCGGCCGGGACGGACGCTCACAGCTGACCGTCCGTTTTGCCACCCTGACCACGGACAAGGACAAGAGTACGCAACGGGGATATTTTTATGTCCCCGGTGACAGCCTCACCGGGACAATCGGCAAATCCTTAAAATCCATCCTTGGGGTCGATGAGAGCGCAGCAGGCCCAGGAAAAACCCCCATTGACGTGCTGCTGACCCAAAAACATTTCCCCAACCTCATCATCGAAAAACGCTACCGGGGAAACAACGGCGGAGTGATTGTCCAGAAATGCCGGCACAAGGAGCTTCCCGGCACGATCCAGGTGTACCATATCTTTATCGGGGACAAGGTCGCTTCCTACAGCCTCTCCGAAATAAAAAACCGCCAACTCAAGCTCGAGATGCAGCAGATCGTCCTCTCCACCAAGAAGCCATGAGCATTGCGGGCGGCGGCATTGATTGCCCGCACCGCGCCCTCTGCGACCATTGCATACAAGCAAAAAAAATCCTCTTCCCGACAAGGAAAGAGGATTTTTTTATCGCGATATACTGCCGGGACTATGAGTTCAGGTACTGCTTGATCCCATCGGCAATGATCTTAAAAATCTCGGCAAACCGCTCCTCGTTGCGCTCAAGCAAGGTAATGCGGAACCCCTGCAACTCGGTGGCGAAGGAGGAAAGCGGCACCACGCAGACGCCGGTGGCTCCCAGCAGGTAATAGACAAAACGCTTGTCAAAGGCAACATTGGCCCCGCCCACCAGATTCTCCACATGGGTACGGACCTCCTTGTTACCGATGGAGAGGGTCTGCCGGCTGTTCAGTCTCCCTTCCTCGAACACCACGCTCATGTAAAAGGCGCCGTTGGTCCGGTTGACCAACACCCCGTCAATGTCCTTGAGGGCATCGTAGGCAATGTTGGAAAGCAACTCGTAACGGTTGATCCTCTCCTGCAGATAGGGCATATACTGCGGGTGGCTGAGAATGGCAGGAATCGCCCTTTGCGGCAGGGTGGTGGAGCACACCTCCACCATCTTGGCGTTCAAAATCGAGGTCACATACTTGGCGAACATGGAATCGCGGTCACCGTTGTAAACCTCAATCCAGCCACAGCGGGAGCCGGGCCAGGGCATTTCCTTGGAGATGCCCCGCATGCAGATGGCAGGCACATCGCCGATCACTTCGGCCAGGGGCAGGGTTTTCTGCCCGTTATAGATGATGGCCTGGTACACCTCGTCGCAGATCACGAACAGGTCGTATTTCCTGGCCAGCGCCACCATGCCCCGGAGAATTTCCTCGGGATAGACCGCGCCCGTCGGGTTATCCGGATTGATGATCAGGATGCCGGCCACGGCCGGGTTGTACTTGATCCGTTTTTCCAGATCATCGAGATCGGGATACCAGTAATTGTTGGGGTTCAACCAATAAGTTACCGGCCGGTCTCCGGCGTGAGCTGCCTCCGCCGAGGAATGGGTGGTGTAGCTGGGCGAGGGCACCACCACTCGGGCGGTGGGCCGCAGGAGACCGAAGACCTTGCTGATCGCGTCGCCCAAGCCGTTAAAAAAGATGATGTCATCAGGGCCGATCTGCGCCCCGCCGCGCTTGTTGGTCTTTTCGGCAAGGAATTCCCTGGTCGCCAGCATCCCCCGGGTCGGGCAATAGCCGTAGGTGGCATCCTCCATGACCAGGTCGGCAACGACCTGCTTCATCCACTGGGGGATCTTTTCCCCCTTGGCAATGGGGTCGCCGATATTCTCCCAGTAGACCTTGGTTCCCAGCTTCTGCAACTTCTCGCCAACAATGACGATGTTGCGGATCTCATAGGTCAGTTCCCCTGCGCCGACATGCAGGATATCAGTACGCATGCACGTAATCTCCCTTAAAAAATCGTGGTTCTATTTTTGTTGCGGCTGGGGGGATCTGCAAGCAAATCAGGTGGGGACCGTTTCCGGGTTGGCACCGCACCTCGCCCAGGCGCAAGGACAAAGGGTATTTATTAACACCAGCCCCTGTCAGAAGTCAATAAGTCCTTTATCTAGGGGGCAACATTGCCGATAGAGAGGGTAAGAGGTGGGCAGGGAAGCCCATGCAGCAACCCACGGAGACAGGAGGACTCGGAATGACAATCATTCGGTTTTCGATTCTCGGAGATGTGGTTCGCTTCGGCGCCAGAGAACGGCAGAAGCTCACGAGCAAGGGGTGCAATGAGCCTTACAAAGACCGGTACTGGTGCCCGAAAAAAAAATGGTTCAATACGGAGCCCTGCCCGTTCCGCTGCCTGCGGGAATGTGAAAACTACCAGGCCATGTGCGGGGCGATCTGAAAAAGGAGCTTTTCTCGCTTTACTGAGTTTCGCGCAACCACATGTTGTTCAAGGAGCGGTTCGGCAAAACATTCGCTGCCAGGCACAAAAAAAAACGGGCTGCCCACACCTCCGGCCAACCCGCGTTCTTCCTGTTTTTTGTCTGCAGCCTATTCGTTTCCGGTCCGCTCAGCAAGGGGGACAAAGGGCCGCCGTTTGGGGCCAACGTAAACCTGCCTGGGCCGACTGATCCGCCAGTCGGGATCATCCCACATCTCCTTCCAATGAGCGATCCAGCCCGGCAGACGACCGAGGGCGAACATCACCGTGAACATATTGGTGGGGATGCCGATGGCCCGGTAGATGATGCCGCTGTAAAAATCCACGTTGGGATAGAGGTTCCGGGCTATGAAATACTCGTCCTTCAGGGCCACCTCTTCCAACTCCTTGGCGATGTCGAGCAGCGGGTCGGAGATGTTCAAGGCCGTCAGCACGTCATCGCATGCCTTCTTGATAATCCGCGCCCGGGGATCGTGGGTTTTATAGACCCGATGTCCGAAACCGACCAAACGAAACGGGTCCGCCGGATCCTTGGCCTTGGCAATAAACTGTTTGTAGTTGCCGCCTTCCTCGTGGATCTGGGTGAGCATCTCCATCACCGCCTGGTTGGCCCCACCGTGCAGCGGACCCCATAGGGCGTTGATCCCGGCGGAGATCGAGGCGTAGAGGTTCACCCGGGCACTCCCTGCCACCCGCACCGTAGCGGTGGAGCAGTTCTGCTCATGATCGCCATGCAGGATCAACAGCTTGTTCAGGGCCTTGACCACCGTGTCGTTGATCTCATAGGGCTTTACCGGCGAATCGAACATCATATTGAGGAAGTTGGCGCAATAGCTCAGGTCATGGCGCGGATAGACCAGGGGCTGGCCCATGGATTTCTTGTAGGAGAAAGCCGCGATGGTCCGCACCTTGGAAAGCAGCCGGGCCGCCATCTTGTCGATGTTTTCCAGAGGATTATCCAGCATCTCCGGGTAAAAGCTGCACAGGGAGTTCACCATGGAGGAAAGAATGGCCATGGGCGGGCTGTTGGGCGGGTAACCGTCGAAAAAGCGGATCATGTCCTCATGGACCATGGCGTATTTGCCGAGCATCTGGCTGAACTTGCTCAGCTCCTCCCGGGTGGGCAGATTCCCGTGATCCAGAAGATAGGCAACCTCGACAAAGGTGCAATTCTCGGCAAGATCCTCGATGCCATAGCCGCGGTAGCTGAGAATCCCCTCCTCCCCGTCGAGAAAGGTGATGCTGCTGCAACAGGAACCGGTATTCATGAAGCCGCTGTCCAGGGTGATGTAGCCGGAGCTTGAACGCAACTCCCTGATATCAATGGCTTTTTCTCCCTCGCTGCCGACAATGACCGGCAGCTGGTAGACCTTACCATCAAGCTTCAACTCCGCTGTTTCTTGACCGTGAACCACATTTCCCATAATATATACCCTTCGCCGTAGCGCCGCTTTTACCTCAACAGCTCGCCTGCATTTTCGTTAAAGACCGCCTGCCTCCCTCAAGAAACAGTGCGTTGGACACCATGATCCCCTCCAAAACAAAAGGAGCAAAACCATAATGAAAGATTATCTTTAATCAGTTATTATACTTAAATACCTTTTTTTTTCAACAAGTAAGCGTCTGGGATCACCGCCCGCAAGGAGAGATGTGGCAACACACGAGAGAAGCGATTTGTACCACCAGCGGCTCAAAAAATTCATCGAAGAGGTCACCCTCTACCCGGTCTCGTGCGAGCGATTGGCCAAGGGCCGCGACGATCTCACCTGGTTGGATGGCGTGCTGGCTGGGGGGGCAAAAATCGTCCAGCTGCGGGACAAGGAGTCCGACACCCTGCGCCTGCTGGAAAAGGCCAAGATCTTCCGGCAAAAAACCCTGGCGGCCGGCGCCTTGTTCATCGTCAATGATCGGGTGGATATCGCCCTGATCAGCGGCGCCGACGGGGTACATCTCGGCAACAGCGATCTCCCGGCGCCAGAGGTCCGCGCCCTGGCGCCGGAGCTTATCATCGGCGTCTCCTGCAACACCGAAGAACAGGCGGCCACCGCCGAGCAGCGCGGGGCGTCCTACTTCAACATCGGACCGCTCTATGCCACCCAGACCAAGGACGGCCTTTCCGCCTTCCTCGGGCCCGCGGCCATACCAAGATTCAGCGCCCGCTGCCGCCTGCCCTTCACGGTCATGGGCGGCATCAAAAAAGAACATATCCCGGAGCTGACGGCCATGGGAGCCAGGCGATTGGCCGTGGTCACCGCTTTGACCGGTGCCGACGACATCGCCGCGGAAACCAGAATCTGGCTTGAGACTATCAAGCAGCAGACAACGCTCGCCTAAGACAAGAATTTCGAAAGGAAAAGAACCGTGTCCACCCTGAACCAACGGCTTGCCGACATCAAATTGCTCATGCGCTATGCAGTCCCACCGGAGGATCTGGCCAAGGCCACTGCCCTGGTGGAAAAACACGACACGGACAGCGTGGCCCTGCACATTTTTCACGCCTTTTACAGCTATCTGCCCGAGGGTTTGGAAGACGCCATCACAGTTCTCCGCTTGCTGGAACGCAGACAGGGGACCTTCCTGATCTGCGCCACCACCGCGCAGACCGACTATCTCTATCTGGTCACCAGCGAACAGGCAGAATTCTTGGGTCCCCTTG
Organism: Thiovibrio frasassiensis; assembly: GCF_029607905.1. NCBI lineage: Bacteria > Pseudomonadati > Thermodesulfobacteriota > Desulfobulbia > Desulfobulbales > Thiovibrionaceae > Thiovibrio > Thiovibrio frasassiensis. The sequence continues at coordinate 237,598 of NZ_JAPHEH010000001.1, forward strand.
CCGAGGGGATCTGGGAGGAGGAGGTCTTGGCCTTTTTCAACTACGAAAGCCGCGAAGCCTTTCTCAAAAAATTTACAGATCTGAATACCTTTCCGGTCTATGTGCCGGCCCATCTCCACACCGATCTCTGCCCGTTTTGCCATGTGGCGGACGGCGAGATCCACACCCTGGGCTGCCCGGTGGAGGTCTGTCCTTGGTGCGGGGGCCAGCTGACCTCCTGCGACTGCCGCTTCACCCTGCTCGGCCGCTCGGACCTGAAAAGCGAAAGCCAACTGGAAGAACTCCTGACCCTGCTCAATAAAAAGGGCCGGCTCCCCTTCTCTGCAGAGGAACACCGGCCCGCGTACCCACTCACCCCGCTCGACCTGCAATAATCGTCTATTTGATTGTTTTCAGGTACCGATAAAACGGCGAGTCCGGAGAAAGCACCAGCCGGGTGTTTTCTCCCATGGTGAGCCGGTAGGCATCCATGCTCTTGGAAAAGGCATAGAATTCGGGATCCTGATTGTAGGCATCCGCATAGATCTTGGCCGCTTCGCCATCGGCCTTGCCCTTAATCTTCTGGGACTCGCGGACAGCCAGGGAGCTGACTTCACGTAACTCCCGCTCCAGCTTGCCGAGGATCTCAGATTTGAGCCCCTCGCCGGTGGAGCGCTTTTCCGCCGCGATCCGCTTCCGCTCCGAAATCATCCGCTCATACACGCGCTGCTGAACCGTGTCGATATAGTTGACCCGCTTGAACATCACATCCACCAGCTCGATACCGTACTTGGGCGTCACCTTGGAGGCGTTGGCATGGATCAGGGCGGTAATCTTATCCCGCCCGAATTTAATCTTCTCATCCTCGCCCACAGGACCAAAGCCCATGGCTTCCGGATCCCAATCGGAACTGCGGATGATCTCAACCAGGTCGTTCTTGTTGACCAGATCCCGGACCGTACCGTCGATAATATCATCGAGAATGGTCTGGGCCCGTTGCTCGTTGTTCACCGCCTGTAAAAAAACCAGGGCATTGGAGATCCGCCAGCGGGCAGTAACATCGAGATAGACAAAGGTCTTGTCGTTGGTGGGCACCTGATTCGGATCCCCGTCCCAGATGAGAATCCGCTTATCGAAAAAAGTCACATCCTGGATAAATGGGATCTTGAATTGCAACCCGGCCTGGGTGATGGGCTTGCCCACCGGACGGCCGAACTGGGTGATCACCACCTGCTGCCCCTCGGGCAGAACAAAAAAGGCATTGAACAGCGCCACTGCCGCCGCCACCACCACCGCTATCATAACACTACGCAGTATCCTATTCACTGGCTTCCCCTATCATTTTTCTTGGCCTCTGCTGCTTCGACCCGTGCTGATTCCTGTACGAAACGGTCCGTTTTCACTTGGGTTCCGTCCCCTTACCCTTGGCGCCGCCCCTCACATCGAGAAAGGGCAACAGCCCCCCCTTGTTTGGGTCAACCACATAGATCTCGCTGACCTTGGGCAGGACCTCCTGCATGGTCTCCAGATACATCCGCCTGCGGGTGACATCCTGTCCCCCTTTGTATTCCTTGAGGATGGCGAGAAAACGGGAGGCCTCGCCCTGGGCCAGATTCACCCGTTCCACCGCGTAGCCTTGCGCCTCTTCCAGCATCTTTTTCGCATCGCCCCGGGCCTTGGGCACCTCCCGGTTGTAGGCTTCCTCCGCCTCGTTTACCAGCCGCTTCATATCCTGATCCGCCTCATTGACCTCGTTGAAGGCCGGCTTGACGTGTTCCGGCGGATTCACATCCTGCAACTGAACGGTGACGATCTTCACCCCCGCCTGATAGCGATCCAGGGAGTCCTGAACCTCGCGCTGGGTGGCGGCCGCCAACATTTCCCGGTTGCTGAGCACATAGTCAAAGGTCATGTTGCCGACGATGCGGCGCAGGGCGACCTCGGAAATATCACGGACCGCCTGTCGGACATCCTTGACCTTGAAGGCAAAGAAGATGGGATCCTGCACCTTGTACTGGATGATCCACTCCAGATCGATGACATTGCGGTCGCTGGTGAGCATGAGCGACTCGTTGTCAAAACCGGCCTTCGCATATTCGGTGCGCTGCCCGGGAATTTTCGTCCTGAAGCCAAACTCCTCCTTGCGGACATTTTCCACATCGATCTTGATGAGCTCGTCAATGAGCGGCAGCTTGAAGTTCAAGCCCGACGAGGTCGTTTTGACATATTTGCCAAAACGCAACACCACGCCCTTTTCTCCGGGAGCGATGGTGTAAAAAGCGGAAAAAATGATATAGCCGAGAAAAAACACACCGATGATCATCCCCGGTCGGCCAAGGCCGCCCAAGAGTCCGGCCCCGGGGATATTCGGCCCTGCGCTCCCGCCACCGCCGGCCGGCCCCTTATCCTTCGCGCCGCTCGCCCCCTCAAAGAACTCCTTGATCTTGTTGAGCAAGAGAGCAATAAGCTCTTCAGGGGTTTGCGGCCCCTTTTTTTTGCCCCAAGGTGGCTGCTGATCCTGATCATCCCAAGCCATGGGCTCGACTCCTTTTTTTAAAAAAATTATTTCCAGATTTCCCAGATGCATGGGAAACATCCGCTCCATGCCCTGATCTTGACCCTTGACCCTAACAGCCTTCCCAGGGTGGTTCAAGGCCGAAGTGCAATAAAACTACATATCTTACTGGTTTAACAGGCAATATTTATTATAAAAGTACGAAGCCCAGGCGTTTTCTGGCTCGGCTGCCCAACCATCTGCCCCGTTTCCCCGGCCCTCTCTCTCCGAGGACAATGACGCGCCCTGAATTTTACAGCCCGCTCCGGGGGTACAGGGCAAAGAGCCAGCAGCCGAACACCATTGCCAGGCTGGCAACAAAGAGCAGCCATTGACCAGCGGGCGCAAGCACCCGTTTCCCGGCAAGCCCTAAAGCGACAAGGAGCATCCCGACCAGAAGGCCAACGAAGACGCCCCAAAAATGCGCGCCCAGGTCGGTCCGCTCTCCGGAAGAGCCCATGAGCGCCAACAGGCTTGCCGCACTGCCCAAGGCAAGGACCATCTCCTGCCAGCCGCCGATCCGGCGCAACCGCATGCCGCTTAAGATGCCGACCATACCGAAAACCGCAGTGGAAAAGCCAATGGAACGATAGAGATCATCATGGAAGAATACGTTGATACCATTGGCAAGAACCCCGGTACACAAAACCGAGAACCAGGCAATGCCGCTGCCAAGATGGCGGCAGAGCGAATAGACCAGCACGCCGCCGAAGAAAATATTGCCAAGCAGATGCACGCTGTCCGCATGCAGGGTCAGGGCGGTAACCAGGCGCCACCACTGACCATCGTGCAGCACCCGGAACCGATCCAGGGCTCCGATATCAAACCAGTGGCTGTGGCTCTCCCAGGCACCGGTGACACCATAAAACACGACCAGCCCGCCGATAACCGGCAACACTGGGGGTGCATTCTCGACTATGGTCTCCCGCTCGAATCGAAATGGACGCTCCGGGGGCCAATCCTGGTTTTCTTCGGAAAAAAGCAGCAGCTCTTGCCGGGCGCGGATGATGTTTTCCTCGGGGACCAGCAGCTGCCAGCCCGCTGCGCCATGGAACAGCTCATGCTCAATATCCGCAGCATGCAGGACCAAAGACCACAGATGGGCCACTTCCCGCTCCGGCGTCAAGCCGATGGACACCCAGCTCGACAAGGGTTCAGGCGGGTGCACAAACAGCTCCCCGGCGTGCACACCCATCCGCTATTGCCCGCCGAATTTCAACGCCTCACCTTGAGCCCCCTTGCGGGAAAGCATGACAATATCGACGCGCCGATTGAGCTTCCGCCCTTCTTCCGTGGCGTTATCCGCGATGGGCCGGTATTCGCCATAGCCGGTCACGGAGAGCTTGGCGCCCATGAAGCCGTGCTTCTCCATGAGATAATGGACAATGCTGTTGGCGCGGGCGGTGGAGAGTTCCCAGTTGGAGGGAAAGGTCGGAGATTTAACCGGCACATTATCCGTGTGCCCTTCGATACGGAGGGTATTGGCATAGCGGGAGATGGAGGTGGCAATCTTGTCCAGGAGAGGAAGGGCGCCCGGCTGAACCTGGGCGGTGCCGGAGGGAAAGAACCCGGCCTCCTTCAAGCTTATGACCAAGCCCCGTTCGTTGACGGTCAGCTGCACCTCGTTTTTACCGCCATACTCCTGAAGATTGTTCTGGATGTCCTGCTTGATCTGGCTGAACTCCTGGGCCTCGGCAGCGGAGGAGACCTCCTCCTGGGACTGGGGCGGCACCGGCGGCTCCACCACTTCGGGGATCAGACCAAAATCCTTGTTGCCGATAACCTTGAGCGCCGGGGTTAAAGTCTGAGGCCCGGAGAAAGAAGATTGGATGGAGGCCTGCACCTCCTCCATTTTTTTCTGATCCACGATGGACATGGCATAGAGCATTACAAAAACGGCAAAAAGCAGGGTGATAAAATCCGCATAGGAGACAAGCCACCGCTCCAGGTTCGGCTCCTTCTCGTGCGCTTTTTTCCTTTTCGGTCTGCTCATCAACCACCCCCGCCTCGGCTGTAGATCAGGACCCCGCTGGTCAGGGTGAAACCACGCAACCGTTTTTCGATCATCCTGGGGTTCTCGCCTTTCTGAATGGCAAGAAGGCCCTCAATCACTATTTCCCGCTGGAGAATCTGTTCCTTCAATCTTTTTTTGAGCTTGGTACTGAGAGGGATACAGATGATATTGGCGGTCATCAGTCCATAGATCGTGGCCACGAAGGCCACGGCAATGCCGGCGCCAAGCTTGGAGGTGTCGGAAAGATTGTTCATTACATGGATCAAGCCCAACACCGCGCCGATGATGCCGATGGTCGGGGCAAAGCCGCCTGCGGCCTCAAAGACCTCGGCACTGACCTTGTGGCGCTCCTCGAAATTGGTGAGTTCGATCTGCAGAACCGCCATAACCTCCTCGGGGTCCATGCCGTCCACAACCATTTCCAGACCCTGGCCGAGGAACCGATCCTTAACCCGTTGCGCGTCCTGCTCCAGGGTTATCAAGCCGTTCTTCCTGGCGGTGCTGGCAAAACCGACCAGTTTGCCGATCAACTCCTCCGGATCTTCTTCCTGGGGAAAAATGGCTGTCGCAGCACTGGAGAAGGCCCGGAGAATATCCTGGAGCGGAAAAGAAACAAAGGTTGCCCCCAAGGTCCCCCCCAAAACAATAAGGGCCGCAGTGGGCTGAATAAGGGCGTCGATGTGGCCGCCCTCGAGAAGCTGGCCGCCGATAACGGCGCCGAAGCCCATAAACAGGCCGATAAGGGTAGCTATGTCCATATGTTGTGCGGCTCCATTGAGTTATCCAAAGGGAAATGCCCGTATTATAGCACGGTTCCCCCATCCCTGGTCAACAAAAAGAGAGGCGGACGGTGCAGAGAACCCGAAAGGGCAAAGGCTATTTGTCGCCAGACGGGAAAAGCCTCTGCGCACGGCAAAAAAAAAGGTCATGCCGAAGCATGACCTGATTTCTTTACACAAGAAAACGTTTTTCAAAATGGTGCCGAAGAGAAGACTCGAACTTCCACGAGGAAACCCCCACTAGGCCCTGAACCTAGCGCGTCTACCAATTCCGCCACTTCGGCACATCGTGAGAGGCGATAATAGTTTTTCCGACCACTGTTTGTCAAGAAAATTTACAAGGGGGTGCATAAAAAATCTCCCCGGGCTGCAGCTTGACCTTTTCCCGGTTGTCGCCTATTGTATGCGCACATAAAATCAGGACGCCCATGACCATGAAAATATTCACCAACATCGCCGACATTCCAGGACCTTTTCCCAAGGCTGCCGTTACCATCGGCAACTTTGACGGCGTCCATCTGGGCCATCAGATCCTCTTCTCCGAGGTGGTGAGCAGAGCCTACCAAAAGAAAGGGACCAGCGTGGTTGTCACCTTTGAGCCGCATCCGCTCAAGGTGGTCCGACCCGACATCGGCCTCAAGCTCATCTCCACCGCCGAACAAAAGAAAGAGCTCATTGCTCTGGCCAATATCGACGTGCTGATCATCCTCCCCTTTACCCGGGAGTTTGCCAATACCCCGGCCGAGTCCTTTGTGGATCAGGTCTTGCGCCAGGCCATCGGCGTCCAGGACCTGGTGGTGGGGTACGACTATGCCTTTGGTAAAAGCCGCCAGGGCGACATCCCTTTTCTGCAGGAACAAGGCAAGGCCAAAGGGTTCACGGTCTCGGTGGTGGAACCCTATTACGTAGAGGGGATGCTGGCCAGCAGCACCAAGATCCGGGAACTGGTGGGCTTGGGCAAGATGGCGGATGTCAAAAAACTGCTTGGCCGCTACTACCAGATCCGGGGCGAGGTTAAAATGGGCAAGCAACGCGGCGGCCCCCTGCTGGGCTTTCCCACCGCGAACCTCGCCATCGCCGAGGAGGATCTTTGCCCCCATTTGGGCGTTTACGTCACCCAGGTAATCTACGACGGCAAATGTTACGGCGGCGTGCTCAACATCGGCTACAACCCGACCTTTGAAGGGCAACATCTCTCCGCCGAAACCCATATCTTCGACTTCAACCAGGATATCTACGGCAAACCGATCAAGATCAACCTGCTCCGCTTCCTCCGCGGAGAAAAGAAGTTTTCCGCCCCCGGCGAGCTGGCCGCCCAGATCAGCCGGGATGTGGCCGATGCCAAGAAGGTCCTGGCCGATGCCCAGCAGGAGATCCTGCTCTCCTGCGAAGAGAAGTACAACCGATAAAAAAAGCCCGTCTCTTGCAAGGCGGGCTTTTTTTATCTGCTTTTACAACCAACCCTTAAAAATCTTCAAAGTCGTCCTCACCAAAAGGGATCACCTCTTCGGGTTTTTTCGAAGCACCACGGTTTGCACCGGGCGGTAAAGCCGCAAGCGGCTTCTTCCGCGCTTGCCCTGGTTTCTGGCTGAGCGCCATGCGCGCCTGGGTGTTTTTTTTCGCAGCTGGCCGCTGTCCGCCACTGCCCCCTACCTCGGTCCCGGCCAAAGCAGCCAACTCCAGCACAACAATCTGTAGGACTTCGGTTTGTCCGCCCAATTCCTCGGAATGCCCGGCCGCCTCTTCCGCATTGGCCGCAACCTGCTGGATCACCTGATCCATTTGGCCTATGGCTTGGTTGATCTGGCTGATCCCCTTCGCCTGCTCATCGGAAGCAGTATGGATTTCGCTCATCAGAGAATCCACCTTGCCGATGTGCGCACTCACCTTGCCGAACTCCTCGCTCGTCTTGCCGACAAGCGCCGAACCGCCGCGCACCTTCTCCACTGTGCCCTCAATGAGCTCGGCCGTGTTTCTCGCTGCCTCGGCGGCCCGCATGGCAAGATTGCGCACCTCATCGGCGACCACGGCAAACCCGGCCCCGGCCTCACCGGCCCGTGCCGCCTCAACCGCGGCATTCAGAGCGAGCAGGTTGGTCTGGAAAGCGATCTCGTCGATGGTTTTGACGATCTTCGAGGTTTGTTCACTGGCTGCGGATATTTCACCCATGGAGGCGGTCAGCTCGCCCATGGACTGGCTGGCCAGCGAAATAACCTTTGCCGTTTCCCGCATCACCCCTTCGGCTTCGGCAGAGTTTTCGGCATTGCGTTTGGTCTGGGAAGACATCTCTTCCATGGAAGAAGAAGTCTCTTCAATGCCTGCGGCCTGCTCGGAGGCGCCATCGGCCAAAACCTGCCCGGCCTCGGCTATGGCACTCGCGGAGGCATGCACCTGGCTGGACGTTTCGCTCAAGATCGCCACCACTCTCTGCAGCGAGCCCGAGATCTTGCGATTTATGGCCAGGCCAACCAACAGCATGAGAATGCCCCCGCCGACAAGACCAAAAAACAGCACATATTGGGTGGTCTTTGTAACCGAAAGCAAGCCAGAGGCGGTTTCAGCGATCATCCCATCGACCGCAACAAAGAGGAGATCCGCCCCCTCTTCAAGATCATAGGTGACCTGCTTGATCTCACCGAACATCTTGTTGCCCTGCTGCGGGGTAATGGAGGGGTCGGCGCTGATCTGCGCGGCAATTGCCAAAAAACCATCATGGTACTTGAGGTAGACATCTTCCAGCCCTGCCGCCTTCTGTTTGATATCCGCGGCAAGCTCATCGTCGGCCGCGATCATTGCCGCAACCTTCTGAATATCTTTTTTTATCTTTTCAGAGGCCTTGGCAAAACTCTCCAGATACTTCTGCTGCTTTTCCGCATTGCCGATATTGAGGAGAAAATCCTTTTCGTACCGCCGGTGCATCAAGATATTATTCTTGATTTCACCCAAGGTAAGAGCCAGGGGCATATCCGACTGGGTCAACATCACAACCCCAGCCTTGTTGCCCTGGAACTGCCACAGGGAAACGGAACTCAGCCCCACCACCAAGAGAATGGCCAAGCCAAACCCAATGAGCAACAATTTTTTCACGGTAACATCACCATTCACAATCCCTTCCTCCTGTGCACTGACTCCATTGCCTCGCCGGATCCCCCCCAACTTCTTTTTCCCCTTCTATCATTTCCGCAGCGACGCGTACCAGAAAAAAAACGGCTGATCCCCGAGAGAACCAGCCGTTTTCCACTAATTGACCGCAGATTAGCCGCTAAAAATCTTCAAACTCCTCCCCGGCAAAAGGGATACCCTTTTCAGCCTTCTTCCCTGCCGCAGCAGGTTGCAATTGCTCTTTTTAGCAGGCCCCACCCCTCCCGGAGTCATTAGTTGGCAAACGCCCCATACTTCAGGGCCTTCAGGCATTCCCGCACACTGCTAAAATCAGCAGCCGGCGCCCAGCCAAGAATTCCGGCTTTCTTGGCCGCATCGGAATCGGCCTTAATCGAGAGGAGAGCATCGGTGAACTTCTGAACCTTGGCGGCATCAACATGCTTTGCCGCTGCCATGGGCCACTCCGGATAGAGCTCGGTGCTGTGCACAAAGGGAAAGCTGTCTTTGATCTGGTTGATGATCCTGAAGTCGGCCATGGAGATCTTGCCTTCCTTTGCCATGGCCTCCATGACGTCGGTGCGAACGGTGCCGGCATCCATGGCCCCATTTTTTACCGCGAGAACCACGTTGTCATGCTTGCCGCCTTCCCGGAATTCGGCAAAATCTTTTTTGTAATCGATCCCGTTCTGGAGCAGAAGACGCAAAGCCATCTGGCCGCCGCCGAAAGAAGAGGATTTCACCACCATGAATTTTTTGCCCTTGAGATCAGCAAGATTCTGGATGGGGCTGTCCTTGCGGACCAAAATCACCCCGCCGAACTCCTTGACCGGCTTGCCCCCCGCCGAATTGACCTGCGAGGCAATGGCCTTGGCGCCATACAGTTTTTCCATCTCCACGTAAAAAGCGGAGTTGGCCAACACAAAATCAATCTTGCCGTCTTTCAACATGGGCGAAATGGCAGCAAACTCAAGGGGCATAATGGTAACCGGCTCTCCCATCTTGGCGGTGAGATACTCTCCGGTCGCGGACCATTCCTCCATAACCTTGGGCGCACCCCGCAATGCCAGAACGCCGACCTTGATTTCCGCCTGCGCCGCCACGACGAAGATGGCACTGGCCAACAGGGCCAGAGACATCATCCCGATCTTTTTCATGCTGCTTCCCATAAGACTTCTCCTTGCTGTTGTAGTTCATGCTCTTTCCGGAAAATCCGGAACCCAAACAGACAAAAATGGAAACCTCCGGGCAAGATAAAGCCCTCCGCCGGAAGCGCCATCGTATAGGTAATAACACCCACACTTAATTTATTGTATAATTTTCAGGAAGATAGTGTCAAAGGGAATTGTCCTTTTGTTTTTCTTTTTTTTCGACAGAATCACTGCCCAAGACAAAGGGTGTCACGGACCAGGATGGCCCTGTCGCCATGGCGACAGACATCCGCGGCGGTAGGGTCCGCCATGATGAGACGTAGCCCTCCGCGGTCAGCGGGCGGTGATCCCGGCAATGCCCCCGCCTGCTAGATATTTTCCGAAATTTTCAGAGAGGAGATACCGTGGAGGGCGAAGGCGAATATTCTCAAACAGAGCGGAAATCAAATCTTGAATTTTTCCAGGCGATAGATCAGGACATGACGCGGAATCTTGAGCAGGCGGGCCGCCTCGGAGCGGTTGCCGTTGGCCTTGGCCAGGGCCTTTACAATCAGACCCCGCTCGACCGCCTCCAGGGAAAGACCCTCATCCGGGATTTCCGGAATACCCTTTGTGCCGAGAGCTTGGCTCAGCGGAGCAAGCTGCAGATCATCCGCCTCGATGAACAGCCCCTTACGCAGGATAACCGCGCGCTCGACAATGTTTTGCAGCTCACGGATATTCCCGGGCCAGGGATGGATTTTCAACCTGGCCAGGGCTTGGGGGGAAAAGCGTACCCCGGCAGGGGCACCGAGCTTCAGCAGAAAATGGCCAACCAGTCCCGGAATATCCTCTCGCCGTTCCCGAAGCGGGGGGAGCGGCAGAACAATCACCCCCAGCCGGTAGTAGAGATCCTCCCGAAAGGTCCCTTGGCCAATGGCGGCATAGAGATCCCGGTTGGAAGCGGCAATCAAGCGGACATCCACCGCTTCCGGCTGGTCTGCGCCAACCGGCGTCACCACCCGCTCCTGGATGGCGCGAAGCAGCTTGGCCTGGAGATCCAGCCGCAGCTCACCGATCTCGTCGAGAAAGAGACTGCCGCCGGCGGCGGACTGGAAACAACCCTTGCGGCTGCGCACCGCGCCGGTAAAGGCGCCTTTAACATGGCCGAAGAGTTCGCTTTCGAGAAGGTTTTCCGGAATGGCGGCACAGTTCACTGCCACCATAGGCCCCTGCGCCCTTGGGCTGTGCTGGTGGACGAGCCGGGCCAGCACCTCCTTACCGGTCCCTGATTCTCCGGCGATCAACACGTTGGCTTCACTATTGGCCGCGCGCTTTGCCGTGTCCAGCAACTCGGCCATGGCTGAATTGGCGGTTTCCATGCCCTCGGTCCCGGTCAGCCTGTTGATCTCACCACTCAGCAGCTGTTTCTGCTCGTGCAGCTGCCGCAGCTCCAACGCCTTCCGGCAGGAAAGGCGCAACGCCTCCCGGTCGAAGGGCTTGGCAAGAAAGGTAAAAGCCCCTTCCTGCATGGCCTTAACCGCCAATTCGATGGAGCCGAAGGCGGTGATCACCAACACCGGAGTAAGCGGCGACTCTTTTTTTACCGCCGCCAAAATCTGCAAGCCGTTCAGGTCGCCAAGCTGCACATCGGTGATCACCAGATCCGGGTCATGCCGGCGAAAAAGCGCCAACCCCTCCCGGCCCGAGGCTGCAGCGAGCACGTGGAAACCTCCGCTGCTCAGGTTGTATTCCGTAACCCGCCGCAGGCTGGCATCATCATCAATAAGCAATATCCGGGGTTTCATGCGATCGCCTCCGCCGTCAAACTGTCTGTCGGAAACCGGAGCCATTCTTCACGGGCAGGAGCATCTCAAAACATGCCCCGCCGCCAGGACGATCCGTAACCCGGAGAGTCCCGCCATAGCTCTCCACGATCTTCCGGCTGATCAACAGCCCAAGCCCGGTACCATCGGATTTGTCTGTATAAAAGGGGGCAAAGATGCTTTCCCTTTCCGCCTCCACCACACCCGGCCCATCATCGCAGACAGCGATCCGCCATCCCCCGTTCGCCCCGCCTTCGACCAGAAGCCAGATATGGCCGCCGGGCTGGACCGCATCCAGAGCGTTGAGCACAAGGTTCAAGAGGACCTGGGAATACTTCGTGCTCTCCACCAGCAGCTGCTGCCCCTCGCCATTGGTTGGCAGAATCAAGCGGACCTCTTTTTCCCGCAGCTGCCTTTCCAGCAACGCAGCAACATGCCCGGCAACCGCGGCCAACGGCTCGAGGGGCTCTTCTTTTTCCTGAGGACGTCCCTTGGCATAACGGAGGATTTCCTCCACCGTCTCCTGCAGCCTGCCGGTTTCCTTGAACAAGATATCCACAAACTCTCGCTTGGGATGCTCTCCGGGAAACTCATCGCGGAGAATCTCCGCCGTCCCTTTGATGGAGGCGAGCGGATTTTTTATTTCATGGGCCAACGAGGCAGAGAGGTGTCCCAGGGCGGAAAATTTCTGCGCTGCTGCCAGCCGGGTCTCCGCCTCGATGAGTTGCGAGGCTTCTTCCTGGAGCCGAAGATAGGAGGCCTGGAGCTTCTCGGACAACTGCTGATACCCTTCGCGCAACCGGGTCTGCCGTCCGGAAATCACCCCGACCAGCAACCCGGCCGCGAGATAGAGGACGATTTCCATCAGCTCGCTTACCGCCTGCTGGCCGTGCCCGACGTAGTGGAGAACATGGGGAATAAAGGCGATGGAGGTGAGCACGGCAATACCCAGGCCGCCGGCAACTCCAAACCAGAGACCGCCAAGAACGATGGGAAAATAACTGAGCCGCCGGTAGGTATTGTGGTAGAGGAGGAGATCGCCGGGGGTAAAAAGATGGAGCAGACCGATGACGACGACGGCGATGAGCAGGACAGAAAAAAGAATTTTAGGGGCTGTTGATGAATAAATTGTGCTTTTCAGTTTATTCATTTACAGCCCTTTATGCCGCACATGTCATTCTCAACTCGAGGCCGTTTATGCACAACGGCTTACGCATGCCGCCTCCACCGAAAAAATCGTGACTGATTCAGAGACATGGAAGGCGGCACCAGCAAGGAGAAAAAATGACGCCGCCCTAAGACCGGTAGTCTGCGTTGATCTTTACGTAATCCAGAGAAAAATCGCAGGTATAGATATCCTTGCTCCCATCTCCCGCATGCAGGTCGATGGTCACCACGAACTCGGGCTTCTTCAGCACCGCGGTGGCGCGAGCCTCGACCTCAGCGCCTTGCCCCAGGCCGTTTTGCACCATGAAAACGTCGTCAAAGGCGATGTCCACTCTGCTCTGATCAAACTGGGCCCCGGAGCGGCCCAGGGCGGCGATGATCCTGCCCCAGTTGGCATCCTCGCCAAAAAAGGCGGTCTTGACCAGATTGGAATTGGCCACGGTTCGGGCCGCCTGATCGGCCTGCGCCTCGGTGACCGCGCCCCGCACCCGGATGGTCACCAGCTTGGTTGCACCCTCCCCGTCCCGGACAACCAACAGGGCCAGCTCCTTGCACAGCTCCTCCAGGGCGGCAGCAAAGGCAGCAAGCGCCTCGGGCCGATTCTCGGCGATGGGCGGATGCTCCGCCAAGCCGTTGGCCATGAGCAGGACCGTATCGTTGGTGCTGGTATCGCCGTCCACGGTTATGGCGTTGAAAGTCTTTGCCACCACCTTTTTCAGCACACTCTGGAGCAGATCGTGGTCGATTTTGGCATCGGTGAGGATAAAGGAAAGCATGGTGGCCATGTTGGGCATGATCATGCCCGCGCCTTTGGCCATCCCCAGGAGCTTGACCGGCTTGCCGTCGATGAGGGCGGTGCGCACCGCGATCTTCCGGAAGGTGTCGGTGGTCATGATGGCTTGGGCCACATCCGCAAGGCCATCACCAACCAGACTCTGGGCCGCCTTGGGAATCCCCCGCTGAAAACAGGCGAGCTCCAGCTGCTGACCGATGATGCCGGTGGAGCAGACCTGCACCAGTTCCGGAGCAATATTGAGGGCATCGGCGGCCATGGCCGTGGTCAACCGGGCCAGACGCATGCCTTCCTCGCCGGTGCAGGCATTGGCGATGCCGGAATTGACCAAAATGGCCTGGGCCTTGCCGGTTTTGCACCGCTCCATATCCAGGAGTACCGGGGCCGCCTTGACCAGGCTGGTGGTGAAAACCCCGGCCACGGTGGCGGGCTTGTCGCTCACGATCAGAGCCAGATCCAAGCGATCCTTGCCCCGGATTCCGGAGTTTACCGCCGCCGCCCGAAAGCCCTGCACTAAAAAATTTTCCGTCGCCATCTCACTTCTTCCCGCCGCTCTTGCCGCAGCACCGTTTGTATTTCTGCCCGCTGCCACAGGGGCAATCGGAGTTCCGCCCCACCTTGTCTCCCTCGCGGGAAAAGGGCTTATGCTCGTTATCCTCATCATCGCCACGGCTCAGCTGCATGGGCTGCCGCTGCTCCCGCTGCTCGCGCTCCAGCTCGGCCACCTCTTCATCGCGCACCAACTGGAGCCTAAACAGGGTGCTGACGGTCTGGGTCTTTACCGCATGGATCATCTCGCCGAACATGTTGAACCCTTCCTTCTTGTACTCATCCAAAGGATTCTTCTGTCCATAGCCGCGAAGACCGATGCCTTCCTTGAGATGATCCATGTTGAGCAGGTGTTCCTTCCAGTGGTGATCCACGATCTGCAGCAGGACCACCCGTTCCAGGTGACGCATGTTCAACTCGCCGATTTCCTGCTCCCGCTTGGCATAGCGGGCTTGCACCGCAGCCAGGATCAGTTCGGTACAGGCGGCAGAATCAAGGTCCTTCTTTTCCTCCTCGCTCCACTCTCCGCTGAAACCGAACAGGGCGAACATCCTTTCGGAAAGCCCATTCCAGTCCCACTCCTCCGAGGGGATCCTGCTCTCGGCGAATTCCTGCGCCACCATTTCGGCCAGTTCCGGAAGCATATCGGTCACCACCTCATGGACATCATCCGAACTCAGCACCTCACGGCGCTGGCGGTAGATAACCTCACGCTGCTTGTTCATCACGTCATCGTACTCGAGCAGGTGCTTACGGATATCGAAGTTGTGCCCCTCCACCTTGCGCTGGGCGTTTTCGATGGCCCGGCTGATCATGGTGTGTTCGATGGGCTCATCCTCTTCCATGCCCAGCTTGTCCATGATCCCGGAGATCCGGTCCGAGCCGAAGATCCGCAGCAGGTCGTCTTCCAGGGAGAGGTAAAAGCGGGAGGAACCGGGATCGCCCTGGCGCCCGGAACGGCCGCGGAGCTGGTTGTCGATCCGGCGGCTTTCGTGCCGGCTGGTGCCCAGGATATGCAAGCCGCCCAGCTCGGTGACCCCCTCGCCCAGCTTGATATCGGTGCCGCGACCCGCCATGTTGGTGGCGATGGTCACATGCCCCTTCTGCCCGGCATCGGCGACAATCTCGGCCTCCCGCTCATGCTGCTTGGCATTGAGCACCTCGTGGGGCACCCCCACCTTCTTGAGCATGGCCGAGATCTTCTCGGAAACATCGATACTGATGGTACCCACCAGCACGGGCTGGCCCTTCTTGTGCAGCTCCTGGATCTCGCGGATGATGGCCCGATCCTTGGCCGCGGCGTTTTTATAGATGACATCGGCATAATCCTTGCGGATCATGGTGTTGTGGGTGGGGATGATCACCACGTCGAGATTGTAGATCTTCTTGAATTCCGCCGCCTCGGTATCGGCAGTGCCGGTCATGCCCGAGAGTTTTTCATACATCCGGAAGTAATTCTGGAAGGTGATGGAGGCAAGGGTCTGGTTCTCCTTCTCCACCTTGACCCCCTCCTTGGCCTCCAGCGCCTGATGCAGACCGTCGCTGAAACGACGCCCCTGCATGGCCCGGCCGGTGAACTCGTCCACGATCACCACCTGCCCGTCCCGCACCAGATAATCCACATCCCGCTTGAAAAGGACATTGGCCTTCAGGGCTTGATTCAGATGATGCAGCCACTCGATATTCCGCGGATCATAGAGGTTTTCTATCTCAAGCAGCTTCTCACCCAGGTTTACCCCTTCTTCGGTGAGGGACACCGAGCGGGCCTTTTCGTCCAAGGTGTAATGTTCGTCGACCTTGAACTTGTGAATGAGCCGGTTCACCTTATCGTAGAGTTCGGTGGACATCTCGGACGGCCCGGAGATGATCAGGGGGGTTCTTGCCTCATCCACCAGAATGGAGTCCACCTCGTCGACAATGGCGTAGTGGAACTCGCGCTGGCAGAAATCAGCGAGCTCAAACTTCATATTGTCGCGCAGGTAATCGAAGCCGAACTCGTTGTTGGTCCCGTAGGTTATGTCGGCAGCGTAGGCCTCGCGGCGGGCCGCATCATCCATCTCATGCAGGATGGAGCCGACGGAAAGCCCGAGAAAGCGGTAGAGTTTGCCCATCCATTCGGCATCGCGCCGGGCCAGATAGTCGTTGACCGTGACCACATGGACCCCGCGCCCGGTAAGGGCATTGAGGTAGACCGCCAGGGTGGCGGCCAGGGTTTTTCCCTCGCCGGTTTTCATTTCGGCGATCCTGCCCTGATGGAGGATGATGCCGCCGATGAGCTGCACATCGAAATGACGCATGCCTAAGGCCCGCCAGGATGCCTCCCGGCAGACGGCAAAGGCCTCGGGCAAGAGACTGTCCAAGGGAACCCCGGCCGCAAGCCGCTCCTTAAAGAGCACGGTCTTCGCCACCAGCGCGGCGTCATCGAGCTTCTGGATCTCGGGCTCCAGTTGGTTGATCGCGGCTACCAGCGGTTGAATGGACTTGAGAACCCGTTCGTTTTTGCTGCCAAAAAACTTTTTCAAAACAGAAGCGAACATATTTTCACCCCAGGAGGTCAACGCCGCCGGCATGCTGCAGAGCACACCCCGACATGATCAGCGTTTGTTTAAGAACCGTTGCGAAAAGACCTCTGCCTTCTCGACCATTTCGTTTCGGTTCATGATGCCGTTTTGGCGATACAACTCACGATATTATTTTGTTACAGCGACGACGGCCTATCTTTCCCAGACCAGGGCCTCTTCGTTGCAATCCGGAAATTTCGGACATTGGATACAATCACTCCACACCTTATGGGGGAGTTCGTTCTTATCAATATGCCTGAACCCGAGCCGCTGAAAAAATGCCGGCTGATAGGTCAGGGTAAAGACCCTGGTGATCCCGAAATGATCGGCCTCGGCCAGACAAGCCTCAACCAGCTGACGGCCGATCCCCTGGCCCTGGGCTTCTTCCACCACGGCCAGGGAGCGGATCTCCGCCAGATTTTCCCAACAGACATGGAGGGCGCAGATCCCCAGCATCTGCCCGGCAGCGGCATCCTCCTCCCCTTCCTTGACAAAGACCTTGAAATCCCGCAGCTGGTCATAGAGGGAACTTAAGGAACGGCCGAGCAGCAAGCCCTTGTTGGCAAAATGCTGCAACAGGCCATACATCACCTTCACATCGTTCATCTTGGCATCACGAATCATGACAGCCTCGTAAAAAGGGAAACAATCCACATGTCCGCAGCACGGAATCAAATGGGTACAGCAGTGCAGCGGAAACAGTTGAAATCGCACTTGTTGCGATTTCAACAATCATGACGCCTCGTAATTTTTTCGGCCCGCCCGGCTGGCAGGAACCCGTTCGTTCTACCACAACCGCCCGCAAAGAAAAAGATTTAGGAGCCGCCGCAAGACACCCTAATGCTTTCTTGACCGTTTCCTCACGGATTCCTAGCCGTTCGGTCCAGCCGGATGACAACATTATTTGATTATCACAACGGCTTTTCTAAAAGAATCAGGGGGCCTGAAGCCGGGAGGCTGGCAAGAGGGCGATATAGGCCTTGACCTTTTCCTCTTTTTCCAGCTTGGCAAGAAGCTGATTGGCCTCGGCCAGCTTATCGAACTTGCCCACATAGATCCGGATAAACGGATCATCCTGATCCTCGGGCGGCACGGAAAAAGCATCGTAGCCTCGGCCGCGCCACTGGGCCACATCCTGTTGCGCCCGTTCCTGGTCGCGAACCGCGGCAACCTGCAAGGCAAAGACAGAAGGCTCGGCCTCGGCCCATTCCGTTTCCGATGCCGGGGGTGCTGCCGACGGCGGACCCGCTTCCGACGCCACGTCTGCCTTCTGCCCGGAAGGAACGGCGGGCTCAACAGCGGCCGGCTTTCCCGGCTGGAGAACCCCGGCCAGTTTCGCCAGCGGGGAGGTCACTTCGCCCGGGGTCGGCTGCAGGATGGTCTGCCCGGCCCAGATGCCGATGATGAACATCCAGAAAAAAATACAGCCGGTCACCAAGGTCAGGCTAAACATCCCCAACAAGCCCAGTTCAAAACGAACAACAAATCTGCCTTTCTTTTGCCCTGCAGCCATAAGCCGATTATCCGTTGCCGGGAAAGACCGGGCAACGCCTCCTCCTGCTGAACTTTTGGAGCCGCTTCAAAGCAGATGCGTTCTTGCACATCCCCGTCAGCACTGCTTCGTTACAGCTCTGTATACCGTTGATTCATCACAATGATGATCGTCTTACGCCAAACTGCTCACACCCTGCCCCTACATGGATTCAGGGGCACTCACCCCGATCAGGGCCAGGCCGTTTCGCAAAACAACCCGCAAGCCCATGGCCAGCCAAAGACGGGCCCGGCTCAACTCCTCATCCTCGGAAACAATCCGGTGCTTATTGTAGTAGCTATGAAACTGCGCGGCAAGATCCTGAAGAAAATAAACCAGCCGGTGCGGCGCCAGATCAAGAGCGGCGCTCTGCACCAGAGCCGGAAAGCCGGCCATGGCCTTAAACAACAAGGTCTCGTCATCCAGGGTGAGTCGCCCGAGCGGCGCATCCTCCAAACTCCCCAGGACAATCCCCTTGGCCTCGGCCTGCCTGCGGATGCTGTGCAAACGGGCATGGGCGTACTGGACATAGTAGACCGGGTTTTCCTGGCTGGTCTTGGTGGCCAGATCCAGATCAAACTCCAGCTGGCTGTCCGCCTTGCGCATGAGAAAAAAGAAACGGGCCACATCCACGCCCACCTCATCGAGCAGTTCGTCCACCGTAACAAAATTGGCCTTGCGGGTGGACATCTTCACCTGTTGGCCGTCGCGCATCAGGGTAACGAACTGATGCAGGACCACGGTCACCTTGCTCGGATCATAGCCCAACGCCTTGACCCCGGCCAGGACATCCGGCACCGTGGCGATATGGTCGGAACCGAAGATGTCCACCATCCAGTCGAAGCCGCGCTTAAATTTCTCCCGGTGGTAGGCCATGTCGGGCAGCCGGTAGGTCGGCTCGCCGGTGGACTTGATGATCACCCGGTCCTGGGGCAGGTCAAACTCGGTGCCCTTGAACCACACCGCCCCGTCCTGATCATAGGCCAGCCCCTTTTCCCGCAGGGAGGCGACCACATCGTCCACCAACCCGTTTTCATAGAGGGAATGTTCGTTGTAGTAGTTGTCAAAAACAATGCCGAGGCGGTGCAAGGTGGAGTTGATATCGGCAAAGATCACCCGCTCTGCCTTGTTTTTAAACACCAGAACATCGGCTTCATCTTTGAGCGCATCGCCCTGCTCCTCGATGAGCTCCTGGGCGATATCCCGGATATACTGGCCCTGATAGCCGTCTTCCGGAAAGGTGAAGGGCAGCCCCAGCGCCTCAAGATATCTGGCGCGAGTGGATTCGCCCAACACCCGCATCTGGCGGCCGGCATCGTTGTAATAATACTCCCTGGTAACCTGATGGCCGGTGGCGGCAAGCAGGCTGGCGATGGCGTCCCCTAAAACCGCCTGCCTCCCATGCCCGACGCTCAATGGGCCGGTGGGATTGGCACTGACAAACTCGACCAGCACCTTCTTGTCTTGCCCGACCGCGCTTCGGCCGAAGGTCGCATCCTGAGCGCAGACCTCGGGCAGCACCGACTGCCAGACGGACTTGTTGATGTAACAATTGACAAAGCCCGGCCCGGCGATCTCCACCCGCTCCAAAAGATCGGTGTGGGGGGCAAGCATTTCCACCAGCTGCGCCGCAAGGGTCCGAGGGTTTTTCTTCTCTTTCCCCGCCACCACCATGGCCAGATTGGTGGCCAGATCGCCCTGGCCCGCATGCTTGGGCTCGTCCAGAGAATACCCGCCCGCCGCAGCAGCGGACCAGAACCCCGCCTCGATTCCCTGGGTGAAGCAGTCGTCTATCAATTTTTTCAGACGTGTCTTGATCATTGTCTTTCTATTCCAGAAAAATGTTTTTTTCAACCAACGGACTGTCTTGTGGATTCTTCACTGTCAACATGGACCTGCCGGTTGCAGGAACCGAAAAGACAGAGGATTTCATAGTTTATAGTATCGGACCACCGGGCGATCTCCTCGGCCCTGATCTCCCCCGCCCCCTGCCCCCCGAGGAGCACCGCTTCGTCCCCGGCTTTGACCCCGGGAATATCCGTCACATCGGCCATGCAGGCATTCATGCAGATCATGCCCCGGACCGGAGCCCGTTGCCCAGAAAGCAAGACCTCGGCCTTGCCCGCCATCCGCCGCAGATAGCCGTCATCGTAGCCCACCGGCAAAACCGCCAAGCGCGTGGAATGCTCGGTCACATACCGGTGCCCATAGCTGATCCCCTGCCCCGCAGGGATCTCCTTGACCTGCAGCACCCTGGTGGTAAAGCGCATGGCCGGCTTCAGCTCCAGGGCGGAAGCCTGGCTCAGCCAATCCGCTGGATAACAGCCATAGAGAGAAATACCCGGCCGTACCATATCGCAACGCATCCCGGGATAACGCAACAGGGTGGCCGAATTGGCAATATGATTGATCCGCCCTTGGCCATCCCCTTGCACCCGGGTCAAGAGCTCTTGAAAGAGTCCATACTGTTTTTCCGTAAGCCCGTCGCCTTCCACATCCGCCTTGGGGAAATGGCTGGCGATCCCGGAAAGATAGAGCTTGGGAAACCGGCGCAAGGCGGCAAGAAACGGTTCAAGTTCGTGGGGAAGAAGACCAAGTCGCCCCATGCCGACATCGACTTTTATCTGCACCCCTTGGAGGCAACCAGCCTTTGCCGCCTGCGCGCCAAGCGCTTCCAGAGCGTCCAGGGTATAGACCACCGGGGTGAGGGCATGGGCCACCGCCTCCGCTGCCCCCTGGCGGTCAACCCCGAGCATGACCACGATCTGTCCGGTTATCCCGGCCTGCCGCAAACGCACCCCCTCTTCGATTTCGGCCACGCCAAAGGCGGTGGCCCCTGCCTCGGCAAAGGCCTGGGCCGCCGGAATAAGGCCATGTCCATAAGCATCGGCCTTGACCACGGCCAAAATGCCCAACGACGGGCCGACCAGTTTTCGCACCTGCCGGAAATTATGGCGCAGGGCGGCACGATCAATCTCCACTCTATTCCAGGAAGGTGTTCCCATACCAAGCAACCCGTTCTCTCAGCGAAGAGTCCTTCTCGCGTTCCATTCCTGCCAGATGAGCCTGCTCGATAAGAGAAGGGCCCAACCAACAGCAACATATATAACACTGACCACCAGGGAAGGCACGGCGGAATTACGCAACAGACGCCCAGCAAGC
This sequence comes from Thiovibrio frasassiensis, assembly GCF_029607905.1. Lineage (NCBI taxonomy): Bacteria > Pseudomonadati > Thermodesulfobacteriota > Desulfobulbia > Desulfobulbales > Thiovibrionaceae > Thiovibrio > Thiovibrio frasassiensis. Next base: position 258,742 of record NZ_JAPHEH010000001.1, read on the forward strand.
ATCATGCAGACAACCATCCCCCACATCCCCCAGGAGTAGACGCCGCCAAGACACATCCCATCCGGGCGGGCGACAATCCGGGTGATATTCTTCCGGGCCGCCCGCTCAATAACAAAACGCGCTTTCAAAGTGCCAAGCCCCAAGGCCAAGGCCCAAAAAATCCCAGGCAAAAGGACGTGCAGGAGGTAGCCTCGTACTATCAGGTAGAGGCCAATAAAACTCCACATCAGGGCGGCGACCAAGAGATTGGTGCGGATGCTCGCACCCGGCTTCAAACGGAACAACCAGCTCATTCTTTTCCCCCTCCAAGCCTGCCATACCAGAAGCAACCCATCCCGGCGCAGCAAATAAATAGGCCTATCCCCAAGTATGGGAATAGGCCTACTCACTTCACAGATGTTCCGCACGCCGTTGCCCCTTGCATAACAAGGGACCGGCATAAGGAGCCGTAACGAAATGACTCAAAAAGCAACTATGCGCAACGGCTCCTAAATTTTACATTACACCTCGGTGACGGTGATAGCACCCTCGGGGCAAACCTCTACACAGGTCTCACAGCCAAGGCATTCGTCTGCATTCACAGCTTCAGCCTTGCCGTCAACCATCTCATAAACCTGAGCGGGGCAAGCGTTTACGCACTCTGCATCACCGGCGCATTTGTCCTTGTCAATGTCAATCTGCCACATAGTACTTCCTCCATATAAGGTTGAAAAAAATTGATAAACAAGATCGTACTGCCACTATACAGGGGCAGAATATCGAGCCCATTGCTTCCGGAAAAAGACACAAATTTCCCTTTCCCTCTAATGCACCACCATTTTTTTGTCAATAAAAAAGAATCCCCACCACAAGCAGGGACACCGGGGAGAGAAAGACAATTCAGGTTGACCAGTTGGCGCCGATCTTTTAGGATAGCAGCCATTGTTTTCTGACAACCGTTTCCCTTGTCTTCTTCTCACCATGTCCGAAAAGGGCCGATGCCATGAGCAGCAAACCAAAAATCAAAAAAAAACCCACCCCACGTCCGGAACTCAAAGCCCAGAAAAATGAAGAAGCCATGATTGCCGGCATTCTGGAAGGAAGTCCCGACGGGATCGGCGTAGCGGTTATCCGGCTGGAATGCGGCTGCAGGAAAATGGCGGCGGTTGACGCCAAGGGCGAACCCGCCAGCAAGGTAGTCATCTACCGGGACGAGGCCGAGAGCATCTGCGAGGCATGCAAAGCGGACAACGGCGCCTTTTCCAGGGTGCTGAGCCAGTTCATCCACTGGCAGGAACCGATGCCTGACGGCGCCACCCGCATGAAGATCGAGGCCAAGGTGCTCGGCAACTACACCAGCCACTGAGCCGGACAGTACTCCCCCAGGAAAACACGGCACCCTCGGACTATTTGCTGCACACCCCCAGATATTTCCCCTTGGTTTTCACGGTCTGCCGCATGGACTGCCCCTGGCCCTGGGTGGTCATGGTCATGGTGCTGTCCATGACCTCGCCGCTGTAAGTGGCGACCCCGTTTCCCGTCATCTTCATCCCGCCCTCCGTGCAGACGGTGCTCCAGTGGAGGGTATTGCCCTTCCGCTCCATCTTGGTTGTCTTGCAGGTATTCTCGCTTTTCCGGTCTGAACCAGGAAGCAGATCGTCTTTGGTGATGCATTTCACCATGGTCGAATGCATGGTATTTCCCTTGGTGGATACCGCCATTCCCGGAGGCAGCGTTACCCCCGGAGGCAAAGCGGGCATCTGCACCATTCCTTCCATCTGCATCTCGGAGGCAAACTCCCACTTTCCTTCGCGGATGCTCTCCGCAGCGCCTGCCGACCCCACAAGAGCCAAGACCGCCGACACCACCAGGACACCCATGCGCATTCCCTGATTCATCCTTCTCCCTCCCTTTTATTTTATAAAAGCTCCACCTCTCAGCTGATACAGCTCAAGTATGGCTGGGAGGAGGCCACTTGTCAACACAGGGTGCCACTGTCACACCTGGGCACGATATTCCCGCGCCTTGCCCACCAGGGCCGGGGCCCAGGAGGTCATCCCCAGGGCGTGGATATGGGTATAGAGCGCCAGGACATTCTTAAACACCAAGCCATCCCGGCCACCGGCAAACCCCACCCCGCGTTCCATCCGCAGGGCAAGCTCGGCGACCTCCCCGGTCCACTCTTCCACCCGACTGTAGCGAAATTCATGCCCCTTGATCTCGGTCCCCTCGGGATAATAGGGGTTTTCTCCCTCGCTCACCAGCACGGTATAGCCATGGGCCTGGGGCTTTTTCATCAGCCCGAACCGCACCGGAAAAAGACCCACCAGGGGAAAGTCCTCGCCCGCGAGCACCATGGACTCGCCAAGATAAATCAGGCCGCCGCACTCGGCGTAGATGGGCAGCCCGGCTTCGGCCGCCTTTTTTAGAGCGGTTCGGAAGGAGACATTGGCGGAAAGCTCCCTTGCGCTGGTTTCAGGAAAGCCCCCACCGATATACAGGCCATCAAGCCTCGGCAGTTCCGGCGCGGTGAGGGCATTGATCTCCACCAACTGTGCGCCGCACCGGCTCAGCGCCTCCAGGTTTTCCGCATAGTAAAACTGAAAAGCCGCATCCTTGAGAATACCGATCCGTACCGATTTTTCTGCCCCAGCCAGCTCCGAGGGCCTCGTTTCCGGCGCACTGGCGCAGGGGGCCATCATTGTTTCTATTCCCGCCAGATCCAAATACCGCGTTGCTTTGTCGGCGAGGACCTGCACAGCGGCCTCGGCTCCCGCATGCTCGGGGCAAGGGGTTATACCAAGATGCCGCTGCGGAAAGGCATCTTCCTTGGATCGCGGCATGGCGCCCAGGACCGGGATCCCGGTGTAGTGTTCCACCGCCTGCCGAACAATGGCCTCGTGCCGCGCCGTACCGACCCGGTTTAAAATCACCCCGCCGATCTTCACCTCCGGATCAAAGCGCTGACAGCCAAGCACTAAGGCCGCCATGGTGCGGGTGGTCTTGGTGCAGTCAACCACCAGCAGTACCGGCAAACCCAAAGTCTTGGCTAGCTCGGCCGTGCTGAAGGTTCCTTCGGCATCAACCCCGTCATAGAGGCCACGGTTCCCCTCGATAATGACCAGCTCCCGCCCGTAAACATGCGTGCGGAAAGAACGATGCAGCGCCTCGGGACTCATCAGAAAGGGATCAAGATTGTAGCAGGGATATCCGGCGGCCAGGGCAAGCCAGCCGGCATCTATATAGTCCGGCCCTTTTTTGAAGGGCACCACCTGCCGACCCTGCCCGGCAAAGGCGGCGGCCAAGCCAACCGCGACTACGCTTTTTCCGGCACCGCCCCCCAGGCCGGCCACCACCAACCCTTTTGCTGCCCATCCTTGCTCTGCGGCCACGCCTTTCCCTCCCGTAGTCGTCATCTGCCCTGCCAACCCATCGTCTTTATCCCGGGCACAGAAAACCATCTGGGATCCCTGCTGTCAAGCGCTTGCACCGGGCCAGCACCCCCAGCACCCGAGAGCGGCAAAGATTTTGACGAAGTTTTCGGCATATGGTACCTTGCGCCACTTGCACACCGGCGGTGCCATGCTTATATATATCCCACTTTGGCTGTATGCCGGTGTTTTCCGTCACCAGTCCTTTTTCTGAAACGCCATCTGCTTTTTCTCGAGATTACAAAGCGGATCTACGATTTACAACAACTTTGAATGATGAGGATATCCCTATGTCTGCCCAACAGGAAGACCTGAGCAAGATCATTGAAGAACTGGAACAAAAATGCGTTGAACTCCCGGACAACATCGTGGCCCATCACCATCTGGCCCTGGTCTACCGAAAGGCAGGCAGAACAGACGATGCCATGCGTTCGTTGGAAAGATGCCTGGAGATCGACCCCCACGCGGTGGAAGCCCTGATCAACATCGGGGCCATGCATTTTGAACAGGGCGAACTGGACAAGGCGCTGGCCGCAAACCAGGCCGCGGTGCAGGTCAATCCGGCCCTGGCCCAGCCCCACAACAATATCGGCCTCATCTGGCAACAGAAGGGTGAAGCCGACAAGGCCATCGAGGCCTATACCATGGCCACGATGAACGACCCGAAAATGCACATGGCCTGGATTAATCTGGCCTCGGCCCAGGTCATGGCCGGCAATTTCGATCTTGCGGTCAAGGCCGCCAAGGAAGCGGTGAAGCTTGAACCGGACTTTGCCATGGCCCACAATAATCTCGCGGTGGCTCATTTTTACAACAAGGACTACACGTCGGCGAAAAAGTCACTCGCCAAGGCGAAGGAACTCGGCTATGCGGTTGACCCGCGCCTGGTCGAGGCCATCGAGAACGAGATCTAACCATGGCAAAAGAAGCGCAGATAAAGGTCCGTCCCTGGTGCCCGTTTTGCGGCCAGGATGTGGGCCGACCCAAAGAACCGGAACAACGCAAGCTGGACGAATTCACCGTGGGCGAGTGCCAATGCGGCGCAACCTACACCTGTGACCCAACCGGCTTTAATGTGGGCGCAGCCATGGTCGAGGCCATAGTCCACGCCTGCGACGACAACTGGGATCTGGCCTGGGAGCTGATGCCCGACGAGGATTACCTTACGGGCCGGATTGATAACTACGACGAACAGAACCATCAGGTATACGAAACCAAGAATGTTGATGGCCGCAAGGTGGCAGGGGTTCTCTATTTTGTCCGCCTTAATCGGGAGCTGGCCACGCTGGCCAACCGTCTGCACACGGACAAGAATGCCAAGGACATCGCTCAGCTCGAAGAAGATCCGACAAGCGATATCCCGCCCATGGAGCCGGCCCGCGATCCAAAACGCAAGAAAAAACGAGCCGACAAGCTCACCGTCACCCGGATGGTTGCGGATCAGGACATAGACGGCCTGGTTGACCTGGCTTTCGATGACCTCAAGACCCTGCGTTTTATTCAACGGCTGCTCTATGACCCGGACGAGGGAAAACGCTGGCAACACGCCCATGTCTTGGGTCAGGTCTGTCGGCGGCTCTCCACCCGCCAGCCCGGAGCGGTCAGCGACCTGCTGCACCGGCTGTTCGAGGCCTGTTCCGATTCAGCCGCCGCCCACTGGGGGCTGGTGGAATCCATCGGTTCAATCATCGCGGCGCGGGCGGACATTTATGGCGCCTTTGCCAGACATCTCCTTATGCACCGCGGGGTTCCCACCACCAGGGTGCAGGTGTTGTGGGCCTTGGGCACCCTGGCGGAAAAACGTCCCGACATAGTCCGCGCCACCCCGTTTTACAGTCTGTTTCCCTTTGTCAACCACCCCGAAGCGATCACCAGGGGGCACGCGGTCCGTCTTTTTGGCCGGATTACCGCCACCGAGGTGAAAAGTGAGATTGAGAAACTAACCGGCGACGAAGCCGAATTAACCATTTATGAGCAGGGGCAACCCATACGCATTACCGTGGCGGAACTTGCCAAGGAAGCACTCGCCCGGCTGCACAGAGCAAGAGAGCCCAAAAATGACTGAACCAATAAAACCGGAAGTAAAAGAAGAAAAAAGCCAGGCCCAACTTGACTACGAGGCAGGCCAGGAATTCCTCAAAAACCTGGAACCGGCCCAAGCGGCAAACGCCTTTCACAACGCCCTCATCGCCTTTGAGCTCGAAGGCGATGACAACGGCATTGCCAATGCGGCGGACAAACTCGGCGATATCTGCGCGAAACGGGGTGACGTGGAAAAAGCCATGAGCCATTACGATCGGGCCTATGCGATCTGCCAGAAACACACGGACCGCTTCAGCCTTTTTTCCATCGAAAAGAAAAAAGCCAAACTGATGTACGACGCCAAGAATTACGAGCAGGCGGTCGCTCTCTATCTTGACGTGCTGGATGAGTACAGCGCCCTGCGAAATCCTCAGGGCTCGGTGGATACCCTGGAGATTCTTGCGGAGATCTATCTGGCGCAAGGGGAAAAAAACAAAGCGGCGGATGCGTACCGGACGGCAGCATCGATCCACCAAAATTTCAAGCACAGCCGCCATGCGGAACAGTTCCGGCAAAAAGCAGCGGAGATCGAGAAAGAGTAAGGAAGGCTGGGGAGCTCTCCCCAGCAATACACTCTTATTTTTCCGCGGCAGGAGTGAAACTGGCGACAAAGACCTTGAATACTTGCTGCTCAAGGATCACTGCCGCGATGGGCCAACGCCCTGCCCCCATTTCTTCTCCTGCCAAGTGCACGGAAAGATCGCGGAGTATCCGCTGCAGGGGAGCAAGCTTGACCGTAGGATAGGACTTGCCCGGCTCGAATCGGGAAAGCCCGCAAACATGTCCCTTGCCGTCAATTTCCGTAGGAATTCCATAAGTGCGGCAGTTGACGGGACGTGCCTCATAGCAGAGACAGCATCCTGCATCATCAAGAAGCGGACATCGGATCCGGGCCATGCCCGGATCAAGATGCGAAGCGATCATTTGCTCCCAACCCTGCCTGGCTTCTCGCGCCGCCCCAACAATCCGTTCCTGCACCCCTGGGGCCTGCTGTTGCACCTGGGCGAGAAGATTGGCCGCCTCTACTAGAGACACATCAAACACTGCCTGGCAACAATCCGCGCACCCTTTTTGGCAGTTGATCGCCTCGGGATGGACCTGACTCACGGTCTTGAATGCCTGATCAATGGCGGCAAAGAGGGTGTGCAAATCGTTGTGCATGGCCGGTCTCACTTCCCCAAAGGCTACTTACAATACCTTCTTCGATCACGGAATGTTCCTCGTCCCAGAGAGGCATCAGGGAAAGGACAAAAAAAAATGCAGAGGAAACCCTCTGCATTTTTCATATACCGACTGAAAAACAAAAAAACTAGCGATGCTCTTCGTCTTTGGCCCGGCCTTTTGCAGCATACATGGTGGTACTGCCGCTGGACCAGAAGTCCATCTTGCCTTCCTTAACCAGATCGTTGGCCGCGTTCTTTACTTCACGGGGCTTGGCGTCGGGATCACAGGCATAAAAATCCTTAACATAGAGCTGGGCCTTGGGACCACTCAGCGCTTTTTCAAGGATGGCTGCTTTCAACTCATCTTTGCTTAATGCCATGGTACTTACTCCTTTCGATAAGGTTTTACGCAAGCACATCATCAATCACAGAATAAGGCCAGTAGTCCAAAGAACAAATGAACTACTGACCCTGATTCTAGTGAAAACCGTTCACGTTACTTGATATGGCTGGTGAACTTGAACTGAGTGCTGGTTCTCCAGGTATCATAAGCAAGACGGTAGTCATCAATAGACTTGATGGTGAAGGGGATACCGGTCTTTTCGAAGAATTTCTCCCAACCGATCCGGGCAGCCCACTCGCCAACACGCTCGTACTTGTTGGCATCCTTAGCATAGGTCTCAAGGATGTTCTTTACTGCGGCAACAACCTCCGGCCAACGCGGCGGAGTGTTGGGCAGGAAGGGGATAACCAGCTTGGAGAACGTCGGCATGGTCCTGGAGTTGGAAACCTTACCACCAACCAGAATCGCGATACCGTCACCATCCGGATCTGCCAAAGGCATAGCCGGGCACATGGTGTAACAGTTACCGCAGTACATGCAGCGATCGGCGTTAACCTTTACGGACTTGATGTCTTCGCCGGCGCTGTTCTTCACGGTAGCAGGCTTAACCGCGCCCAGAGGACAGGCGGAGATAGCCAAGGGCAGCTCGCAAAGACCGCTGATCGCATCATGATCGATCATCGGCGGTTTACGATGTACGCCGAGGATAGCGATGTCGGAAGCATGTACGGCGCCGCACATGTTCAAGCAGCAAGCCAGGGCAACACGAACCTGAGCCGGCAGCTTGTGGCTGACGAAGTAGTCGAACAATTCGTCCATAACGGCCTTAACAACGCCGGAAGCGTCGGTAGCCGGGGTATGGCAGTGGATCCAGCCCTGGGTGTGTACGCAGTTGCTGACAGAGGCGCCGGTGCCGCCAACAGGGAAACGGTTCCCACGGCCCTTCAGATCGTCCAACAGGGGCTGAACCTTGGCCTTGGAATCAACCATGAACTCAACATTGTTCCGAGTGGTCCAACGGACAAAGCCTTCGCAATGCGCATCGGCAACGTCACAGATCTCACGGATCAATTCAATACTGATAAGACGGGCTGCACCAACACGAACGGTGTAGCACTCGTCGCCGCTCTCGCCCTTGTGCATCAAAACGCCGGGCTGAATGATCTCATGGTACAGCCATTTGCCGTAGTTCTTCTTGACAACGGGCGGAAAAAACTGCTCGTAATGTGGCGGACCGATATCTGTGATTCTGTCGGCCATCGGATTCGCTGGATCGTAACCCATGATACTTCCTCCTTATATCGTAAAGTCAAATATGTTCAATGTAGTATCAGCAACAGCCACGCACATCACTGAGCGTTACGTTTGCGGAATTCCTTAACATCACGCTCAAAGCCGCCTTCAACCTCATCTTCCTGCCAGAAAACGTAGGGGTTGGAGCGGGGCTCTTTGATATGCTGCGGCAGAGGCGTAACTTCCATAACCTTCAAGAAGGTCGGGAGACCGATACGCATGATGGTCTCACCAACACGCTCGCGGTTTTTGCCGACTTCCATCCACCAATCCCAGATCTTCTCGATAACCTCGATAACCTCGGCGTACTCGGTATCTTTGTTGATCTCAAGGAAGGGGATGGTCATGGTGGCAAACTGGGCACCGTCAAGGATCGGGGCTTTAGCGCCGACACAGATGGTAGCACCCTGCTTCACGCCGGGACGCAACGCGCGGGGCATTACATTGAGGCAATGCATGCAACGGGTGCACTCGGAGTTGTCGATTTTAAGGGCATCGCCTTCCATCCACATGCAGTTCGTGGGGCAGAGATCAAGAACCTCTTTCTTGATATCGAACTTACCCCAGTCCTTGCCGGAGTGAGCGCCGGCGTTGGGAGCGAACTCGCCCTTGATGTAGCCCTGAACCGCAGCCTGGTCGATACGAATATCGTCACGCCAGGTACCGATAACAGCAAAGTCGGAACGGGCGATAGCAGCAACACAGTCATTGGGGCAACCGGAGAACTTAAACTTGAACTTGTAGGGGAACGCCGGACGATGGATTTCGTCCTGATAATGCATGGTCAGGCTGTGGCAGAGATCCTGGGTGTCGTAACAACCCCACTCGCAACGGGCACGGCCGAGGCAGCATTCCGGAGTACGCAGGTTGGAACCGGAACCGCCGAGATCCTGATTCAGGTTATGGGTCAGGTCGTAGAACAGGGGCTCAAGGTTCGGGGTGGTGGTGCCGAGAAGAACCAGGTCGCCGGTGGAACCGTGCATGTTAGTCATACCGGAACCGTATTTCTCCCAAAGGTCACAGATGTCGCGAAGTTTTGCGCTGCTGTAAAACTTACTGGAAGGCTGGTTCAACCGTACGGTGTGGAAATGCGCCACGCCGGGGAACCGCTCCGGAACGTCGGAGTAACGGCCAACAATACCACCGCCGTAACCGAAAACGCCAACGATGCCGCCGTGTTTCCAATGGGTAATCTTGTCTCTGAAAGACAGCTCAAGCTGACCCAGAATATCAAAACATTCGGGTTTTTTCTCTGCCTGACGCTTCAGGTCAGTGACGAAACTCGGCCACGGGCCTTTTTCGAGCTCGTCCAACAAAGGCGTATCATGCTTCGGCATTGTCGATTCCTCCCTTACTAAGGTAATTTAAATAGGTTTCCAATAAATAAACAGTTCGCCCTGCACCATTATTTCCCACTCGCAGCACTGGAGGGGGCTTTCGAGGCAGGGCGATGGTAACTACAGACAAAATCTGAACAGTGATTCAGTCAGAGGACCATAGCCAGTGCCGCAATCTTTGTCAATAAAAAATGATAGACTTCTCACCCTGTTTTTATCTCCGCGCTTGGTTGTTCTTTTTCCAAAGCACAAAGGGTTTGCCGGTCTGATTGACACAGAGAATATTACGACACCGCCATCCTCTTTTGCCCGGTTTTTTTCTCTTGCCAAGACAATCGCAGGAAGGGGTTTATCTCCTCTTTTTTTTCCTGTACAGTAAAGCCACTCGTTGGGAACCGTTTTTTTATCAATGATGACAATACCAAAATATTTTTTTGGTTCCCACGGCTTACCCGTGGACCCGTGAGGAAACTTTTGTGCCGAGACCAAAAAAAATACGCCATTGCGAAGAAGGTCGTAAATGCGGGAAAGCGTTCAAACCCGCACGCATCCCCTTGGCGGAGCTGGAACAAATCCCTCTCCTCCAGGATGAACTTGAAACCTTGCGGCTCTGTGACTTGCGGGGCTTAACCCAGGAACAGGCCGGAGTCAGCATGGGAATATCACGGGGCACGGTGCAACGGATTCTCACCAGGGCCCGAAGCAAGGTCGCCCAGGCCCTGGTGGAAGGAGCGGCCCTCATCATCGAAGACTCCCCCCAGCCTAAAGAAGGAATAAGGATCTCATCTCAGTGACCCTGGCCATGGCAGTTGCCTTGTCCCTTGCAGGCCTGGGTTGGCTCCATCAGGATCAGCTTGTTTTCGACCAGACCGGATACAACCTCGGCCACCGTCTCAAAGGCATGCCGGGCGGCAAAGTAGACCTCAATCCCGACCTGCGCAAACCCCTGTAAGGGCCGCGCCCCCATACCCGCAACAAGAATGGCCTGCACGCCATGCTCTTTCAACACACCCACCGGCTCCATGCAGCCGCCTGCGCCATGTTCGACACTGGCAACCGTATTCACCCCGACAACCTTACCGTTTTCCAAATCAATCAGGGTAAACAGGTCACAATGCCCGAAGTGCTCGGAACGGCCGCCCTCAAGCCCCCCAGGATTGTTTGATGGAACCGCTATCCGCTTCTTATCCATAATGTCACTCCTCCCGCCTTGCGACGTGTTTGGTTTCTTAATTCGCTCTTTTATTCTGCACTAACCGGTGGCCCGAAAATCCTGTCGCTGAACTTCACATACCAGGCCGCGGACTGAACTTGGATTATATAGGAGACCGCGATAACCAGAGCGGCATCCGCCCCCTTGGACCCGAAAGCATTGATGGCGATGGCCAAGGCGATGGAAAGATTTCGCATCACCGTGCCGTACACCAGGGCGATGGCATCGCCACGATTAAAAAACATCCTGCCCAGCACGGTGCTCAGGCCGAAGTTCAAGCCATAGATAATAAGCAACGGCATAAAGATCCCCCCCAGAATGGCCGGATTTTCCGAAATCCCCCGCCCCTTCAGGGCAATGGCCACAAAGACAATCCCCAGCACCCCCACCGTGGAAAGCGAGGGGAAACGGGGCGCCCAGGTCTTTTTGAATTCCTGGGGCCCGTATTTTTTCAAAAACACCTGCCGGGTAAGATAGCCGAGCAGCATGGGGAGAAAGACGATGATCACAATCTGCTTGACCACCAGCAGCAGGTCAACATCGACCCGGGCGCCCATGAGCCCCTGGACATAAAAGGGCGTGGCCAGCGAACCCAAGGTAAGGCCGATAACCGTCATGTTGACGGCGGCGGCGAGATTTCCCTTGGCAAAGCCGGTCCAGGAGATGGTCATACCGCTGGTGGGCAGCAAGGAGGCAAGGAGCAGCCCCAAAGCCATGTACGGCTGGTCCCGAAAGAAAATAAGCCCCAAGCCATAGGCGACAAAGGGGACCACGAGAAAATTGATGCCCTGGGCGAAAAGCTGCAGCCTGACATTCTTGATCCCTTCCTGCAAGGCCTTGATATTCAGAGTCACCATCATGGGGTAGACCATGAGAAAGGTGAAGGGCAGGATCAGAGATTTGAGAATGCTTAAGGATGCGGGGGCTACGCTGATCCCGAACAGATACCCCACCGCCATCATGGCCGGGATAACCACAACCAGCCGTTTGTTGATCTTGATCAAAAAATTCCACATACGATGCTCCTCCGCGACCTCAAGTTAACCGACACAACGCACACACCTTCGCTTATCGCGCCTCGTCAATCATCTCGCGGATCTTCTGAAAAGATTCCGCCAGCGAACCGGGAAAAACCGCATCGGCGACAATTAGGCTGATGTCCTCGGTGTTGTAGCTTAAAAATCGCAGCTGGGTCTTGCCCTCCTTGGAAAAGGCCATGACAAACTTGGGCATCAGGACCGAGCGTTCCGGGTTGGCGGCAAGACTTTTTGCCGCCTTTTCCGGCTTGCAGATCTGGATCATGTGGAGATCAAAATCCTGCCCTGCTTGAGCCCCGTGCGCCCGAAAGGTCTTGCCCATATCCATGGTGTCGGCATTGTTAATGATAAAGCCGTACTTGGTGACAACCTCTGCAAAATCCCGGGCAAATTCCGCCGGGGATTTGCCCGTTTCCGCAAGGTAGAGATCTTCCTGCTTCATAACCCACTCCTTTTATTTTTCCTGCATTCCCTAAATATCAAACCACTTCCCCGCACCCTATTCTGTGCATATGCCCACAATAAACAAGGGGAACCCGGGTGTCAAGCAAGGAATTAAGTAAAAAAGAAAACATTTAAACAGCCGCCTGAAAGGTTTGACAGACGGGTTCAATCGCGATAGGCTATCGCGCATTCGGATGACATATTAACGGTACCCACTCTTCATTATAAGGACTGTTGCCATGGGAAAAAAAATCGTGATCATCGGCGGGGTTGCCGCCGGACCAAAATCCGCCTGCCGAGTCAAACGCCTCATGCCCGATGCCGAAGTAACCATCATTGATCAGGACAATCTGATCTCTTACGGCGGCTGCGGTATCCCCTATTATGTGTCGGGCGATGTCTCCGACGAAAAGGAGCTCAGAAACACCAGCTTTCACATGACCCGGGACGAAGCCTTTTTCCTCAAGGCCAAGGGGGTCACGGCCAAAACCAACACCCGCGCCCTCTCCATCGACCGCAAGGAAAAACTCGTTCTGGTTGAAGACATCACCTCCGGCACCCAGGAGTCCATCCCCTACGACAACCTGGTCATCACCACCGGCGCCCGCCCCAATGTCCTCCCCATTCCCGGGGCGGATCTCGACGGGGTGTTCACCATCAGCGACCTGCACAAGGCCATTGCCATCAAGGAGCGGATCGCCAAGGGCGAGGTAAGCCGGGTCGTGGTCATCGGCGGCGGCGCCATCGGCATTGAGATGGCCGAGGCCTTCACCGATCTGTGGGGAATCGAAACCACCATCCTCGAGTTCATGCCCCAAATCATGCCCCGCCTGGTTGACTGGGATTTTGCCAAAATGCTGGAAACCCACCTTCAGGAAAGCGGGGTGACGGTTTTCACCGGCGAGGCAGCCTCGGCCATCGAAGGAAAAGACGGCAAGGTCTGCCGGGTCGTCACCCCCAAGCGGACTCTGGAGGCGGATCTGGTCGTGATGGCCGTGGGGGTTCGGGCACGCAGTGAACTGGCCCAGGCGGCCGGGCTTCTCGTCTCGCCCATGGGCAACATCGTGGTCAACGAGCGGCTGCAGACCTCGGACCCCAACATCTACGCGGCTGGCGACTGCATCGAGGTGAAAAACATCATCACCGGCAAAGGCTCCATCGCACCCATGGGCTCGCTGGCCAACCGCGAAGGGCGGATCGTCGGGGACAACCTGGCGGGCATCCCCACCAAATACAAGGGATGGATCGGCAGCTTCATCATGAAAGCCTTTGAACACAGCATCGCCGCCACCGGCCTTTCCCTGGACGCGGCCCTGGCCGAGGGGTTTGCCGCGGCCGCCGTGACCACCGCCCAGTCCGACCGGGCCCATTTTTTCCCCACCCAGGCCGTTATTCCGCTCCGGATCATCTTTGACACCAAAACCCGCAAGGTTCTTGGCTGCCAGGGCTTCGGCCCCATGAGCGACGCGGTGTTGGCCCGGATCGATGCAGCCGCCGCGATCATCGGCCAAGGCGGCACCATCGACGACCTCAGCCAGCTGGAAATGGCCTACGCCCCACCCTTTGCCACGGCGCTCGACGCCCTCAACGCCACCGCCAACGTGGCCGACAATCTGGCCGCCGGACGGCTGCGTTATGTGAGCACCAGGGAGTTTCTCAACTGGATGGACGATTTTGCCAGCCAGCCGGACTGGGTGGCCCTGGATCTCCGCCACTCCAACGAGGCCGGGTCTTTTGTCGAGAAATACACCAAGGAAAAATGGCTCTCCGTTCCCTACATCGAGATCCGGGACCGGTATCAGGAGTTGCCCAAAGACAAGACCATGCTCATCATCTGCGATGCAGGCACCCGCTCTTCCGAAATCCAGATTGTCCTCGACCATTTCGGCCTTACAAACAACCTGGTCCTCGGCGGCGGCTTTAACCTCATCCGCCGCATGGGCGTTGCCTGGTGGCCCAACTGATTCCGTTAACTCTCCCACAATGGCGGGTGGTCTCCAGGGCAATCCCCTTGGCGGCCATCCTCCTGTGCTGCCTGCTTGGCGCAGGGCCTGCTGCCGCGCGCAGCAAGACGGAAACGCCATCTCCCGGAAGCGGAACCGTTCAGACCTTACCCGATGCAACCTATGGCGACACCCTTGCCAAACAGATCCAAGCCGCAAGCCAGCGCATTGATCTCGCCATGTTTCTCTTCAAAACAAGCCCGTCCGGCAACAACCGGCCGGCAGGGCTGGCCAGGGATCTCATTGCGGCCAGACAACGGGGGGTGGCGGTCCGGGTTATCCTGGAATATTCCAACTATGACCCAAAACTCAATCGGGCGAACCAGGAGACAGCGGAAGCCTTAAGAAAAGGCGGGGTCACGGTGCTTTTCGACTCCCCCAAGCGGACCAGTCATGCCAAGCTGGCGGTTATTGATCGCCGTTACTGCCTGGTGGGGAGCCACAATCTCACCCAGTCGGCTCTGAGCCACAACCATGAGTTTTCCCTGCTTCTGGACAACCCAGCGCTCGCCGAGGAGATCCTGGCCTACATGGAGACACTCTTGCCGTAACCCTTTTTCTTTCCCCGTCACTTCTTCCTTCTGACAATCCGAACCTTCTTTGTCGCCCCGCCTGCCCCTCCGCTGCCAGGAGCAACCCGGCGAACCAGCACCTTCTTTTTTTGCGGTGCCGCCCCGGGCTCTGGTGCCGCGCCTGCGGTCCCGGAAAGGGGTCGCGTGAAGGTACAGCCGGCCTTGGGGCATCGCAGGGAGAGCCTGCCATCGAGACTCTTTTTTTCCACCAGAAATGGGGAATCACAGACCTGACAAGCGATGGCATGGGGCTTGGACCAGGCCATAAATTCACAATCCTGCTCGGGACAGACATAAAAAATCTTCCCGGTGGGGGTATGCTTGGTCACCACTGTACCGGTCCGGCAGACAGGGCAGAGCAGAGACGGGGCGCCATCTTTTTCATAGGATGCCGAATGCCGGCATTCGGGATGCCCCGAACAGTACCAGTACTTTCCGAAACGGTCCTCCTTGAGCAACAGCACCCTGCCACAGTCTGGGCAGGGTTTGCCCGGCTCCGCCTGTGCCGATGCTGGCTCGACAAGCAAAGCTTCCCCGGGTGGTGGAGGAAGAGGCTCGTCCATGGAGGTCGCGGCTTCGGCAAACATCTTTTCCGTGGCTGCGGCAAGTTCCGGCGAAACAACCTCTTCCGCCACAGCAGGCTCATCCAGGACAATGGGTTCCTGACTCTCCTCCTGAGCGGAGACGGCCTCGTCACCCTGAGGCTCAACTGTTTCCGGACCACTGCTTACGGCAGCACCCTCGCCTGTTTCCGCGACCTCGGCGGCGGACTCCGAGATAGCACCCTCCTTGACCGAGGCAGACTCCGGCGGCTCCAGCGAAGCGGCCTCCACAAGCGGCTCAGCAATGGACGGCTCAGTCGCCTTTTCCGCTTGACCCGGGACACCCCCCCCGGAATCCTGAACCTTCGCAGGCTCCGCTTCTTCGGGCAGCCTGATAACGCTGCGTGAACTGATCCCGCGTTTCTGGGTGGCAACCGGCATTGCCATCTTCACCAGAACCTCGCCCCGCATCATCATGGTTTGATCGAACTGTTGCAGACCGCTGGTCAGCAGTTTTCTCCCGCTCACCGCCTCCTCAATGGTCTGGGCCAGATAGGCGGAAAGCTGAATCCCCTTCATGGTCGGAAAAGCGCGGTTCATCACACTGAGAAGCTTGGCGGTATTCTCGGCGCAGCGAAAAGAACCGTCCGGCATCATTCTGAGATAATTGTTATCGAGCATCTGCTGGAGCATGGCCACGGTCATCCCGTCGATCTCCAGGGAGAAATCAGCCAGATCGGTGGCCAGCCCCTCAAAACTGTAATATTCAGGGGGATGGCCGGTATTTTTTTCCGGGATGATCTGCACGCAGTGCAGCGGTTGCCCCGCCTTTACCTCAGCCAGAGGAGAGGGAGGCGCCAGGAGTTCATGCTCCTGACAGCCAGGATAGATGGCGAGAAACCCTTTATCCGACAAAACCTTGGCATTGCCCTGAAAAATACAGTCTTCACCACCCTCCACCGTCACCGCCAAAAGCTCTCCTTGCGCCTCCTTCATCTGGCTTGCCAGAGCCCTAGCCCAGACCAGTCGGTAGATCTTCTCCTCCGCCCCGCCTATTTTCCCTGCAAGCTCTTCAGGGCCGAGCTCCGGCAGAGTGGGGAGAATGAGGCCCCGGGTGGTTTGCTGCCCGGTCTCCGGCCCCAAGCAGGAATCCCCCAACCTTTGAGCAATCTGGGCCCTGATTTGGACAAACACAGCGGCAAAGGATTCCTGGGCCATGGCCGGGGGGAGAAAAGCGGTGACCAGCCCCAGCCTCCGTCCATCCACCTTCACCCCGTAATAGAGATTGCGAATCGCGGTCATTGCCGCCAGGGGGGAAAGACCTCCCTGGGCAACTCCGTCCCGCAGCAACTCAAGGAAATGGTACGGGCTCGGCGGGGCAACCGCGAGGGGCGACCGCGCAACCTCGCGGACCTGAAAGGAGGCATTGTTAAAAAGGTTGATGGCGGTATGCACCTCTTTCTCGTTGCGCAAAAAACCGTCATCCGTTACCCCGTAAGCTTCTTGCAAAGCCAAGGCACACTCCCCTGCTTCGCTGCTGATCTTGACCTTCACCTTCCATTTCGCAAGGGGGGTAAACATCCTGATCTCGGTTTCCCTCTCGGCCAGGAGAAAAAGGGTGGTGAGACTCGGATGATTGAGCGGAAGACCGCTGGGACCGGTTCGGCTGCCCAGAAGACGCTGCAGGTGTTTCCCCAGATAGGACTCAAAAATCATCTTGATATAGGTCGCAGCCCCCTTCTCTTCGCTGACAGGCTCCACCCGCCGGAACGATTCCCGGAGAGCCTCTCCGGCGAGCCCAACTAAACCGACCCGTTTGGGCTGCTTACTGCCGGGAGCGACCATCGCCCAGTAACCGCTGATCAGCCAGGCCCAAAACTCCCCACGCCAATCCCCATCAAGGGCGAGATATATTTCTCTCCCCTGACAGGCAAAAAGTTTATCGAGAAATATTTTTTCCTTGGCCTCGGGTCCGAAATCGAAATGCGGCTTTTCCCGACGCATATGGTCTTTGGGCGGGAGGTAGGTGGCTCTCGCCGGTGCTGCCAGCACAAGGATGGGCTCCACTTCTCCGCCAAGCTGTTCTGCCAAGGTTTCTGCCTTGGCTGCCGACTCGACAATGACTACAGACTTTGCCATGCACCTCTCCCGACCTATTTTCAATGACAAAAGATTCTTGTTTGCAAAATAACACTGAAGGAATTCCCATTCATTCACGAAAAATAGCATATAATCAGCAACAACTTTATACAATCAATTATCCATATACTTTTTTTGTTTGCCAATCCTTTCCACGGAGCCCCAATGCCAGCCCTGCTCAGCCTGCAAAGCATCAATGAGACCCTCGACAACCTTGAGTTGAAGGAGGGAACCCTCAAAGCGGAACTGGTCAGGGTTATTCGCTCATATTTCGCCGACGAACACGCCGTACAATCCATCTCCAGCATCCCCGCCGAGGAAATCGTCTTCAAAATCTGGGGGCCCTGCCAGGACGATGAGCTCAAAGCCAAGAAGAAAAACTTCAGCTCCCTCAAGTCCGCGCTCAACAAATCCCTCAAGGAGCTGGACAAGGCAGGGAAAAATCAAGCCGGCATCATTCTGGGCCGGGACAATGTCTTTATTGTCTCAGAAGAGCGCAAGGATGACATCCTCAAGCAGATGGGGCTTTCACCAAACTCCCCGAATCTACTGCACGAAATGTTTGCGGCCTTCAAAAAATTCTTTTCCGAAAACATCAAGGATCAGCAAGCCCAGGATGTCAAAAATCTCTTGGATGAGTTTGAGAAATTACGAGATTTAGCCGTTGCTGCGCCGGACACAGGCGAAGAAACCGAGACCGTTGAAACCATTGAACTCGATGCGGGAGAGGAGTTTGAGCTCCTTGACCAGAGCGAAGAGTTTGAGGTTATCGACGGAGAAGAGGTTCTTGAGGAAGAGGGTGGATCAGACGCAGAGGAGATCGCCGGAGAGGTTGATCTGCTTGACGAGGATCTGATCGAAGAGGTCCAAGAGATCACCGACGAAGACCTTGTTGACACCGAACTCCTTGAGGAGGAGGTGATGGAGATCCTCGACGAGGAAGAACTTGAGGAGGTCTTCGAAGATGAAACCTCCCCCACCGAAGGCTTGGGAGAAGAGGAAGGAGGGGCCGGGGATGCGGGGATCGCCGAAGGGGTGGAACTGCTCGACGAGGAGCTGATCGAAGAGGTCCAAGAGGTCGCGGGCGATAATCTTGCCGACATCGAACTC
>NZ_JAPHEH010000002.1 GCF_029607905.1 Thiovibrio frasassiensis
GCTTGGTGGGAGAGTAGGTCGCCGCCGATTCTTTTTTTGTAGTAAAACCCTTCCCCTCAAAAGGAAGGGTTTTTTTTTGCCAAAATCTCGGGTATGGTCTGTGCGCGGTTACACAACCATATCGAATGCGGGAAGGAGTGGCTATGGAGTTTTCTTCTGTTGTTGGTCTTGTATTGGCAGCCGGGAAGGGCACCAGGATGAAATCCGATCGCCCGAAGGTGCTCCATGAAGCTTTTTTTTCTCCAATGATACACCATGTTGTGGATGTGCTTCAGGCCATATCTCTTGGCCGAAATATCGTTGTCACCGGCCATCAGCATCGTCTGGTTGAAGAATCTCTCCGGGGGTATCCCCTGTCATTTGTCCATCAGTCTCAACAACTCGGTACAGGGCATGCGGTTCTCGCCTGCGAGGGTGATTTGCGGGAGCATAAGGGCCATGTCCTTATCCTCTGTGGAGACACCCCTCTGGTCAGGCCTGAGACGTTGCGGCAGTTCCTCCAGGCTCATGTCGAAAGTGCTTCTCAATTAACGGTGATGACGACCAAGGTGTTGGATCCAAGCAACTATGGAAGGATTGTTTCCGACGAATACGGAAATATTGTAAAGATAGTAGAAGAAAAAGATGCTACCCGTGAACAAAAAGAGATCAAAGAGATAAACGCCGGTATTTATTGTGTCGAGGCAACTTTTTTATTCGATTCTCTCAAAAGAGTCGGTACTGATAATATGCAGGGTGAGATTTATCTTACCGATATTGTGGGGATTGCCACTGGCGATGGGGTGCACGTTCACAAGTTTTGTTGTTCGGACAGTGAGGAAATTTTGGGGGTAAACTCACGGCGCGAACTGTCGCAAGCACATACTGTTTTGCAGAGGCGTTATCTCCACGCACTTATGGAATCTGGGGTTACCCTTATCCAGCCAGAATCTGTTACCATCGAAAAAACCGTCATAATCGGAAAAGATTCGGTGATATATCCCTACACTTCCCTGACCGGGAAATGTACCATTGGCGCTGGGGTGTGCATTGACTCATTTGTGAAGATACGTGACTGTATGATTGGGGATTCTGCGCGGATTGGCTCTTTTGCTCATTTGCAGCAGAGCAATATTCCTGCCTGGTGTACAGTTGCGCCTCATACCATAGAGGTAAAGACGCGTTAATAGAGGTAAAGACGCGTTAATCACTGGAGCGGTTTATTTTACCTTATAACACAAATAGTCCTTCTCTCGTCCGAGATAAAGGGCTTGACTTTCGTTTTTCCGAAGGAGTAAATTTCATTGCTTAATGAGCAGTTGCTTGAACTAGTTTTTTTGGCTTGCTACCTCAAGCCATTGGCTCGCGGGGTGGGCTTTTCTAAATAAATTCTATTCATTTCGCCTTGTTTTGGGTGAGAGGAGTTCTGTATGGA
The DNA here is from genome assembly GCF_029607905.1 of Thiovibrio frasassiensis. Classification (NCBI taxonomy): domain Bacteria; kingdom Pseudomonadati; phylum Thermodesulfobacteriota; class Desulfobulbia; order Desulfobulbales; family Thiovibrionaceae; genus Thiovibrio; species Thiovibrio frasassiensis. The sequence continues at coordinate 1,415 of NZ_JAPHEH010000002.1, forward strand.
GTATGAGGAAGATTTGAAGAAGCTTGAGAGTAACGTCGAGAAAATGTTGAACAATCTCGATTCAGTCCAGGGGGACAAGGTGCGATTGCAAGCCGACATCGTGCGCCTGGAACAGGACAAGAAAGAACTTGAGGAGCAGGTCAAGCGGTTGAAGGAGGAGAAGCAGAGTATCCATCAACGGGTATCAGGTTTGCTCGGCTCTATTGAGAAGTGGGAAAAAGCTGGGGCAATAGAGGTTGTTCCCGCTTCTGCAGCGAATGCTCTTGGCAAGGGCCCTTCTCAGCCTGTCCAAGGAGTCCTGGTGGGCGACTGATAGTGGAAATATATTGCTTTCAGGGATTTATTCTGTTAACCCTTTTAACTATGGTGCATTGTGGAACGATTGGTCACATTTAAAGTGCTTGGCCAGGAGTATCCGCTTTATACAGATGCCCCGGAAAAAGATGTGCAGGAAATTTTGTCTTTGGTAAAAATGCAATTGGAAAATGTTGGGCAAGCGTCTCAGCATGTTTTGCCAGCAAATAAGATCGGCATTTTAACCAGCTTGAATATCGCAAGCAAGTATGTGAAGATGAAAAGGGAATACGAAGAATATAAGCAACGGGTCGAAGAAAAAATTATTCTTCTGAGTGAAAAAATAGAAAAGAATTGTTAGACGGTGCAGTGTTTTCCCCTGCCTTGTTAGTGATTTAGGAGAGTGTCTCGAGCCAATATTTAAATTGAGGGCGACGTTGCTGTTTCTGGGATGGAATCCATTTAGGTGGAATTCCTTTAAGGGAACACAGGTACCGCCCACCTAACTCAGTTAGGTTCGATGTCATATCCTGACACTTCTATGGCGGGGGATTTGTTTGTTGCTGATTCTGTCCCTGCAGGATAGCGTTGGGGCATTTAGATAATATTGCATGGTGAAGGTTTATGGGTAGAGAGAATAAAGCTGAAACGGTTATTCTACCCATAAAGAGGATGCGAGAACGAAAGTGAGTACCGTCTTTTCCCAAAAGGGAACGGTACGTAGGATTGTGCTTCAGGTTCCTTGTTGTCATCATACGACAAAAAAAACTCTCCGGTCATATTGAGAGATATCATATTGAAATTGTGAAACAAATAGTCGTTTGAGGAGTTGTGTCAAACAAGAGATTTCCCCTGAAGCAGTTTTTCCTTTCCGTTGTTGTTTCCTCCTGATCCCCTTTCCCTGCATAAATAAGGGATTGCGGCTTATGTTGTTAGCCTGACCGTAAACTTTGCAATATTCCTTCCCATTATTTTAGGTATAATCACGATATGTTTCCCAAAGGGAACAGTGCGTGTTTTTCAGATAAATTCGACATGAGGTTGTCTCCGTGACTGTACAGATAATATTAGCGATCGTGCTTGGCATATGCAGTGGGGTTGGCCTTGGCTTTTTGGTGCGTAAGAAATTTCTTGAAGATCGCACGGAGAACCTTGAGGCACAGGGGCGTAAGCTTATCGAAAATGCCCTGGCTGAAGCAGAGCAAATTAAAAAAGAAGCGCTCCTGCAAAGTAAGGACGATGCTTTTGCTCTCAAGCAAGAAGCTGAAAGGGAGATTAAAGCGCTTAAAAAGGATGTTCTTGAAGAAGAGAAGAAATTCATTCAGAAGCTTGAACAGATTGAAAGGAAAATGGATTTTCTTGACAAACGGGAGATGGATTTTCTGAAAAAGGAACAAGCCTTTGCCCGAGAAGAAGAAGTTGTCGCTCGCCGGCAAAAAGAGATTGATCTAATTATTGAAGAACAGCGCGTCCAACTTGAAAAAATTTCCGGAATATCTCGCGAGGAAGCAATAAAACAGCTGACGGACAGTATCGAAAGTGAAGCACGGATGGAAGCCGCCAAGATGGTGGTCAAGATCGAAAACGAAACAAAGATCATTGCTGATAAAAAGGCAAAGGATATCATTGCCTTGGCTATTTCTCGATATGCGGGTGATTATGTCGCGGAAAAAACCGTCTCCGTCGTCCCCTTGCCAAATGAAGAGATGAAGGGGCGAATTATTGGTCGTGAAGGGCGGAATATCAGGGCGATTGAAGCAGCCACCGGGATTGATATCATTATCGATGATACCCCGGAAGCAGTTATCCTTTCGGGCTTTAATCCTGTGCGGCGTGAGGTGGCCCGTCAGTCTCTGGAAAGGTTGATTACCGATGGACGTATTCATCCTGCGAGAATCGAAGAGATTGTAGAAAAGGTGAGCGAAGAACTCGAAGTGACCATGCGGGAGGCCGGAGAGCAGGCAACCTTTGATGTGGGCGCACATGGCGTTAACCTGGAGTTGATCAAGTTGCTCGGCCGGCTTAAGTACCGAACCAGCTATGGTCAGAATGTCCTGCAGCATTCCTTGGAAGTCGCATTTCTGTGCGGCGTTATGGCGGCCGAGCTTGGCGTTGATGTGAAGCGGGCAAAACGGGCGGGATTGTTGCATGATATCGGCAAGGCTGTTGATCATGAAATTGAAGGTTCGCACGCCAGCATTGGCGCGGATTTGGCTAAAAAGTATGGCGAGTCCCCGGTTATTGTGCATGCCATTGCCGCCCATCATGAAGATATTGCCCCGGATGGAATCCTTGATGTGCTTGTTCAATCTGCGGATGCCCTTTCCGGCGCCCGCCCTGGGGCACGCAAGGAAATGCTGGAGTCGTATGTCAAGCGGCTTGAGGATCTGGAGAAGATTGCCAACTCCTTCAAGGGCGTTGAGAAATCCTATGCCATTCAAGCCGGGCGAGAGGTTCGTATTATTGTCAACAGCGGAGTGGTTAGCGATGCAGAGGCAATGATCGTGAGCAAAGATATTGTCAAAAAGATCGAGCAGGAGTTGACCTATCCCGGCCAGATTCGAGTGACCGTAATTAGGGAAACCAGGGCAGTGGAATACGCTAAATAATAACTTTCTGAAAAGCTGATGGGATCCTTGCTTGTATGGAGCCCATCAGCTTTTTTTTTGCTTGAGCATCAATTCGTGGCCACCACATGAAAATATCAATTGAAAAACAGGTTGAGCTGATAGAGCGCGGGGCGGTCAACGTTATTTCCAGGCCAGATCTCGTCAAAAAATTGGAAAAGTCGCAAGCGACCGGTATTCCCTTAAGAATTAAGGCAGGATTTGATCCGACCGCTCCGGATCTCCATTTGGGGCATACCGTTCTTATCCAGAAGTTGAAGCATTTTCAGGATCTCGGCCATGAGATTTGTTTTCTGATCGGTGATTTTACCGGGATGATTGGAGATCCGACCGGAAAATCCGAGACCCGCAAGCCTTTGACGGTGGAGCAGGTTGAAAAAAATGCCGAGAGCTATAAAGAGCAGATTTTCAAGATTCTCGATCCTGAGAAAACTACAGTTGTGTTTAACAGCACTTGGCTGAACAAACTCACTTCCAAGGATTTTATCATGCTTGCCTCGCAACTTACTGTGGCGCGCATGCTTGAACGTGAGGATTTTAAGGTCCGTTTTGAAAATGAACGGCCTATCAGCATCCACGAGTTTCTCTATCCTCTGATCCAGGGGTACGATTCTGTTGCGCTCAAGGCGGATGTGGAGATTGGCGGCACCGACCAACTCTTTAATCTGCTCATGGGCCGCGATCTGCAGCGGGTCTGGGGCCAGGAACCCCAGGTGGTCATCACCATGCCTTTGCTTGAAGGCCTCGACGGGGTCAACAAGATGAGCAAGTCCCTGGGGAATTATATCGGTATCACCGAAAAGGCCGATGACATCTATGGTAAGACCCTGTCGGTTTCCGATGGCTTGATGTTCCGTTATTTCGAGTTGCTGAGTGATCTTGCCGCCGATGAAATTCTCCGGCTCAAAGATGAGATGGCGTCAGGCAAGGCGCACCCCAAGGCCATCAAGCAGCAGCTTGCCCGGGAATTGACCGCTCGCTTTTATGGCGCGGAGATAGCCCGTCAGGCAGAGGAGAATTTCGAGCGGGTTTTTAGCCAGCACGAACTGCCGGAGGATATGCCGGAACTCACCCTGTCTGCTGCTTCTGAGGGGGTGTGGTTGCCCAAGCTCCTTGTTGATGCGGGGATGGTCAAGGGTAGCGGCGAGGGGCGCCGTATGATCCAGCAGGGCGCGGTGACGGTGAACGGCGAGAAGGTGAGCGATGTTGAATGTATGGTCAAGGGTGAAGGTGAAGTGCTGCTGAAGGTGGGCAAGCGTCGTTTTTGCCGGGTGCTCTTTGTGTAGAATACATTGAATCCTTTCTTCTTGAAGAAAAGTGATTTTTTCAGTTGTTCTTTTCAAGAGATAAAAAAAGACATCCTCTCTGTTTTAGCGCAGGAGAGGATGTCTTTTTTTTAGGCTCTGTCATGGTGAAGCGCTATTTCTCCTGACCCAGGAGAAAAAATTCTATCAACCGCATTTGGTTTCATCGTATGGGTCATAGGTATTGGCCCCATAGCGCCAGAGAAAATCGTTGATCGCCAGTTGATCTTCCAACGTTATCCCATCCCATGCCCCCTGTTTGGCGCACAGGGGGTACCTTTGGTAAAAAACCCGGTTCCAGCCACGCGGGGGTATGGATTCGGCATTGAGATAGGGCGCGCCCTTGTCATTCTTGCGGGTGTGACAGCTTTTGCACCGATCCGCCCACAGATGGCGTCCCTTGCCATACCACATGCTATCCCCCCCGAGGATGCGGCAGCTGTCGGTGCCTTTATCGTAGCGCTTGAGATCTTTTGCCTCGGCTGGCAATGAAAAAGCGGTAAAAAGAACTGAGACCATTAAAATACTGAGAAAGAGCTGTCGGTGGCGCATAGTGTTTTCTCCTTTTCTCCAAAAAAAGTAGTTATTCTTTCCTTCCTTCTCTAGAGTATAGACAGAGGTGCCTGATCTTGAACAGTGTCGTTAGCGACAATGAAGGGGTTGAATCCGTCAGTGCGTTGTTTTGCCTGAAAAAGCTATTGTCTCATGCAGATGTTTGGTGCATCATGGGTTGTGACTAGACGTCCAGCAAGGGGGTGCAATGAAGAAGGTTACAATCTTGGCCTTGGATGGGGCCTCGGCGACAACGATTACCGGCCCCATGGATGTGTTCACCAATGCCGGAGTTTTGTGGAATAAAATTTTCGGGCAGAGCGTTTTTCCATTTTTTGAGGTGGAGATTGCGACCATCTCCGGAAAGCCGATTATCTGTAATAATAACCTGCCGTTACAGCCGCATACCGCTATCCGGGATATCACGCAGACAGATCTTATCATTGTTCCGGCGGTGTTTAATATCGAAAATTCCTTGGCCAAACACGGGAATACGGTGATTCCCTGGCTGATTGGCCACTACGAGCAGGGTGCCCACCTGGCCAGCATATGCACCGGTTCCTTTGTCCTTGCCCTGACCGGCCTGCTCAACGGCAGGGAGGCCACAACGCACTGGGCGGTGGCGGAAGAGTTTCGCCAACTCTATCCCAAGGTGATTCTCAAGCCGGAAAAGCTTATCACCGATGCCGGTGATATTTTTTGTTCGGGGTCTTTCAGCAGCTGCATTGACCTTGCCATGTATCTGGTGGAGAAGTACTGCGGTCATCAAGTGGCGGTGGAATGCAGTAAAGCCCTGGCGCATGATATGGGGAGATTTTCCCAGGCACCCTATATGCCCTTTCGTTTTCAGCGTAACCACAAAGATGATGCCGTCTTGCGTTGCCAGCATTTTCTTGAAGAGCAGTTTCCCGAAGAGATCGATATTGAAGTGTTGGCCGGCCGCAACGGCATGGGCCGCCGGACTATGGAACGGCGCTTTAAGGCGGCTACCGGCGATACGCCGTTGAGTTACCTGCAGCGGGTGCGGGTGGAGCAGGCTAAAAAGATGCTGGAGTCAGGCAGGGAGACCTTTGACGAGATCAGTTACAAGGTGGGTTACGAGGACAGCAGTTTTTTCCGGCGGGTGTTCAGAAAATATACCGGGCTGAAACCTACGGAATATCGCGGGAAGTTTCAGCGCATTATCAATATGTCCGATTCATGATCGATGGGATTTGTCTTTCAGGCGTCACCGTGTCGATTTGGGTATGGTAGGGATCTCTGTTTGGCGCATGGTAAGGCATTTTCAGTGCGGAACATTTTTTCGCGGTGACGATATCCAGAGCAAGACACCGAAGTGACGCCTTGCTCTGGTGTCATGCAAACCGGCACCTTATTTGCCCCATTTCTGTTGGATTCTCTGGATCGCTTCCTGCACATTCTCGTGTGAGCCAAAGGCAGAGAGCCGAAAATATCCTTCGCCGCTGGGGCCAAAGCCGCTGCCAGGCGTGCCTACCACATGGCATTCATTGAGCAGTTTATCGAAGAAATCCCAGCTTTTCATGCCTTCCGGTGTTTTGAGCCAGATGTAGGGGGCGTTGACCCCGCCATAGCAAGTGATGCCCGCCGCTTTGAGTCCTGCCAGAATAAGACGAGCATTCTCCATGTAAAAGGAAATGGTTTCCTGCACCTGGGGCCAGCCCTCTTCAGAATAGACTGCAGCCGCAGCCCGCTGTACCGGATAGGAGACTCCGTTGAATTTGGTGGATTGCCGGCGATTCCAGAGTTTGTTCAAGGCAACTTTTTCGCCGCTTTTGGTAAGGGCCATCAGTTGCTCGGGAATAACGGTCAGGCCGCAGCGCACCCCGGTAAAACCCGCAGTTTTTGAGAAGGAGCGGAATTCGATGGCGCAAGTCTTGGCCCCTTCAATCTCGTAGATGGAGTGGGGGATGCCCGGTTCGCTGATGAATGCTTCGTAAGCCGCATCAAAGAAGATGAGCGAGCCTTGGGCGTTGGCATAGTCAACCCAGGCTTTCAGTTCAGTCCTGGTGGCTACCATGCCGGTGGGGTTGTTCGGGTAGCAGAGGTAGATGATGTCAACCTCTTCCTTGGGGAGGGCAGGGGCAAAGTTGTTAGCCTCGGTGCAGGGCATATAGACCAGCCCCTCGTAGTATCCCTTGTCGTCAGCTTCGCCGCTCCGGCCGATCATGACATTGGTGTCGTTATACACCGGATAGACCGGATCGCAGATGGCGACCTTGTTATCCAAGGCCAGGATGTCGAGGATATTGGCGCTGTCGCATTTGGAACCATCGGAGATGAAGACTTCCGACGGCATGAGCTCTACGCCAAGCGGCTTGTATGATTTTTCAATGATGATCTTGCTCAGCCAATCGTACCCCTGTTCCGGCCCGTAGCCGTGGAAGGATTCTCCCCGTGCCAGATCGTCCACCCCGTCATGGAAGGCCTTGATGACTGCCGGGGCAAGGGGTCTGGTTACGTCGCCGATACCCAGGCGGATCACCTTGGCCTCGGGATTGGCATCGGTAAAAGCTTTTACCCTGCGGCCGATTTCCGGAAAGAGATAGCCTGCTTTCAGTTTGAGATAGTTTTCATTTATTAAGGTCATGTTCCCTCCTGCGTAAAAAAGCTTAACTCTTCAGCTTGATTCCGTAATGGAACGAAAATTACGGAATGTAACTAGGTAGCAGTGCCGCAGATGCTAGGAAGAGGTCTGCGAAGTGTGCTATTGCACATGAGCAGGCCGATGACAACGCAGATGTGGTGCTGCTAACTAGTTATAAAAAAATCCTGCCTTGCAAGGCAAGGCAGGATTCCCAAACAAGACTTGGTCAAGCCATGTTTTATTTCTTTTCCGGCTCCAGAGCCTTGGCCCGGCCTTCCAGGAATTTCCAGGCTTTTTCTACATCCTTTTGACTCATCGCCATGAGTTCGTCAGCGTGCTCCGGATTCATCATCTTCAGAGCGCGGTAACGGTTCTCGTTCAAGGCGTATTCCGCAAAGGGAATGGACGGCGCCTTGCTGTCGATGGTTAAGGGGTTCTTGCCCTGTTCTTCCAGCTCGGGGTTGTAACGGTACAGAGGCCAGTGACCACAGTTCACCGCTTTCTTCTGCTGGTCAAAGCCCTTGGCCATGTTGATACCGTGGTTGATGCAGTGTGCATACGCGATGATCAGAGAGGGGCCATCGTACGCCTCGGCTTCGGCAAACGCCTTAACCACCTGGCTCGGGTTGGCACCCAGCGCGATCTTGGCCACATAGACGTTGCCGTAGGTGGAGAAGATCATGCCGATATCCTTCTTCGGCATCTTTTTGCCGCCGGCGGCGAACTGAGCCGTGGCTGCGCGCGGGGTGGACTTGGACATCTGGCCGCCGGTGTTGGAGTAAACCTCGGTATCCATGATCAGGACGTTGACGTTCTCGCCGGAGGCCAGCACGTGGTCCAGACCGCCGTAACCGATGTCGTAGGCCCAGCCGTCACCGCCGAAGATCCAGACGGATTTTTTAACCAGGTAGTCCGCCACGGGCAGAAGCCGTTTGGCGATGAGCGATTTGCTGCCGGCAAGAGCCTCTTTCAGCTTGGCAACCCGGCCGCGCTGGGCTTCGATCTCGTCCTGGGTTTTCTGGGGAGCAGTGGTGAGCTCGCTCGCCATCTTCTTGGTGATGAGTTTTTCAGCCACCGCCTTTTCCAGCAACTCGGCGGCCTGGGATGCGAATTTGTTGGCGGTATTGCGCATGCCAAGACCGAATTCGGCATTGTCCTCGAACAGGGAGTTCGCCCAGGCGGGCCCGCGGCCATCGGCCCGCTTGCAGTAGGGGGTGGTGGGCAGGTTGCCGCCGTAGATTGAGGAGCAGCCCGTGGCGTTGGCAATCAGCATCCGGTCGCCGAACATCTGGGTGGCAAGCTTGATGTAGGGGGTTTCGCCGCAACCGGCACAGGCCCCGGAAAACTCGAACATGGGCCGGAGCAACTGGCTGCCCTTGACGGTGGAAGGATCGATTTCCTTGTTCGCAACCTCGGGCAGGTTCAGGAAGTATTTGACGTTGGGAATTTCCTGGGTGCGGACCTTTTCGCTGTTTTCGATCATCTTCAGGGCCTTTTCCTTGGCCGGGCAGGCATCGACACAGAGGGTGCAGCCACAGCAGTCTTCGGTGAAGACCTGAATGATGGTTTTGCTGCCCTTGAACTGGGCGCCGACAGCGTCAACGCTCTTCATGCTCTTGGGCATTTTTTTGAGGTCGCCACTCTTGACGATCTTCATCCGGATGGCGGCATGGGGGCAAGCCAGGGAGCAGCGGCCGCACTGAATGCAGTTTTTGGGGAGCCACTCGGGCACATGCACCGCAATGTTGCGCTTCTCGTACTGGGTGGTGCCGGTGGGCCAGGTGCCGTCACAGGGCATCTGGGAGACCTTGACCTGGTCGCCCTTGCCCTCGATCATCTTGGCAGTGACCTCCTTGACAAAGGCCGGAGCATCCGCGGGAACAACGGGCGGCCTTTCGTGGCCGCCTGCGGTCTTGGGAATCTTCACCTCAACAATATTGTTTACGGCCACATCCACCGCACCGTAGTTCATGTTGACGACCTTGTCGCCTTTCTTGCCGTAGGTCTTCTTGATCGCATCCTTGATGGCCTTGATGGCCTCGGCCTTGGTGAGAATGCCGGAGATCAGGAAGAAGGCGGTCTGCATGATCATGTTGATTCTGGCGCCCAGGCCGATGGCCTCGGCCAGGGTGATGGCATCGATGATATAGAATTTGGCCTTTTTCTCCATCAGATCCTTTTGGACCGAGGATGGGAGCTGTTTCCAGACTTGGTCCTTATTAAAGGTTGTGGTCAGGAGGAAGGTGCCGCCGGTTTCCAGGTTGCCCAGCAAGTCGTATTTGTCAAGAAAGGTGAAGTTGTGGCAGGCTACGAAGTTCGCCTTGTTGATCAGATACGGGGCAACAATCTTGTTTTTGCCGAAACGCAGATGGCTGGTGGTGATGGAGCCGGACTTCTTGGAGTCGTAAACAAAGTAGCCCTGGGCGTTGTTCGGGGTCTCGGTACCGATGATCTTGATGGTGTTCTTGTTGGCGCCCACGGTGCCGTCCGCGCCGAGGCCGTAAAACATGGCCCGGTAGACATCCTTGCCTTCGATGTCGAAGGAGGGGTTGTACTTGAGACTGGTCTTGGCCACATCGTCATCGGGACCGACGCAGAAGTTGTTCTTTTGCTTTTTGGCGGCCATGTTATCAAACACCGCCTTGACCATGGCCGGGGTAAACTCGGCGGAGCCAAGACCGTAACGGCCACCCAGAATGTTGGGGGATTTTTTGAGGGTGCCCGCTTCCACCGCTTCGCCGATTGCGGCGCGGATGTCAAGATAAAGGGGCTCGCCGGCAGCACCGGGCTCCTTGGTACGGTCGAGCACGGTGATGCGCTTGACCTTCTTGGGCAGGGCCTTGATGAGGGCGGCTGAGTCGAAGGGGCGGAACAAGCGGACAACGACCAGACCGAGTTTCTTGCCTTTCTTGGCCAGATGCTCAACCGTGGCGGTAACGGTCTCGGCACCGGAACCCATCATGATGATGATGTCCTCGGCATCCGGAGAGCCGTAGTAATCAAAGAGATGGTACTTGCGGCCGGTGAGCTTGGCAAACTTGTCCATGGTTTTTTGAACGATGGTTGGAGTCGCGGCGTAGAATTTGTTCACCGTTTCGCGGCCGGTGAAGTACACATCCGGGTTCTGGGCGGTGCCGCGCATCATGGGCCGGTCTGGAGAGAGGCCGCGCTCACGGTGGGCGAGGATCAGATCCTCGTCGATCATCTTGCGCATGTCGTCATGGGTGAGTTGCTCGATCTTCTGGATCTCGTGGGAGGTCCGGAAGCCATCGAAGAAATGCATGAAGGGGATGCGGCTCTGCAGCGCGGCCTGAGTGGAGATCAGCGCCATGTCCTGACATTCTTGAACATTCTGGGAGCACAGCATGGCCCAGCCGGTCTGGCGGGTGGCCATGACGTCGCTATGGTCACCGAAGATGGAAAGACCCTGGCAGGCAATGGAGCGGGCGGTGACATGGAAGACGGTCGGGGTCAGTTCGCCGGCCAGCTTGTACATGTTGGGTACCATCAGAAGCAGCCCTTGGGAGGCAGTAAAGGTGGTGCAGAGCGCACCGGTGGTCAGGCTGCCGTGCAGGGCACCGGCAACGCCGCCCTCGGACTGCATCTGGGTCACAACCGGAATGGAGCCCCAGATATTCTCCTGCTTGGAGGCTGACTTGGTATCGGACTCCGCCGCCATGGGAGTAGAGGGGGTGATGGGATAGATCGTGATGATCTCGCTGGTGGCGTAGGCCACATGGGTGCATGCCTGATTACCATCAATGGTGACCATTTTCCGGGACATAGACTCATCTCCTTCCATTCGATTGGGTTGTTAATGGTTAAACTTTCAGGGCCGCACCCCGTTGTGCGCGAAGCAAAAATGGCTGCGGCCAAAATAACGTTGTTATTGACAGGGAAAAAACAAAATCACAGGCAGCTCTTTACGTATAAATACGAGGGGTTAAAAGTATCTGCCCGTCTGTCATTCTTGCTGAACTCAACAATCTAAACGAAGTTTTCAAGAATATCCAGTTTTTATTTTAGCGGCTGGTTTTGCGCGGTTTTTATGATGAGTTCCTGGGATTTGAGCAAGACCTTAGTGTCCGGCGGGACGGACTGGGTGAGCCAGGTGTTGCCGCCAATGACCGATCTGGCGCCGATGATGGTATCCCCTCCCAGGATGGTGGAGCCGGCATACACGGTGACATCGTCTTCAATGGTAGGATGGCGTTTGCTCTGGCGGTCAAGATCGCCGGAGTCGTCCCTCTTGAAGGACAAGGCTCCTAAGGTCACGCCTTGATACAGTTTAACCCGCTGGCCGAGGATGCTTGTCTGGCCAATAACCACGCCGGTGCCGTGGTCGATGAAAAACGAGGCGCCGATGGTGGCGCCGGGATGGATATCGATCCCGGTGATGCTGTGGGCATGCTCGCTCATGATCCGTGGCAGGATGGGAACCCCGAGGGCATACAGCTCGTGGGCGACCCGATACACCATGATGGCGTAGATGCCGGGATAGCTGAAGATGATTTCGTCAAAACTGCCGGCGGCAGGGTCGCCTTCGAAGGCTGCACGGACGTCAGTGGCAAGAATCGCCCGCAGGGCAGGCAATGAATTGACGAATTTGAAGGCGTTTTCCTTGCCAGTATCTTCGCAATGCTGGCAGCTTATGTCGTGGCGAAGACACTCGTGCCGAATGGCGTTGGTGATTTCCCTTGTCAGTTTTTCGTAAAGACCGGAGATCTCCAGGCCCAACTGGTATTTGAGGCTGATCCGGTCGATGCCTTGGTTTCGGAAATAACCGGGGAAGAGGATGTCGCGGCAGGATTCCAGGATGTCGATGATGTGCTGGCGGCTGGGCAGGGGTTCTGCTTCCACGTGTTCAAAGCAGGCGTTGTTGTAACAGGTGTCCACCACCTGATCGACTATCTGCGGAAGCCGACTCCGAAAATCGGAGGTGGTCGGATGCTCCTTGGGGCAGGCTTCGTTCTGGGTAAGGGGGATTTTTTTCGTCTGGGGCACGGTGTGTCCTCCGGTTTTTACAAAAAAAACAGGAAAAGAATAAACAGCGGAATATGGATTGAAACAGTAACAACGATTTGTTGTTCCCTCAAGAATTCCCTGAAATTATCTGGTGTTTTAAGTGGGATCTTCAGGTGGCAGGGCGAAGATGGAAGATGAAAAACAGGAGGCTTGCCGCCGCCAAAACGGCGCAGACGCCAAGGACAACCGCAAAGGCACTCCGCCGGGCCGGGTGATTTCGCCTCTGCTTGCCAATCTCTACCTGCACATTCTCGACAGGATATGGGAGCGGCGTGGCCTGCAAGTACGACTTAGCGCTCGAATCGTCAGATATGCCGACGATATTGTGGTCCTATGCCGGAAAGGCAGGTCTGCGGCGGCGATGGAAGTTCTGCGGCGGCGATGGAAGTTCTGCGGCAGATCCTGACGCGGCTGGAACTGCTCCTGAACGCGACGAAGACAAGGACCGGATCACACGATGAGCAAGAGGGAAAGAACTGTCATGCCCCTTGAGTGGATTGTTAACGAGGTCAACGGCATGCTGCGGGGTTGGGTGGGACATTTCCACTATCGCAATTTTCTCACCAAAAACCGGTGGCCTTCATACTCGACAAGGATGAGTTTTTTGCTCTTCAGCAGCTCGTTGAGTATCTGCCTCCCATTTTTTCGCGCCTTGAGCAGGGAGGACACGGTCTCCTCCCGCAATGGGTGGACCGCGGTGATGCCGAGTATCTCCTCGGCAAGATCATCGCCGACAACAGCGCAGCTCTGTTCAAAGCCGAGGAGATACTCCACCTGCGCCAATTTTTCCGTAAACAGGTGATGGGCTGCGGCCATAACGGATTCATCGGGAGTCCGGACCCATTTTTCCGCTGGCGGGCGAATCGGTGCGGCAAGATAGGCTCGGGCCGGTTGTATTTTTGCGAGAAAATCCGCGACTGCCCGTATGTTGTCCGGTTTGTCGTTTAGGCCGGCGACGAGCATGGTTTCCGTTACCAGCTCCCCGGTGAAATCCCGGGCAAAGGCCTCGATCCCTTGTAATACCTCCTCAAGCCGCAACTTGGGGTGCGGCCGGTTGATCCTGCGCCAGCAACGGGGATCGACGGAATCGACCTTCACCGAAACCCATTGGGCCTTGGCCACGGCCTGGCGCACCTCCGGCCGCCAGAGCAGGGAACCATTGGTGATGACGCCGATCTTTATTCCCAAAGCCTGAAGCTGTTCAATGGCTTCTCCCATCCGGCTGTCCAGCGTGGGTTCGCCATCGGGGACAAAGGTCAGGCAATCCACCACGCCCCCTTGGCTGGTGAGCGCTGCCAGGCGTCGCGCTGTCCGGGCGTGGATTTCCGGCGGCTCAAAAAAATGGCGGGGCTCGATTTCCATCTGCAAGGTGCGGCCCACCTGACAGTAAACGCAGGAGTAAGTGCAGACCTTGGGCCTGATATTGTTGATTCCGAGACTGTTGCCAAGCCGCCTGGAGGCGACGGGGCCGAAGGTAATCATGGCATCGTTCATCCCCTCTCCTTTTTTTATCTGAAATACGTTAGCAAAGGCAAAACCATCATGCTCAAGCGCAGGGGCCATGCATTGGGAAGTCAGGCGTAATCCGGGGCGCGCGGAGCCTTTCTGATCATGGCGGCTATGCTCTGGAAAATAGCCCCGACCGCTGATTCCGGCTCCGCCACCATCAGGGGCAGGCCGCGGTCTTCGCAGTTTCTGATCGTGAGGTCGAGAGGGATGGCGCCCAGCAGGGGGAGGTCATATTCGCGGCTGAGCTGTTTGCCGCCTCCCTGCCCGAAGATGTTCAGGGGTACGGCCCCGGGTTCGCTGACAAAATAGGCCATATTTTCCACCAGGCCGATGATAGTAAGGTTGTACTTGCGGAACAGGTCGATGGCCCGCTGGACATCGGCCAGGGCCAATTTTTGGGGCGTGGTGACCATCAGAATCCGGCAGCGGGGGATGGCCTGGGCAATGGTGATGGAAGGGTCGCCGGTGCCGGGAGGCAGGTCGATGACCAGGTAATCGAGTTCCCCCCACCGGACGTTGCCCAAAAGGTGGCCGATCATCTTGGCCACCAGGGGCCCACGCCAGATAAAGGCTTCGCCCTGCTGGGAAGACATTCCCAAGGACATGATTTTCAGGCCGTACTTTTCCAGGGGCAGGATCATTCCCTCCGGCCCTGGTTCCGGCGTGCCAGTCAGGTCAAGCATAATCGGAATCGAGGGCCCATAGATATCGGCATCCATCAGGCCAACCCGCAATCCTTGTCCTGCAAGGGCCAAGGCAATGTTGACCGCCACCGTGGTTTTGCCGACCCCGCCCTTGCCGCTGGCCACGGCCACGATCTGTTTGACCTGGGAAATCCCCTGGTAGACCGGAGGCGGAAAGATCTTCTCCCACTCTTCCCGGCTCAGTTCCGCTACCTGTATCCGGACATGGCTTACGTCGGGCAGGGCGCGAAGGGACGAGTCGATTTGTTTTTCAAGACCCTTGCGCAGGGGCGAGCTCTCGCTTTTCAGGGCCAGGGTCAGAGAGACCGTATCTCCCGCAACAGTGATGTCGCGGATGAGTCCCAGGTCGAGAAAAGATTTTTGGGTCTTGGGGTGCTTCACTGTCTGCAGAATCTGGCGGACCTGTTTTTCCTCAATCATCTCGTTCCCCTCCCTCGGGAATAGGAATATGGAGTTCTTTTTTGGCTAAGACCAGCGCCTTGTCCGCCTCTGTTTCCTCCGTGAGCAGCACTTCGACTCCGGCAGAGCCGAAAACATAGCCCGGTCCCTTGCCTTCCTGCGGTCTTTTTGCCACCAGAACATCGAGCCTGTTTTGCAGCAGCCATTGGGCTACCTTGATGCCCTTGCCTTTTTCTTCTTGGAGGAAGGGGTTTTGCAGGAGGTGCTCTTCCGTGATGGTGCCGTCGCGCAAGTACACGGTGATCAGCTTGAAGCAGGGCGCCTCGCCGAAATGTTCGGAAATGCTCAGTCTGTCGTCGGCCAGGGGGGTGCCGATGGTCATATAATCCCGGGGATGGGGCTGATAGTGGATCAAAATACGGTCGATGTTTTCGATTTCCTTTTTGATTTGGCCGGCAAGTTCCTGCGACAGGGCGTGGCCTTTGCCCAGATCCCTGATATTGAAGGAGAGATCGAGTTCGACAAATTTGTAGCGGCCGGCGTTTCTGGCCCAGATCTCATTGATCGCCGACACCCTTGGGTCGGCAAGGATAACTTCCCTGATTCGGTTGAGGGTCGGATAATCGAGGGAGGCATCGAGCAGAACCCGCACCGAACCAAGAAAGATGGCAAAGGCGCTTCGGGCGATGAACGCCACCACGATGAGGGCCGCATACCTGTCGATGGCAAAGCCGATGGCATCGCCGATCAGGGCGCAGAGAATGACCAGGGAGGAGAGCGTGTCGGTCCAGTTATGTCTTGCGTCGGCAATCAGGCTTGGCGAGCCGGTTTCCTCTCCTTTTTTCAGTTCGTACCGCGAAAAGGCCCAGTTGATGAGGATGCTCAGGATGATGCCGAGAACAGCCAGGGGAATTGCTTCCATTTGCGGTTGGGATCCGCCGAAAACCTCACGGCAGATCTCATAACCGGCATAGAAGATCAGCAGGGAGGAGGTCAGGGCCACCAGATTTTCCAGTTTGTAGAGGCCGTATGGAAAATCCGGGCTGGAGCGCTGGGAGATTTTGATGCCCAGCAGAATAATGACCGAGGAGACAATATCGGACAAGGAGTGAATGGCGCTCGCCTTGATGGCCAGGCTGCCGGTGGCCACGGCCAGACCTGTATTGATGGCCACCAGTAAAAGATTGGTCAGGATGGAGAGGAAGGCGGTTTTTTCGGTGGTTTCCATCTTCGACCTCCGGGCGGCAACGCCGTCCGCATGTCGCATTGCCGCGATTGGGCGCAACCTCTTCCTAGAGCATGATTTCTTCGCGCACTCTTTCCGTCAGCCTTCTGATCGCCTTGGCAGAGGGAGCGTCGGGATAGGCCGCCACCACCGGCCGGCCATCGACAATGGCCTGGGTGACCATTCTGTCCTTGGGAATTTCTGCCAGGATGGAATGATTGTTTTCCTCGGCATAGCGGTAAATGGCATTTTTGCTGGCGTCATGGAGCCCGGCACGGTTGATGACTATCCCCACCGGCACATGAAAGTGCCGGATAACCTGGATCACCCGATCAAGATCGTGCAGGGCCGCGGGAGTCGGTTCGGTAACGGCCATCACATAGTTGGCCCCCCTTACCGCCGCAATCACCGGACAGCCGATGCCGGGAGGGCCGTCTATCAGCAGGATTTCCGCCCCGGTTTGTTCCGCTTTTTTCCTGGCCGTTTCCTTGACCATATCGACCAGCAGCCCGGAACTGCTCTCCCCGATATGGAGTTCCCCGGCAACCACAACCAGGCGCTTCGTGGAAAATACATTGATTCTGCCATTGACCACCTTGTCGATGATTATCGCCTGCGCCGGACAGATAATGGCGCAGGCGCCGCATCCCTCGCAGGAATAAGGGACAACCAGCGGCGATTCGGTGCCGATAATGGCCGAAAACCTGCAGACCTCTTGGCACTGCAGGCAGCGCAAACATTTTTCATAATCGATCAGGGCCTTTTCCGAGGTCTTGATCTCCCGGCTGGTCTGGAGTTCTGCTCCGAGCGTAAGATGCAGGTTGGGGGCGTCCACATCGGTATCCGCCAGGGTCACCCTGTGTTTTCCTCCAAGAAGCCAGCCCAGGGAGGCGGTGAGCACCGACTTGCCGACCCCGCCCTTGCCGCTGAGGACAACGATTTCCTTCATATTGCAAGCTCCTTCGCCACGGTCTGGGCCAGCTCGGAAAAAATCAAGGCGCAAGGGCTTTGCGGAGACATTCGTATCAGAGGGGTGGCTTCCACATAACTTTTGACCAGGCTGTCATCGAGGGGGAGCGTTGCCTGTACCCGCGTATGGTGATGTGCCGCAATGGCATATATCTGTTCGGCTGTGCCGGGAGGTTCGGCCCGGTTCACCACCACCCGGCTGGAGATGGCAAAGATATCGAGTAGGGAAAGGATCAGTTCAAGATCGTGGGCGCCCAGGGGCGATAATTCGGTGACTGCCAGTACCAGATCGGCACCCTCCAGGGCAAAGATGACATTGCAGTGGGTGCCGGGCGAGGTGTCGACGATGAACAGGTCGAATTCCGCGGCCTGACGGAAGGCTCTGGCCTTGAGGGCTTTGACAACGCCGGCGCTTTCCTCGGCCGTGGGGGTCAATTCGCCGGTGAAGAGGGTCAGTCCGCAAGATGCGGAACAATAGGTGCTGCCTACCATCCGCGCCTTGCGCGTAAAGGCATCTTCCGGGCAGACCAGAAAACAGGCCTCGCAGCCATTGCACTGTCCCAGAAGCAGGGGAGTCCCGCCTTTCGGGAGAAAGAGAGCATTGAGGCGGCAGGCTTCGATGCAGATTCCGCAGCCTGTGCATCTCTCTGTATTCACCTCCGGCATGCCGATGGAGACGGGTTCGGGGTTTTCCAGGGAAATGCCGAGCAGAAGGGCGGCATTGGGCGCATCGACATCGGCGTCGATCAGCGCCACCCTGTAGCCGTGATCGGCAAGGCTGCAGGCCAGATTCACCGCTACCGTTGTTTTGCCGACCCCGCCCTTGCCGCTGGTCACCCCCAGAATCGGGGTGGTAAAACTCTTTTGCTGAAAGGCGGTGATGATCTCCGGCGCCAGTTTTGTTACGGCCGGCATCTGCCCCAGCCTCGGCCCAGTCCGTCTTTCCTGCCGAACCCGAGTCCTTGGCCGCAACCGCCCCGAGGGCTCACCGCGGATGAGGCACTGAACTTGCCCTGCTTGAATCTGTCAATCGCCTCCTGCGCAGTATCGCCGGGATCAACACCTTCATAGGTTTTGATCCTGGCCGCCTGCAGCGCCTCAACGGCATTGGGGCCGACCGTGCCGGTAAGCACCGCCGCAACTCCTCTGTCGGTCAGGAGCTGGGCAGCCTTGATTCCCGCTCCCTGCCCCGTGGCGCTAGCCGGATTGGCAATGGCTTCACAGCTCAGAGTCTCCGTGTCAATCAGTAAAAAGTACGGTGCCCGGCCGAATCTGGGGTCGACACGGGCGGATAATTTTTTTCCAGTGGCGGTGATACACAGTTTCATGAGTAACCCTCCTCATGGCGTGCTCAGATTATTGCGGCAGGAGATCATCCGGCATTCCCCACTGTGGGATATGCATCGAGAGAGGCGAGGCACAGCGAAGAGCCGCGCCTCTCTCCAGCAAACCGTAGCCGTGCTTCGGTTTGCCTATTTGTCAAAGGCCATGTTCGTGGTCCACTCTTCCCACACCTTGCCAACCAGATTGATGCCTGGTTTCAGGGTTTGCTTCCCCGGTTGCCAGCCGGAAGGAGTCGCTTCGCCGCCCTTGGTTTTTCGGACCAGTTGGAAGGCCTGGAGCTGGCGGATGGTTTCGGAAACGTTGCGGCCCACCGCCGGGGTGAGAACCTCGTAGCCTTGGATCACCCCATCCGGGTCGATGATAAAGCGGCCGCGCGTCTCAACCCCTGCGTTTTCGTCATAGATGCCGTACACCTTTCCTACGCGTCCCCCTGCATCGGAAAGCATGGGAAAAGGGATGCCGCCCTTGACCATCTTGGAAAGCTCGTTGTCGTTCCACATTTTGTGGACGAACATGGAATCAATGCTCATGGCAAGCACGTTGACGCCAAGTTTCTTGAACAGGGGATATTTTTCCGCAACTGCGGAAAGCTCGGTAGCTCAGACAAAGGTGAAATCCCCTGGATAAAAACAGAGGAGCGTCCATTTACCGAGATTTTCTGAAAGTTTCATGCTGATGAATTTGCCGTTATGGTAGCCCGGCGCTTCAAAATCGGGAGCTTTCTGTCCGACCATTATCATTCGCTTTTCCTCCACAATTTTTTCAGTTTGCTCTTTCGGGCCGGCTTCTTCGCCAACCGGCCCTCCCGTGGGGCGGGCACATCCGACGCTTAGTTCTTCACTCATAGGCACCTCCCTTATAGTGGTTGATGGACCTTTTTTTTGTCTGGTGTTTCCAGGTCAACAAATGCAGCTGAATAAGGAGTTATTTTTAGCCTATCAGAAAAAGGATAGTAACAGAACTTGCAAGTTT
The DNA here is from genome assembly GCF_029607905.1 of Thiovibrio frasassiensis. NCBI lineage: Bacteria > Pseudomonadati > Thermodesulfobacteriota > Desulfobulbia > Desulfobulbales > Thiovibrionaceae > Thiovibrio > Thiovibrio frasassiensis. The sequence continues at coordinate 20,944 of NZ_JAPHEH010000002.1, forward strand.
TCCTTGCCAAGTTAGAGGGGAGGGAGGCGCCAAGGGAGGCGGAGAAGGGGAGAGTATTCTTGAATCACCTAATAGTGCCCTTCGGGTCATTCGGGTCAGACCACGTTAACAAATGCTTCTTTTTTTGTATGGTACTGGAAATTGGAGTTGCCGCAATCCCTGCCATCATTCGGATGGGTTATGGAATAACAGAGGGACATCGGGTATAGTGGCTCCATGTTCCAGGCAATCTCCCAACCAGAATCAATACCGGCCGCCCCTGGCAGCCAGACAGTCGTTTCCGTGACCGGCCTCACCAAGCGGTTCGGTGAGCGGCTCGTGGTGGATAATATCTCTTTTTCCATCCAACGGGGCCAGTGCGTTGGCTTTCTCGGCCCGAACGGGGCCGGGAAAACCACCTGCATCAACATGCTCCTTGGCCTGGTGGAAAAAAACGGTGGCGAGATTCGGATTTTTGATCTGGAGGCGCCGCGCTTCCATCGGCAGATCAAGGGGCGCATCGGCGTTGTCCCCCAGGCGGACAGCCTTGACCCGGACCTGAGCGTGGAAGAGAATCTCCGCATCTATGCCGGCTATTTCCGGATTCCGCGCCGTCTGGCCTGCCAGCGGGTTGACGAACTCCTGCATTTTTTCGCCCTGCACAACCGGCGCGATGAGATCATCGAACATCTTTCCGGCGGCCAGCGTCGTCGGCTTCTCTTGGCCCGCGCCCTGATCAACGAGCCGGAGCTTTTGATTCTTGATGAGCCCACCATCGGTCTTGATCCCCAGGCCCGGCATCTGATCTGGGACCGTCTGTCGATTCTTCAGGCCCAGGGGACCACCATGCTCTTGACCAGCCATTATCTCGACGAGGTGGCTCGGTTGAGCCAGCAGGTGCTGATCCTGGATCATGGTCAGGTCGTGGTCCAGGGCGAACCGCAACAGCTCATCACGGATCTGGTCGGGGTGGAGGTTTTTGAGGTGGATGGAACTGCGGCCGAGCTCGATGCGCTCGCGGTTTCCTTCAGGCAGTGCAATGCCACGCAGGAAAGGGTGGGCGACAAGTTGTATGTTTATGCCCGGGAGGATTGTTCCCGCGTGGAAAAGGTGGTGGGGCAAACCGGGAGCTGGATCCGACGTCCGGCCAACCTGGAGGACCTTTTTATTCAGCTTACCGGCAGGTCCTTGAGGGAAACATAACCGTTCGTGAAAAAAAGAAAGGGGTCAAAGATCCATGAAAATAAAGATGCAAGCCACAAATCAATTCCGTCGTAATTGTGGCTTGTTACAATTTCGACAATCATGAACGGATTTTCTTTCTTCACAATTTGGCTGCGCAACGGGCGGGTTTGGCAAAAACATTTCCTGGCGAGCCTGATCGGCAATCTCGGCCAGCCCCTGCTTTTTCTCGTGGCCATGGGCTATGGTCTTGGCAGGGATATGGCGCCGATGGAAGGGTTGAGCTACCTGCAGTTTATTGCCCCGGGACTGGTTGCCTCGGCGGGGATGTACAGCGCGGCCCTGGAAACCACCTATGGTTCGTATACCCGGCTGACGGTGCAGAAAACCTACGAGGCCATTCTGATGACCCCCCTCGGCGTTGTGGATCTGGTCTTGGGGGAGATTGTCTGGGGGGCGAGTAAGGGGGTTTTATCCGGAATCATCATGCTGCTGGCCTTGCCTCTTTTTGGCGTGGTTCCTTCCCCCTGGATTGTTGCCCTGCTGCCGATGCTTTTTCTTTCCGGGATGTTTTTTGCCGCCTGTGGCCTGATCATGACTGCCTTGGCGAAAAATTATGATTTTTTCAACTACTTCATCTCACTGGTCATTACCCCGCTCTTTCTCTTTTCCGGGATTTTCTTCCCGATCCAAAGCCTGGCGCCGCCCGTCAGGAATCTTCTTGAGCTGCTACCGCTGACGCCCATTGTCAGCCTGGCCCGCATCTTCTGTTATGGCAGGTTCACCGAGCCGATTCTGTGGAAAATTCTTGGTTCGCTCCTGGCCACTGGCTGCGCGGTCTGGCTGGCCGGTTATCTTGTCAGGCGGCGTTTGATTCAGTGACCGGTGGTGGCTGAGTTGTCATCCTGCAGGTGTTGCTCGATAAAACACCGGATCTTTTGCGGAGTGAGGATGAGACCGGTGAGGATATCGTTGCCGATCTTGATGGCGGGTACGGTTCGGATCCCTGCTTGGCGGGTCTGCGTCAGATGGGTGGCAACTTCGATAACCTCAAGTTCGATCTGCGGGGAGTGTTGTTCCACGATCTTTTTGAGGGAGCGGCCTACCAGCAGGCAGCGCGGGCAGAGAATGGTGCGGTAGAGTTCTATTCTCATGGTGCTCGTTGCGGTTCTTGCTTGGGGATTATCGTTCAAGGAGGGTCCGGAGATAGCTTTGTTCCTCCTGCGGCGGGATGAAAATCTCCAGGTTGTTATTCCAGCGGCTCACATAATGCTGGGTGAGCAGGGTGCGTATCGCGTTTTTGAGCTGAATTGCGGTGGTGTACTCCTGGATGAAATATTCGCCGTAGCTGTTTTCTGTAATCATGGTCGATTTCAGGGTTTTTGATCCTTTTACCGGTTCCTTTTCAAAATTGACGATGGCCAGCGCCCGCAGCACGGTTTCCCGCTTGAGCAGGTTTGCCGGGGAGATGCGGGAAAAATGAATGATGGGAAAGGTCTTGATCAGCAGCTCGGTGAGTTTCTGGATATCCACCAGGTCGATGGGCAGGAAATTTTTTGTCAGATGGAGCTGGCTTTTGGAGGAAAGGATGCCGTTGACCAGGAGCCAGAGAATAAGCCGGATCAGGTTGTTTTCCCGCTTGATCACCGAGTCCACGTTGCTTTTTACTGTTTCGTGGTCAAGTTGGCCCTGAAAGGCATAGTAGTGAAACTCGCCTTCGTATTTGGTGATATGGATGGTGATATGACGTTGCACCATCAGGTCGCGGGAAACGCTGCGGATGTAGTCGATCTTGCTTTCTTTCTGTTCATAGAAGGTGAACAGCTTGCGCCCTAAAATGGAGATGTCCCGCTCGGTGATGGTCAAGCCCGTGTCCGGGCCAAAGCTTTTAAAGATCCAGCGCAGCCTTTTGTAGGTTTCGATGAGATAATCGTGGACCTTGGCGCCAAAGGCAATGAGTTCTTTGTACTTCCAATCGCGGAAGCGCAGGAAATGGGTGAAATTTTCCGGGAGCAGATGCCAGGCCTGCATCATGGCCATGGTTGCCTTGAGGTGGCTGGTCTGGCCGAATTTGGTGTTTTTTTGTGATTCAAATCCCTCAAGGGTCTTGAGAAAGAGGCATTCCTGGATCAGGGTGGCCCGTTTCTTTTCCCCTTTTTCTTGCGAGTACAAAGCGATGATGTCTCGGGCCAGCAGGATGTATGGGTCGATCTCGGCCAGGTCCATGACGCCCTGTTCCGCCTCGGCCAATTTTTCCGGATAGGTTACCAAGCATTTTACCCGGTCCGAGAAGAGCGGGAGCGAGGTCGCTTCCCCGCGCAGGAGAAGTTCGAGGTAGGCAAACTTGATGACCGACTTGAACGGGCTGTCCAGCGCCTTGTTCATCTGCCAGAGGCAGGCCCCGAAAATCTCTGATTTGGGGATGTCTGAAAGATAGCCGAGATCAACAAAGTCATTGGCGCGGATCTTGTTGCGCGAAACAAGATTGTGGACAAAGTTCAGGTATTCGCCTTCGGTAAGACCCGGGGGGATAAACCACCAGAGGAGCATCTTGCCGGCTACGAGAATATGGGTACGGAAGAGTTCATCCTTGAGCAGGAGTTTGATGGCAGAGCCGGCCGACTCCTCGTCCGTTTCGGATTCGAAGTTGTTTGCCTTGGTCTGGTCTATATCCACCAGGAAGAAGTGCACCTCCGAGCCTCGTTTCATCGCCCATTCTTCAATGGCCTTACATTTCGCCTCTAAAAGTTGCAGCCCTGTTTTGCCAATCTCTTCCTTGCGGATGCTGACCCAGTAATCGCAGTCGGAAATCGTCGATTGGGCGATGGTCCCGATGCTGCCGATGGTTTTTAGGGAATGGATGCACGGTTTGTCATGGAAAGGGGAGGGTCTGTCCTGCCGCATGGCGCTTGAATTGGGGAAATAACGGCGAAAGAGCTCGTGGGGCAATTCTTCCGTCGGGTTGAAGCGATGGATGCCATAGGGACAGGTCGCATCATCGATAAAGCCGGGAAGGTCCGGATAGTTGCTGTGCAGCAGATAAGGAAGCACCTTGAGCAGAAGATTGCCTTGGTTGGGGTTGAAAAGCAGCGCCTTGGCCTTGCGTTCCTCGTTATACTTGAGGTAGCGGGTTATCTTTTGCTGGAAGGTATTTGTGCCGGTTTCCGGTGTGGTCTCCATAGGGCGGGTCGTTTCCTTTTAGGGCGCCAGGATTATGGCCTCGTGCAGGCGAACCGCCTGCACGGTTTTCTCTACATCATGGACGCGCAAAATATCGGCCCCTTGCGTGGCGCAATAGGACGAGAGCAGCGCCGTCGCCAGATCCCGCTCCTGGGTTTCCAAGGAAAGAAGCTTGCCGATGAAACCCTTACGGGAATGGCCGACAAGAAGCGGGCAGCCCAGATTCTTAAACTTCCCCAGATGCTTGAGGATTGTTAGGTTGTGGATTACAGTTTTGCCGAACCCGAGCCCGGGGTCAACAATAATCTGCTCCCGGTCGAGCCCCTGTGCTGTTGCCCAGGATATCCGCTCAGCCAGAAAATCGATGATTTCCTGGACAACATCATCGTACACCGGTTCGTCCTGCATGTCTTTGGGAGTTTTGCGCATATGCATGAGGATGACCGGCGCCTGATAGTCAATGGCGATCCGGACCATGGCCGGATCGAAGCGCAAGCCGCTCACGTCATTGATAATGTCCGCTCCCTCTTGCAGTCCCTGGCGGGCTACTTCCGCCTTGGTCGTATCGATGGAAATGGGAATGGTGCGGTGCAGGGCGCGGATGCAGGCAATGGCAGGAAGTACCCGCTGCAGTTCTTCGTGTTCCGAGACCGGTTCGGCATAGGGTCTGGTGGATTCGCCCCCCACGTCGATGAGGTCCGCCCCGTTGTCCAGCATGGTCCGAACCTGGGCGGAGAGGGCCTCCTTTTGGCTATAGCGGCCGCCATCGGAAAAGGAATCCGGGGTGACATTGAGGATGCCCATCACCAGAGGCCGGGGGCCAAAGGTTATGGTCTTGTTTCTGGTTGTAATCCGCATGGGGCAGCCTGAAAATGCGAGAGCCCTTTGAGCGGGTATTCCGCCAAAGGGCTCAGGTTGTTGGAAGGTGCAGACAGGAGCATCGGTAATCCGGTGAGGCCGTGGTGGAAAGAAAACACCGGCGGGGTTATTCCTGCGGGGAAGTCTCAGTCGGTGTCTCAGCCGGAGTTGCAGTCGGAGATGCAGCCGGAGATGCAACCTTGCTCTCACGTCCCATGAGTAAATTGATATCCTCAAGGCCGATGGTTTCCTTTTCAAGAAGAGCCTCGGCAATGGCCCGCAAAACCGTAATGTTTTCCGAAAGCAGCTGATGGACCGTATCGTTGGCCGTCAGAACAATGGTCTTGACCTCCTCGTCAATCCGGATTGCGGTTGATTCGCTGTAGTCACGGTGTTGCGAAATTTCCCGGCCCAGGAAGATCTGTTCTTCCTTTTTGCCGTAGGACATGGGACCCATCTTCTCGCTCATGCCCCACTCACAAACCATTTTTCGCGCCAGTTGGGTGCAGCGTTCGATATCATTGCCGCTGCCGGTGGTTATTTCACCAAAGATCAGCTCTTCCGCCACCCTGCCGCTGAGCAGGATGCAGAGATTGTTCTGGAGGAAGGAGCGGGCATAGGTGTGTTTTTCATCCACCGGCAGCTGCTGGGTAAGACCTAAGGCGCGGCCCCTGGGGATAATGGTCACCTTGTGGATCGGATCGGTGCCGGGCAGGAGCATGGCCACCAGGGCGTGTCCTGCCTCGTGGTAGGCGGTGATTTCCTTTTCCTTCTCGGTGATGATCATGCTGCGGCGTTCGGCCCCCATCATGACCTTGTCCTTGGCCTGCTCCATGTGGACCATGGTGATTTTTTCCGCATCGTTTCGGGCTGCAAGCAGTGCGGCCTCGTTCACCATGTTTTCCAGGTCGGCTCCGGAAAAACCGGGGGTACCACGGGCAATAATCTCCCAGTTGATATCGTCGGCAATGGCCTTTTTATGGCCATGCACTTCCAGGATCTTCTCTCTGCCCTTCACATCCGGCACCGGCACCACCACCTGGCGGTCAAAGCGGCCGGGGCGGAGCAGGGCAGGGTCAAGGACATCGGGACGGTTGGTGGCCGAGATGATGATGACCCCTTCGTTGGATTCAAAGCCGTCCATTTCAACCAAAAGCTGGTTTAAGGTCTGTTCCCGCTCATCATGCCCGCCGCCCAACCCTGCGCCGCGGTGGCGGCCCACCGCATCGATCTCGTCGATGAAGATGATGCAGGGGGCGTTTTTCTTGCCCTGGATGAAGAGGTCCCGTACCCGACTTGCGCCAACGCCGACAAACATCTCGACAAAATCGGAGCCGCTGATGGAATAGAAGGGGACTTCGGCCTCGCCGGCCACGGCCTTGGCCAAAAGGGTTTTTCCGGTGCCCGGTGCCCCGGCAAGCAAAACGCCCTTGGGGATGCGACCGCCCAAGCGGGTGAATTTCTTTGGGTCTTTCAGGAAATCGATGATCTCGGAAAGCTCTTCCTTGGCCTCTTCAATGCCTGCGACATCGGCAAAGGTGACCTTGGTTTGATCCTTGTCCAGTAAGCGGGCCCGGCTTTTGCCAAAGCTCATGGCCTTGCCGCCGCCGCCCTGCATCTGGCGCATGAAGAAGATCCAGACGCCAATGAGGAGGAGCATGGGGAACCAGGAGATCAGGACCGTGACGTACCAGGGAGATTCTTCCTTCTGCTTGACCAGGATATCGACCTTGGCCTTGCGCAGGACGGGGATAAGCTCGGCGTCGGCAGGGGGGGTGACGACCTTGAAGTCCTTGCCCGCGCTGCCCTTGCCCGTTACTTCGTCTCCCTGGATGTTTACCGAGGAAATCTGGCCGGATTCAACGCTGGTCAGGAAGTCGCTGTAGCTCATTTCCACCACGGATGGCTGCGGCTTGTTGAACAGGTTGAACAGCAGGATCATGGTGAGGCCGATTACCAGCCACATGGATAAATTTTTATAAAAGCTATTCAAGCAGAACCTCCCTCATTAGGTGCAAATCGCAGGGAGACTCCTGCGAAACGTGTCAGGCATTTTCGGTTTCGGCCGCATGGGATGATTCAGGATCCAGGCGGAATTTTTTTGTTCCTTCACCATAAGTCAGACCTTGGAGAAAGTCCAGAGGAGGGGCGCGGCGAACCCCTCTTTTTTGCGCGACGTGCAGCTTATTCGAAATATTCCTGCACCGATTTGGCTTCTATGGATTCCTGCTGCATGGTGCCGATGGCCTTGACCATGGACTCAGCCCCGGCAATGGTGGTGGTGTACGGCAGGTGATAGTTCAGGGCCGCCCTCCGGATGGTATAGGCATCTTCCGTGGTTCTGGTGCCCAGCGAGGTGTTGACGATCCACTGGATCTGTTTGTCCTGGATCTTGTCGAGGATATGCGGCCTGCCTTCGGAAATCTTGTGCACACTGGTGCAGGCAACGCCGTTTTCGGCAAGAATCTTGGCGGTTCCCCGGGTTGCGAGGATCTTGAAGCCCAGGGCGATGATCTTCTTGGCGATCGGGACAATGGCCGGTTTGTCGCTGTGGCGCATGCTCAGGAGAACATTGCCTTCGGTGGGGATCTTCTGGCCCGCTGCCAGTTGGGACTTGGCGAAGGCAAGGCCGAGGCAGACATCCATGCCCATGACCTCGCCGGTGGATTTCATCTCCGGCCCGAGCAGGGTGTCCACATTATCAAAGCGATCAAAGGGGAAAACCGCTTCCTTGACCGCATAGTGCGCAACCTTGACCTCTTCGGTGAGGCCCAGCTCCGGCAAGGTCTTGCCGAGCATGACTTTGGTGGCCAGCTTGGCAAGGGGGACGCCCGTTGCCTTGCTGACAAAGGGGACGGTCCGTGAGGCGCGTGGGTTTACCTCAAGGATGTAGAGCATATTCTCCTTGACGGCAAACTGGATATTCATCAACCCCTTGACCTTAAGCTCGGCCGCCATGGCCCGGGTCGCACTCTTGATGGTCTCGATCATCTCCGTGGAGATGGAGTGCGGCGGCAGAACGCAGGCGGAGTCGCCGGAATGGATGCCCGCTTCCTCGATGTGCTGCATGATCCCGCCGATGATGGTGTTTTCTCCGTCGGAGATGGCATCCACATCGATCTCCACCGCATCCTTGAGGAATTTGTCGATCAGGATAGGGCGGTCGGGTGAGACGTCAATGGCCGAATTCATATAGGAGGCCAGGTCTTTTTCATTATAGACAATGCGCATGGCGCGGCCGCCCAGAACATAGGAGGGGCGGACCACCACCGGATAGCCGATCCTGGCGGCAATCACCAGGGCTTCATCCGCGGTCTCGGCCGTACCGTTCTCCGGCTGCAGCAGGTCCAGTTTGTGCAGGAACTGCTGGAAGCGTTTGCGGTCCTCCGCCCGATCGATGGAGTCCGGGGAGGTGCCGAGAATGGGCACCCCGGCCTTGGCCAGCGGGACGGCCAAGTTCAGGGGGGTCTGGCCGCCGAACTGGACGATAACCCCATCGGGTTTCTCTTTTTTAATGATATGCAGCACGTCTTCCCGGGTCAGCGGCTCGAAGTAGAGCTTATCCGAGGTGTCGTAATCGGTGGAAACCGTTTCCGGGTTGGAGTTGACCATGATGGACTCAACGCCCATTTCCTTCAACGCAAAAGCAGCATGGACGCAGCAATAGTCGAATTCGATCCCCTGGCCGATCCGGTTGGGGCCGCCGCCCAGGATCATGACCTTTTGCCCCTTGCTCTCACGGGCCTCGTCTTCCACCTCGTAGGTGGAATAATAGTAAGGGGTGTAGGCCTCGAACTCGGCGGCGCAGGTGTCGACCAGCTTATACACCGGCTGGACGCCGAGTTTTTCCCGCAGCTCCCAGACATCCTCTTCCGAGGTGCCGGTAAGATACGCAATCTGGCGATCGGAGTAACCGAGTTCTTTGACCTCCCGGAGAAAGTCGTGCTCCAAGCCGTTGAAGCCCATCTCCCGGATGCGACTTTCCATTGCGACAATCTGCTTGAAGTTGTGCAGAAACCAGGGGTCGATGAAGGAGATCTCGTAGATTCTTTCAACGCTCATGCCTCGGCGCAACGCCTCGAACACCTGGAAATACCGTTTGGAGTTGGGCTTGCGCAACCCGTTTTCAAGATCCTGCTGGTCCATGGTTTCAAGGTTGAATTTGGGGTCCGCGCCAAAGCCGCTCACCCCGATTTCCAGGGAGCGCATCCCTTTCTGGAAGGCTTCTTTAAAGGTGCGGCCGAAGGCCATGGTCTCGCCCACCGACTTCATGGCGGTGGTGAGGAAATCGTCGGCCTCGGGAAATTTCTCAAAGGTAAAGCGGGGGATCTTGACCACGCAGTAATCGATGGTCGGCTCAAAGGCCGCCATGGTTTCCCGGGTGATGTCATTGGGGATTTCGTCCAGGGTATAGCCGACGGCCAGCTTGGCGGCAATCTTGGCGATGGGGAAGCCGGTGGCCTTGGAGGCCAGGGCGGAACTCCGGGAAACCCTGGGGTTCATCTCGATGATCATCAGCTCGCCGTCTTTGGGATTGACGGCAAACTGGACGTTGGAGCCGCCGGTTTCCACGCCGATCTCCCGCATGATGGCGATGGCGGCGTTGCGCATCTCCTGGTATTCGCGGTCGGACAGGGTCTGGGCCGGGGCCACGGTGATGGAGTCTCCGGTGTGCACCCCCATGGCGTCGACGTTTTCGATGGAACAGATGATCACCACGTTGTCGGCCTTGTCGCGCATCACCTCAAGCTCATACTCCTTCCAGCCGAGCAGGCTTCGCTCCAGCATGACCTCGGAGTTCATGCTCAGGTCAAGACCGGCTTTGCAGAACTCGTCGAGTTCCTGGGAGTTGTAGGCGATGCCGCCGCCGGTGCCGCCCAGGGTGAAACTGGGGCGGACAATGATGGGAAAGCCGATCTTTTCGCTGGCAGCCTTGGTCTCTTCGATGGTGTGGATGATGACGCTTTCCGGAACCTTGAGGCCGATTTTGCGCATGGCATCCCGGAAGGAGTCGCGGCCTTCCGCTTTTTTGATCACCGCGATATTGGCGCCGAGCAACTCCACTCCGTATTTTTCCAGCACGCCCAGCTCCGCCACCTTGATGGCGGTGTTGAGGGCGGTCTGCCCTCCCAGGGTGGGCAGCAGGGCGTCCGGCCGCTCCCGTTCGATGATCTTGGCGACCATCTCCGGGGTAATCGGCTCAATGTAGGTCCGATCGGCGATCTCGGGATCGGTCATGATCGTGGCCGGATTGGAATTGATGAGGATGACTTCGTAGCCTTCCTCTTTCAAGGCCTTCACCGCCTGGGTGCCGGAATAGTCGAACTCGCAAGCCTGGCTGATGATGATGGGGCCGGAGCCGATAATCAGAATCTTTTTAATGTCGGTTCTTTTAGGCATCGGATTTTCTTACCTGCTTGTGGTTATCATCAATTGATGAGGTGTTACGCTGTCGGTTGTCGGTGTTGCTGGCCACGCTACTACTGCATCATCTCGATGAAACGGTCAAAGAGATACAGCGAATCATGCGGCCCCGGTGCGTTTTCCGGATGATACTGCACGGAAAAAATCGGGTATTTCCGGTGCCGCATCCCTTCGACGCTGCTGTCGTTGAGGTTGATATGGGTCAGTTCTATATCATCGGGATTCAGGGTGGTTGAGTCAACACAGAATCCGTGATTTTGCGAGGTTATTTCAATCTTGCCGGTGGTGAGATCCTTGACCGGCTGATTGGCGCCGCGGTGGCCGAATTTGAGTTTGTAGGTGGTGCCGCCATAGGCAAGGCCGAGCAACTGGTTGCCCAGACAGATGCCGAAGATGGGTTTCTTGCCGAAAAGGGCGCGGATATTGTCGACAATCCCCGGAATACCTGCGGGATCGCCCGGGCCGTTGGAAAGAAAGACCCCGTCCGGGTTCATGGCCAGGATCTCGTCGGCTGAGGTGGTGCAGGGGACAACCTGCACCGAGCAGTTCCGTTCGGCCAGGAGTCTGAGCTGGTTGTATTTCAGGCCGAAATCATAGGCGACAACCTTGTATTTGCCCGGAGCGGTTGTGCTGAAATTGCTGCCGGGAGCGGGTTTGTTGTCCCGCCAGCCATAAGGCTCACCACAGGTCACTTCCCGGACCAAATCGCGGCCGACCAGACCGGGAGAATTCTTGGCCTTCTGGATGAGGGATTTCGGGTCGAGATCCTCGGTGGAGACGATGCCCTTTAAGGCCCCGGCATTACGAATATGCCGGGTAAGGGCGCGGGTGTCGATGCCCTCGATCCCGAGGATGTTGTCCTTTTTGAGGAAGTCGGCAAGGGTGCCGGTTGCACGGTAATTGCTGGGGATGGCGTTGTATTCCTTGATGAGGAACGCCTCAACCTGCACCCGGTCGGATTCGTTGTCTTCGGGGTTCACGCCGTAGTTGCCGATGAGCGGGTAGGTCATGGTGACGATCTGTCCCTTATAGGAAGGGTCGGTGAGCACTTCCTGGTAGCCGCTCATCCCGGTGTTGAATACGATCTCGCCGCTGGTTTCTCCGGAGCCGGTGAAGGATTTTCCTTCAAAGATAGTGCCGTCTTCAAGGGCGATAAGTGCTTTCATAAAATTGTCCTAAGCCGATGTTTTAAAAAAAATAATTGTCATAAAATAATGCCGTGACCGGCATAATGGGCCGAGATACAAGGTCGAGCAATTATTGGGTAACGCCCTCTAAAATCTCGGTTGTCGTTTGCACGCAAGAGGAGTGCGATACGGAATGCAGATCCTCTTTGATGAGGGCGACCTGTTTTGCGGCCGAACCCTGTTGCCGGCCTGCGACCTTCAGGGCGCTTCGTCCCGTCACGGCGTATTCTTCCGGTCTTTCAGTAAAATAGAGAAGCATGCTGGCCAGTTCCTTGGGGTTTTTCACGCAGAACCCCGCGTTTTCCGCCTCAAGCAGCGCCGTCGCGTCGGAAAAATCTCCCATGTGGGGGCCGTAAAAAACAGGGGTGCCCCAGGCCGCCGCCTCTAAGACATTATGGCCGCCCCGCTCCACCAGGCTTCCGCCGCAGAAGACATAGGTGGCAACGGAATACAGCCCGGCCAGTTCTCCCATGGTGTCCACCAAAACCACATCCGTGCTGCGGCCTTGCTCCTGTACCTGGCGCAAGCGCATGCTGGCGACCCCTTGCTCTTCCAAGACCTTTTCAACCTCGGTAAGCCGCCGGAGATGCCGGGGGGCAATAACCCAGACCAGATCCGGGAGGCGCTGTTGCAGGGAGCGAAACACTTCGACCAGCATCGCTTCCTCGCCGGTGTGGGTGCTGCCGGTAACAAATACCGGTTGTTGAAGATGGATATTCAGCATCTGCCGATAACGCTCGGGCATGGCCGGGTCTGCCTGCAGCATTGCCTGATCGTATTTGGCGTTGCCCAGAATCCTGATGCTGGCCGGATCTGCGCCCAGCCCTCTGAAGCGCTTGGCATCATCACCCTGGATGACGGAAATCTTGATGAAACAGGAGAGCAGATCCTGCATGAACCCCTTTATCTTCTTGTAGCCGCGAAACGATTTTTTAGAAAGCCGGCCATTCAAGAGGAAGAGCTTCGCGCCGTGATGTTGCGCCTGCCGGATAATGTTGGGCCATAACTCTGTTTCCAGGCAGACATATACCGTGGGCCGGATTGTTTCCAGGGCCCGGTTGACAATGCCGATGAGGTCGAACGGGGCAAAAAAACAGGGGACATCGTCGGGCAGCAGTTGTTCCGCCACGGCAAGTCCGTGCCGATTTCCGGTGGAGACGACGATGGCCGCCTCAGGCAACTGTTTTTTGAATTCGGAGATCAATACCTTGGCGACCTGCATCTCGCCGACAGATGCAGCGTGCAGCCAGATGCGAACGGGTTTGTCTTCGTCAAGTTGCACATCTTCCACATGACCAAAGCGTTGCCGGAGACCTTGGCGATGTTTGCCTGCGAAAGCAAGGTACACACAGGCAAAGGGGAAGATGACAATGAAAAAGAGCCAGCCGAAGAGTTGATACAGAGTATATAGCAAGGATTAAGGTGCCCTTTTATACGAGAAAATATGTCGGTTGCAAACCTCAGGTAAAAATCAAAGTATTAAAACTGATTAGCGCTTTTTCGTCAATAAGAATTACGGGAGAAGCCGGAGGCGGTATGGGCTTGGCTCCGGTTCTGCGCAAGGCCTTAACCTCGCCAGCATGGCTGCAAGGAGCCATCTCGATGAGCCCCGGAAGGTGTTTTGCGCAGCTGTCCGAGAGGGCGGTTAAGGGGAGTAAGTCGGGTCGTAACGAAGCAGGGTTGTCTGGCCTGCGGGTAAAGGAGCGGAAGAATACTGACCTCCCCCTAAAAAATGCCGGCAATCGCCGCCTGGCAGTAGTTGCAGTTGCCATTGGTCATGTGCTGCTGTTGCACTGAGAAGCCGGCCCGCTCTATGATCAGTTTCCCACACTTGGGGCAGAGGGTGTTTTCCCCGGTGTCGCCGGGGATATTTCCGACATAGACATAATGCAGCCCCTCGGCCAGGCCGATCTCCCTGGCGCGGACTAGTGTGTGGTGCGGGGTGGGGGACCGGTCGGTCATCATGTATGTTGGCCAGAACCGGGTGACATGCCAGGGGATATCCGCGGAAATGCCTTGGATAAAGCGGGCGATGTCACGCAATTCGTCATCTGCGTCGTTCCAGCCCGGAATAACCAAGGTGGTGACCTCCACCCATACCCCCAGTTCCTTCATGAGCCGGATGGTGTCGAGGACCGGCTGCAATTTGGCGCCGCACACCTCTTTGTAAAACTTGTCGGTAAACCCCTTGAGGTCGATATTGTTGGCGTCGAGATACGGGGCCAGTTCCCTGGTTGCTTCGGGCCCAGTGTAGCCGTTGCTGACAAAGATGTTCTTCAATCCTGCCGCCCGTGCCAGTTTCGCGGTATCGAGGGCGAATTCGTAGAAGATGGTGGGTTCCACATAGGTGTAGCTGATGGACTGGCAGCCGCTTCGCAGCGCACCTTCTACCACTTCCTCCGGGGTGCGCAGGGTGCCGGGGATCTCTCCTCCGTGGCGCTGGGGATACTGGGAGATGTCGTAATTCTGGCAATGTTTACAGTGGAAATTGCAGCCCACCGTGGCAATGGAATAGGAAAGCGAGCCGGGCAAGAGGTGAAAGATGGGTTTTTTTTCGATGGGGTCGATGTTCTCGCTGATCAGGCGGCCGTAATTGAGGCTGTAGAGAATCCCCCCCCGGTTTTCCCGGACCTTGCAGATTCCCCGCTTGCCATCGCCGATCAGGCAATGGTGGTTGCAGAGCAGGCAGCGGACATGGTCGGGGGAATCGGCGGGATGGGTGTAAAAGAGCGCTTCGTGCATGATCACCCCCTAAGGCAATTGGCCTCGTGTCTATTACATTATATAGTATGAAAAATGGCTCTACCTGTATTAATTCACAAACAATGGGGGTGGGTCAATAAGAAAATATCTAATTTATTTCAATGGATTACTGTGCTTTTTAGCGTCTAGCGAATAAAAAGTAAAAAATAGGGTTGACGTGGTGGGCCGGATCGACTAATTTGCCGCTCTCCGCAACGATGGAGGCCAAGACTGACTTCGGGTCAGCAAGCTTGGCGCAGCGATCATTGAAAACTGAATAGTGAAATAAAGTAAAAGATGGGCCCCAAGAAACCGGAGCTTCGGCTTCGGGGAGTTTTATTGCATTAAAGAGATCAAGATCTCG
>NZ_JAPHEH010000003.1:0-1777 GCF_029607905.1 Thiovibrio frasassiensis
AAAAAAAACCCTTCCTTTTGAGGGGAAGGGTTTTACTACAAAAAAAGAATCGGCGGCGACCTACTCTCCCACCAAGCTTCCCTGGCAGTACCATCGGCGCTGAGAGGCTTAACTTCCGTGTGCGGAATGGGAACGGGTGTTACACTCTCGCTATGACCACCGAAAAGAGTAATCTTTTCAGCTCCAACGTTTTTAAGGCGTCGGATTACAGCGGTATATAAAAAAACTTAGATAATTGAATATCAGTTTGTTGTCCCCAATAAGACCAAGCCATAAAAGATCAAGCGCAACTGTAAAGTAAAAAATGGTCAAGCCGCACGGCTTATTAGTACCAGTAAGCTCCGTGTGTTGCCACACTTCCACATCTGGCCTATCAACGTTGTAGTCTTCAACGAGCCTTTAGGTGGGTTATCCCACGGGATATCTAATCTTGGAGTAGGCTTCCCGCTTAGATGCTTTCAGCGGTTATCCCTTCCGAACGTAGCTACCCTGCCATGCCTCTGGCGAGACAACAGGAGCACCAGCGGTTCGTCCATTCCGGTCCTCTCGTACTAGGAACAGCTCTCCTCAAATATCCTACGCCCACATCAGATAAGGACCAAACTGTCTCACGACGTTTTAAACCCAGCTCGCGTACCGCTTTAATTGGCGAACAGCCAAACCCTTGGGACCTGCTCCAGCCCCAGGATGCGATGAGCCGACATCGAGGTGCCAAACCTCCCCGTCGATATGGACTCTTGGGGGAGATAAGCCTGTTATCCCCGGCGTACCTTTTATCCGTTGAGCGACGACCCTTCCATACGGGATCGCCGGATCACTAAGACCTACTTTCGTACCTGCTCGACTTGTCAGTCTCGCAGTCAAGCTCCCTTATGCCTTTACACTCTACGGCTGGTTTCCAATCAGCCTGAGGGAACCTTCGCGCGCCTCCGTTACACTTTAGGAGGCGACCGCCCCAGTCAAACTACCCACCAGACACTGTCCCAGACCCGGATTACGGGTCGTGGTTAGAAGCCTAAAATAATCAGGGTGGTATTTCAAGGTTGACTCCGCAAGAACTAGCGTCCCTGCTTCACAGTCTCCCACCTATCCTACACAAATTATTCCAAACTCCAATGCCAAGCTATAGTAAAGGTGCACGGGGTCTTTCTGTCTTGATGCGGGTAACCGGCATCTTCACCGGTGTTACAGTTTCGCTGAGTCCCTGGTTGAGACAGTGGGGAAATCGTTACGCCATTCGTGCAGGTCGGAACTTACCCGACAAGGAATTTCGCTACCTTAGGACCGTTATAGTTACGGCCGCCGTTTACTGGGGCTTCGGTTCAAAGCTTCGCCTTGCGACTAACATTTCCCCTTAACCTTCCAGCACCGGGCAGGCGTCAGACCCTATACTGCGTCTTTCGACTTCGCAGAGTCCTGTGTTTTTAGTAAACAGTCGCTCCCCCCATTTCACTGCAACCCCCTTACGCTCCATGAGCAAGTCACTTCACGCTACGAGGGCACACCTTCTCCCGAAGTTACGGTGTTATTTTGCCGAGTTCCTTAACCAGAGTTCTCTCAAGCGCCTTGGAATACTCTTCCTACCTACCTGTGTCGGTTTACGGTACGGTCACTTTATCAACTCACTACGAGGCTTTTCCTGGCAGCATGGGATCAATCACTTTATTGCGGTAAACCGCATCGTCATCATGCCTCAGCGTTAACAAGGACCTGGATTTGCCTGGGTCCTCCGCCTACACATTTAAACCGGGACAACCAACGCCCGGATGACCTACCC
>NZ_JAPHEH010000003.1:1877-5469 GCF_029607905.1 Thiovibrio frasassiensis
TCTGCGTCCCCCCTTCGCTCAAACGCTGATAAAATGGTACGGGGATATTAACCCGTTTTCCATCGACTACGCCTCTCGGCCTCGCCTTAGGGGCCGACTAACCCTGAGCAGATTAACTTTACTCAGGAAACCTTAGGTTTTCGGCGTGCGGGTTTCTCACCCGCATTTTCGCTACTCGTGTCAGCATAAGCTCTTGTAGGTCCTCCAGCACTCCTTACGGTGTACCTTCTCAGGTTACTACAATGTTCCTCTACCATAACGCTTGCGCGTTATCCATAGCTTCGGTAGCATGCTTAAGCCCCGTTGAATTTTCGGCGCAGACCCATTCGATCAGTGAGCTATTACGCTTTCTTTAAAGGATTGCTGCTTCTAAGCCAACCTCCTGATTGTCTAAACAGTTCCACATCCTTTACCACTTAGCATGCATTTAGGGACCTTAGCTGATGGTCTGGGCTCTTTCCCTTTTGACCACGGAACTTATCTCCCGCAGTCTGACTCCCGCACTTGAACTTGACGGCATTCGGAGTTTGATAAGAGTTGGTAATCCTGTGGGGACCCCTAGTCTTGTCAGTGCTCTACCTCCGTCAGTCATCATGCGAGGCTATACCTAAATATATTTCGAGGAAAACCAGCTATCACCGAGTTTGATTAGCCTTTCACTCCTAGCCACAACTCATCCGAACAGTTTTCAACCTATATCGGTTCGGGCCTCCACGAAGTATTACCTTCGCTTCACCCTGGTCATGGATAGATCACCCGGCTTCGGGTCTACCCCATGCAACTTGTCGCCCTATTAAGACTCGCTTTCGCTACGGCTACACCTTTCGGCTTAACCTCGCTGCATAGGGTAAGTCGCTGACTCATTATGCAAAAGGCACGCGGTTACACGGTCTTGCGACATCGTGCTTCCACTGCTTGTAGACAGACGGTTTCAGGTTCTATTTCACTCGGGTCCCCCCGTTCTTTTCACCTTTCCCTCACGGTACTAGTTCACTATCGGTCACCGGGTAGTATTTAGCCTTGGAAGATGGTCCTCCCAGATTCCCACTAGGTTTCACGTGCCTCGTGGTACTCGGGGACACCCTAGGGTGCTTCAAGATTTCGCATACCGGACTATCACCGTCTGTGGTGGGCCTTTCCATACCCTTCTGCTATCCATTCGCAATCCCATATCGGGGCCCCACAACCCCGAGCCATAAATGACTCGGTTTGGGCTGTTCCGCTTTCGCTCGCCGCTACTGACGGAATCTCTAAATTGATTTCTACTCCTGCAGGTACTTAGATGTTTCAATTCCCTGCGTTCGCCTCGTTACACCTATGTATTCAGTGCACGATGACCAGGTATAACCCTGGCCGGGTTTCCCCATTCGGAAATCTCCGGTTCAAAGCCTGTTAGCAGCTCCCCGAAGCTTATCGCAGCTTACCGCGTCCTTCTTCGCCTCCCGGTACCCAGGCATCCTCCGTCTGCCCTTAGTAGCTTGACCAAAAAACGCTTGATCTTTTATACTCAGCTATTTGGGTACAACAACAACAAAATATTCAATTATCAAAGATCTACAAATCGCACTCAAAAAAGTGCCAGAGCTCAAGGCTCAAAGCTGAAAACCAATAACCGGTTTCCACCTTTCAGACTTAAGTGTACCACCATCAAAAAAATGGTGGAGGTGAACGGGATCGAACCGATGACCTCCTGCGTGCAAGGCAGGCGCTCTCCCAACTGAGCTACACCCCCGGTCAACCAAGCGAAATGAAAAGTTCACAATATAAATTCAAGAAAGGTAGAACCTTTCTGCTCTCTACATTCTTCATTCTTCATTAATAAGCTGGTGGGCCTAACTGGACTTGAACCAGTGACCTCACGCTTATCAGGCGTGCGCTCTAACCAGAACTGAGCTATAGGCCCGTTCATTTCTCTTCTTTTAAGTGATCGAAACAGCGATCATTCAAAACTGAATAGTGAGTAAAAGATGGGGTTGACCAAGTATGCCTTCCTGTTGCCAGAAAGTACATCCTTTAAAAGGAGGTGATCCAGCCGCAGGTTCCCCTACGGCTACCTTGTTACGACTTCACCCCAATTACCGACCATTCCTTGGCAGCCTGCTTCCCGAAGGTTAGCTCAACCGCTTCTGGAACAACCAACTCTCGTGGTGTGACGGGCGGTGTGTACAAGGCCCGGGAACGTATTCACCGTAGCATGCTGATCTACGATTACTAGCGATTCCAACTTCACGCAGTCGAGTTGCAGACTGCGATCCGGACTGAGACCGGCTTTATGGGATTAGCGCCTCATCGCTGAGTGGCTGCCCTTTGTACCGGCCATTGTAGTACGTGTGTAGCCCTAGACATAAAGGCCATGAGGACTTGACGTCATCCCCACCTTCCTCCGGTTTGACACCGGCAGTCCCTCTAGAGTGCCCAACTGAATGCTGGCAACTAAAGGCGAGGGTTGCGCTCGTTGCGGGACTTAACCCAACATCTCACGACACGAGCTGACGACAGCCATGCAGCACCTGTCACCGGGTTCTTTATTGCTAAAGCACTTAACTGTTTCCAGAAAATTCCCGGGATGTCAAGTCTAGGTAAGGTTCTGCGCGTTGCGTCGAATTAAACCACATACTCCACCGCTTGTGCGGGCCCCCGTCAATTCCTTTGAGTTTTAACCTTGCGGCCGTACTCCCCAGGCGGTGCACTTAATGCGTTAGCTACGACACAGGAAAGGTCAACACTCCCCTACATCTAGTGCACATCGTTTACAGCTGTGGACTACCAGGGTATCTAATCCTGTTTGCTCCCCACGCTTTCGCGCCTCAGCGTCAGTATTCGTCCAGAAAGTCGCCTTCGCCACCGGTATTCCTCCCGATATCTACGAATTTCACCTCTACACCGGGAATTCCACTTTCCTCTCCGATACTCAAGCCGACCAGTTTCAGATGCACTTCACACGGTTAAGCCGTGGGCTTTCACACCTGACTTGATCGGCCGCCTACGCGCCCTTTACGCCCAGTAATTCCGATTAACGCTCGCACCCTCCGTATTACCGCGGCTGCTGGCACGGAGTTAGCCGGTGCTTCCTCTGCAGGTACCGTCAATCCGCATGGGTATTAACCACACGGCCGTTCTTCCCTGCTGACAGAGCTTTACGACCCAAAGGCCTTCATCACTCACGCGGCGTCGCTGGATCAGGCTTTCGCCCATTGTCCAATATTCCTCACTGCTGCCTCCCGTAGGAGTCTGGTCCGTGTTTCAGTTCCAGTGTGGCGGATCATCCTCTCAGACCCGCTACCCATCGTAGCCTTGGTAGGCCATTACCCTACCAACTAGCTAATGGGACGCAGGCTCATCTCTACACAGAAACTTCCAAGGAGAGGTCTCCTTTCCTTATAGACCTTGCGGTCCATAAGTGTATCCGGTATTAGCACCCCTTTCGAAGTGTTATCCCAGATGCAGAGGTAGATTACCTACGCGTTACTCACCCGTGCGCCACTCTACTCAGGACCGAAGTCCCTTTCTCGTTCGACTTGCATGTGTTAAGCACGCCGCCAGCGTTCAATCTGAGCCAGGATCAAACTCTCCAGTTTAATATCTGAACAGG